>JAAYVP010000246.1 GCA_012517115.1 Brooklawnia sp. | reverse complement strand
TTGATCGGCTAGCTGGTCGGCTTGCTGGCGATGCCGGGTGGCGGTCACCAGCAGCTGCGCTTGCCGGCGGGCATTCTCGATCAGCATGATACGCAGATTGATCGGCACCGCCCACAATTCGCCGAGGGTCAGTGCCTTGCGACGTTCGTAGGCGGAAATGTAACGGGCCAACTGGTCGGGGTGGAAGAAGCTGTCGGTGTGCGCGACGTAGGACCACACGATGGCGAAGATCCGTGGGTGGCCAGCGAGGGCGCCCGGTCCCAGTTTGGGTAGTTGGCTGAAGTAGCCGCGGGGTAGGTCGCGACGAGCCAGCCGAGTGTTCTCCTCTAGGGTGTGGAAGTTGTCGATCAGCCACTCGGATGCCGGGCTTATCTGGCCACCATTGGCGGCGGCTTCGCTCAGACTGAGGTAGCACTCCCCCAAGATGATGGCGTTGTCCCGCATCCGCCGCAGCAGCGAGACCATCGGCCGGGTCCGTCGGGAAACCATGTGGCTGTCGGCCAACGACATGGCGTGTCTGGCCAGTTGCTCCTCGCTGAACAGGTCTGATCGGATCGGCTGAGCGTCGCTCCATGGGTCGGTCGACCGCCGTCCTGTCACCGTAACCTGGCTTGGCACCTGTTTTACCACGCTTCTTCTGACCTCCAACAAAGCCGCAGCTCACCCTGACGAAAGGCACCGGCGCAAGACCTGGCATCCGCTGGCGGACCGGCTCGCAAAGCCCGTCCGCCAGGCGGATGTCGTCTGCAGATCTTCCGTCAGTTGATCGTGATAGACGTGATCACGACGTCGTTGATCGGACGGTCGCCCCGTGTGGTCGGCGTGGTGGCAATCGCATCCACGACCGCCTGACTGGCCGGGTCGGTCACCTCGCCGAAAATGGAGTGTCGACGATTGAGGTGCGGCGTTGGGCCAACCGTGATGAAGAACTGGCTGCCGTTAGTGCCGGGTCCGGCGTTTGCCATGGCAAGCAGATAGGGGCGGTTGAACACGAGGTCCGGGTAGAACTCATCGGGAAACGTGTAGCCGGGCCCGCCACGGCCGGTGCCGGTGGGGTCGCCGCCCTGGATCATGAAGCCGCTGATCACCCGGTGGAAGATCGTGTTGTCGTAGTACGGTCCCTGCTTCAACTGACCGTCAACGGGATCACGGTACTCTCGAGTCCCATTCGCGAGGCCGATGAAGTTGGCGACGGTCTTGGGTGCGTAATCGTCGAAGAGCTCGATGACGACATCGCCCACCGAGGTATGCATGGTTGCCTGAGTCATATGATGCCTTTCTGATAGCGAATCCTCTTCATCCTTGCAGACCGCTCGGGTAATCTGCCCCGCTTGCCACATCGTGCCGAGCCGAGCACGTAGCGTTGACAACAGCTCGACTACGAGCAAGCTCGATTACGGGCCCAAACAGAACGGAGTGGATCATGAACTGCAAGTGCAAGAAGATGCGCTCGGCCGTCGAAGCGGCCGCCGACGACGCGCTCGAGCATGGCAGCGCCGCGTTCACGGACGCAGTCAATTTCATAGCCCCGCGCGCCAAACATGCCGGGCACCAGGCCTACGATTTCGTGGCCCCGCGCGCCAAAGACGCCGCGCACCAGGCCTACGAATTCGTGGCCCCACGCGCGAAAGACGCCGCGCAGCGGGCATCCGAGAGCGTCGGCCCCTTCATCCAGGACGCGCGCGATCGCATCGTCCCGTTGGTGAGCGAAGCCGCCGACCGGGTGCAACCCACTCTCGAACACGCCTACAGCGCGGCCAAAGACCGGATGGAGCACGACGTCTTCCCGAAGATCCAAGAGCTGTGGATTGATGCCAACGAGAATCCCACGGTGCAAGAGGCCTCTCTACGCGGTCGTTCAGCGGTGGCTGCGTTGCGTGGCGACCTGTTGTTGCCCGAGCCCGAGCCCGAGCCCGAGCTGACGCCGGGCAAGCGGGGCGGCGGCTGGCTCGGTAAGGTCTTCGCGGCCATCGGACTCGCGGCCTTGTTGGGTGTCGTGGTACTCGCTGTGCGCACGGTGCTGGGCAGCCGCGACGACGGTTGGTCCCCAGCCGAACCCATGCGTCCGGGCCGCGAGGACGAGGAGGCTGCTTGGGGTGACAGCCCGTTCGACGGCGGTTCGGAGGCCGATGCAGATGTGGAGACCAGCGCTGAGGAATCGGTCGCCGAAGCCGAGGAAGTCATGGTCTCCGAGGGCGGCCCGATCGCTGAGGAGACCGGCGAGTCCGCCCAGCGGGCCGAGCAGGGCTACGGTGAAGGCGCCTATGTGGGTTCCGAGCCGCCGGACGGGTTCAACATCAAGGGCAACGAGCGCTCGATGAAGTACCACACCCCCGAGGCCGCAGGCTACGACCGCACCAATGCCGACGTCTGGTTCAACAGTGAGGAGGCGGCGCAGGCCGCCGGTTTCATCCGCGCACTGCGGTGAACTGACCGGGCTTGATCACCGAAGGGCCGGCTGGTGCCAACGCACCGGCCGGCCCTTCGGTGTTGTCCCAAGGCTGCTGGTGTTGTCCGGCTACCCGCCAAGTGTTGTCCGCAGCGAAGTCGTGTTGTCCATCGTGCCGGTGGGCTTGGCCGTGGCCTGCTGGATCGGCTTAAGTGGGTGTCACCCCCGCAACCGAGCCGGCTTCCACCCCCAGCCGGCCGGCCAGGCCACAGGAGAACACTGAATGAACACCACCATCACCGCCCACGATTGGGTGGACGCCGTGCCCTTCCGCGCTTGGGTTCGTCAATTGGTCAGCGACACCGGACTACCGTGGCGGGTCATCGCCCGCGCTGCCGGTGTCTCCTCAGCCACTGTGCATGCTCTGCTGGTGGGCCGTGACGGGCGTCTTGTGCGTCGACTACGACAAATGGACGGCCGTCTGCTCCTGCAGGTAAGCCATCAACGCCTGGCGGCCCTCGACGGCGAGCCGGCGTCCTGCGATTCGTTGCGTG
>JAAYVP010000026.1 GCA_012517115.1 Brooklawnia sp. | reverse complement strand
GGCGATGACCGGACGTATCGGTGCCGAGCGCGGCTGGCCGCGTCCCAACCGGGAACAGTTCGTCCACGAGATCGAGCACGGCGCGATGATCGTCGGATCGCCGGAAACGGTCGCCCAAAAGCTCGCTGGGGTGATCCGGACGCTCGGAGCCCAGCGCGCCTCGCTGAAGATCAGTGCGGGCACGCTGGCCCACGAACACCTCATGACCTCGATAGAGCTCTATGGCACCCAGGTCGTGCCGATGGTGCGTGAGCTGCTCGTCTGAATTACTGCGTCTCGGCGACGCACAGCCCGCACACAGCTCAGCGCCAGGCGGTGGACAGCGGCTGCGAGGAGATTTGGAGCCATGAGTTCTCCCCCGCGCCAGGTCCGTGGCAGCTGGCTTGTTGGCTGTGGTCCTGCTCTTGTCCAGTTGCTCGGCATCCACATCCACTTCGACGGGCACCGGGGCGACCAGCACGGCAACGATGGGGTCTGCCGCTGCGGGCGGCGCGCTGTTCGACGCGACACGGGTGCACACGATCTCCCTCACGGTCGACGAAGCGGTCTTGGCCGATGTGCTCACCACCTACGTGAGCTCCGGTGACAAGAAGTGGGCAAGCGCCGACGTCACCATTGATGGCCAGCAGTTCCAGAACGTCGGTATCAAGCTGAAGGGCAATTCCTCGTTGCGCGGGGTGACCGCCGACACCGACCCGGCGACCCTGCCCTGGCGGATCCGGCTGGACAAGTACGTGGATGGCCAGAACCTTGACGGCTACACCGACATCACGGTTCGCTCGAACAATACGGAGACCTCGCTGAACGAGGCCGTCGCTCTCGATCTGCTCGCAGAGGCCGGCTTGGCCAGCCAGGAGGCGATGTCGACCCGATTCTCGGTGAACGGCGGCGCCGAGGAGCTACGACTGACCGTGCAGAACCTCAATGGCGACTGGGTCGAGCAGAACTTCCCCGAGGCTGGCGCCGACAGCATCTTGTACAAGGCGGAGTCCGAAGGCGACTGGTCCTGGCGTGGTGCCGACGGCGACTACAGCGGTGCGTTCGACATTGAGGCCGGACTCAAGGACTACACCCCGCTCATCGAACTGCTGGATCTGCTCAACAACGGCACGCAGACCGAGATCAATGAGAAGCTCCCCCAAATGGTGGATCTCGACTCGTTCGCGTCCTACCTCGCATTCCAGGACCTGATCAACAACTTTGACGACATCGATGGGCCTGGCAACAACTCGTACCTGTTCTGGGACAGCGCGACCAAGAAGTTCACGATCGTTTCGTGGGATCACAACCTAGCCTTCGGCGCCGACCCAGGTGGGAATGCTGCAGGCGGCATGGGCAGGGGAGCAGACGGCGCCATGCCTGGTGGTGTTCCGAGTGGTGCGCTGGGTCGTCCGAACACGGGTGGGGCCGATCGGCCTGCTCCGGGCGACTGGCCTTCGGACGTCCCCAGCGCGCCAAACCAGGACCCTTCGTGGGGAGCAACCCCACCGGCGGGTGTCCCGGAGCCCGGTGCCGACCAGGGCCAGGGCCTCCCGGGGGCTGGTGGCGGCACGATGCCCGGTGGGCAGTCCAACCCGCTCGTCACCGCGTTCAACGCAAACACCGAATGGCAGGGGTTGTACACCTCCGAGATGACCAGGCTGCGCACTGAGCTCGTCACGTCAGGGCAGTTGAGCCAGATCGTGGACGCCCGGGCCGCGGTGCTCACCGAACAGGCCAGCGACCTAGTCAGCAGCGAGACCGTCACCTCGGAGGCCTCGGCGATCATCGAACAGACCAAAGCGAACGGCTGACCCCCGGGCAAGCGGGCAAGATTGGTGGGATGAACCGACTGCTGAAGGGTGCGCTGGGGGCGCTCGGCATGGTGATGGCCGGGTATCTCGCGGTGGGGGAGATCAGCCACGCGTGGGCACACCGGCGGGACCTGGGGAATCCGCCGCCGGTGGCTGGACGCCGTGAGGTGATCCTGCTGCTGGGTTACCCGTCCAGGCCCGACGGCAGCCCGCACCCCCTGCAGCGCTGGCGAGCCAAGATTGCGGCCCGCTCGATCAACATGCAGGCGGCGTCCAGCCAGATCATCTGCAGCGGGGCGGCAGTGCGAGGCGAACGCTCGGAGGCCGCGGTGCTGGCCGATCTGCTGCGCGACCTGGGCGTCCCTGCAAGCCAGATCGTGCTGGAGGAGCAGGCCCGCAGCACTTGGCAGAACATCGAGTTCGCGATCCCCCTGCTACAGGACGCCGACGTGATCAAGGTGGCGTCGAACTCACTACATGCCTGGCGGGCCCGCAGGTTCCTGGCTCGCCAGCGCCCAGATCTCGCCAAGCGGCTGGCAGCGGCCGACGACTACCGAATCGGCGAGTGCTGGTGGCTGAAGACGCCGCTGGCGGTCTATGAGGCGGTTGGGCAGTGGCGCGAGTGGCGTCACCCGCGGCTGCCGGACGCGTCACCGCCGTCGGTGGCGTGAGCCCTGAACACGAGTCCGCGGTCGCCTTCCTCGCGCACCGGTGACCAGATTCCTTTGGTATCCCCGACTGACCCCTGGTATCGGGCGGGACGCACCGATCTCCCTGACCGGGGAGCCACCAAGTGAAGGAATCTGGTCACGGCGTCGGCCACAGTGATCACCGGCTACCCGCCACGACCCATGGCCTGAGGTCGACCACCCGGTCGCAGCGGGCCATCAGGTTCTCGTCGTGGGTGATGACCAGCAGCGAGGTGCCAGTCAGAGACTCGAAGAGATCGTCCAGCAGGTTGTCCGCGGTCTCTTGGTCTAGGTGTTCGGTGGGTTCGTCCAGGATGACCAGTTCCGGGAGTTCGGCGCCCACCAGCACCCGAGCTAGGGCCACCCGCTGCGCTTCGCCGCCCGACAAAGTGGCCCCCTGTTCGCCAACGATGCGCTCCGGATCCAATGCGAGCCCGGCGCGGGCCAGGGCCGTCGACAACTGCACAGCGTCGGCGTCTTTGTTGCCAATCTTCACGTTCTCCGCGAGCGTGGTGGCGAAAATGTGTGCGTCCTGGGCGAGGTAACCGATCCGGGCCGGCGACGACAAGGCGCCGTCGCGTGCCGGGATCAGCCCCATGATCGTTGCGGCCAACGTCGTCTTGCCTGAGCCGGACGGTCCGACCAGCGCTACCGATTCGCCCGCAGCCACGCTCAGGTCAACGCCCCGCAGGATCGGTTCGGCATCTGGCCAGCCGGCCGTCACGCCTTTCAGTCGAAGCTCGGTATCCGGCGTATCCTCGACCGCCACCGCCCGGTCGCCGACGCCCACCGGTTCAGCTTCGAGCACATTGAGCACGCGGCCGAGCGCGGTGCGCGCCCGGGTGAGTGTCTGGGCGGCCTTGGTGAAGTCGGCGTAGACCTCGTGCAGCGCGAGCGGCACCAGCGCGAGGATGGCCAAGTTGCGAGCGAGCATGTCGCCGGCGACAACGGCCTGGCCACCGATCAGCAGCGCCGCGGCGATCGCCACTCCGGTCGAGACCAGCTGCATGCCCGACGCGAGGCCCCTAGTCCAGGCGCTCTTCGACTCGGTCTCGCGCAACTCGGCGTCGACCGCGGAAAGCCGGGAGATGGCGGCATCGGTTTGCCCGTAGGCCACCAAGTCGGGTGCGCAGCGGGCCATTTCGCGCACCTGGTCAGCCAGATCCCCGCGCGCCGGAACCGCTCGCTGGTCGGCGGCGCTTGACCACCGTTGCGCCAGCCAGGGCACGATGAGTCCGGCGAAGACCGAGGTGGCCAGCAGCAGCACCGCGAAGAGCGGGCTGAAGACCGACAAGACGATGCTCGCGCCGATCATTACGACAGCCGCGGAAGCGAACGGCAGCACCACCCGCACCACTAGATCGACGATTGCTTCAACGTCGGCGGTCACGCGCACCAGCAGGTCACCATGGCGGCGGCCGAGCAGAGTCGTGTTGCTGAGGCGGTCATAGGTGACCAGCCGCAATGCGCTTTGCATCCGCAGAGCCAAGCTGTGGCCGACCAACCGTTCAAGGTAACGCCCTACCCCTCGTCCGATTCCGAAGAATCGCACACCAGCGGACGCGGCCAGCAGGTAGAGGACCGGGGGATGCTCGGCCGCGCGGCTCAGCAGCCAGGCCGAAGTGCCCATCAGGGCGACCGACGCTCCGCTCGCGAAGGTGGCAAGCAGAACCGCCGCCACCAACTGCTGCCAGCCGTGCTCAGCCTGCCCCAGCAGCCTGCCGACCAGCGCGGCCACGTCACGTGCTGCCGCCACATCTCGTGGTGGCTTCTGGCGTGGCATCGTCGGGGCGGGCGCCGCAGTCATCGGCCAGCCTCATCAACGAGCTCACCGGCCTGGGCGGCGGTGATCCGCGGCCCAGGGGAGACCATCTCGTCGGCCAACGCCAGCAAGGCCGGACGATGACTCACCACGACAGCACCAACTCCCGTCTCCCGCACCGCCGCCACCGCCATCGCCTCAGTGGCTTGGTCGAGACCTGCCGTCGGCTCATCCAGCACGAGCAGCTGCGCGCCACCCAGTTCGATCCGCAGCAGGGCGCGGGCCAACGCGACCCGACGTCGCTCGCCGGCCGACAGCCCTTCACCGTCATCGGCGATCGGCCGGGCCAGCTCAAGCGCTTGTCCGCCGGCCCGATCCAGGCTGCAGCGGACCTGGGCGTCCGTCGCCTCCGGGTAGCCGAGTCGTACGTTGGACGCGATGGTGCCGCGTAGCATGCCCGGGTCTTGGCCTACCCAGGCGAGTTGGCGGCGCCAGGCGTCCATGTCGAGTTCCGTCAAGTCGATGCCAGCGACCCGGACGGCACCAGAGGTGGGTGCGACGAAGCCCATCAGCACGTTCAGGGCCGTCGACTTGCCGCTGCCCGAACGCCCGACCAGTGCCAGCACCTCGCCGGGTCGGATAGTGCAACTCAGGCCCTCCAGGGAGGCCAGGGCAGCGCCAGGGTAGTGAACGCCGACCTGGTCGAACTCGATCTCCGCGCGGCTCAGGTCGGGGGGTGCAACCTTGCCGCCACCCTGGCGGTGTGCACCTTGCTCGATGATCTCGAAGGCAGCCTCGGCGGCCGCGGTGCCGTCGGCGGAGTCATGGAAGTGCACTCCGACCGCGCGTACCGGGATGTAGACCTCTGGCGCCAGGATCAGGATGAACAGCGCAGTGGTCAGATCGAGTTGGAAGTCGACCACCCGGAAGCCCACGCTGACCGCGACCAGTGCCACCGAGAGTGTCGCCAACAACTCCAGGACACCGCCACTGAGGAAGGCGATGCGCAGGGTCTTCATCGTCTCGGTGCGCGAGGCGTCCTCGGTCAGCCGCAAGCCGCGCAATTGGGCGCGGGCGCGTCCGAAGACCTGCAAGGTCGGCAGTCCGGCGATCAGGTCGGCGAAGTGGTTGGCGAGCCTGGTCTGCACCTGGTAGCGCCGCCGCACCTGTGCCTTAGTGTGCCGGCCGATCATGATCATGAACAGCGGGATCAGGGGCAGCGTGACGGCGATGATGGCGGTTGAGACCCAGTCCTGCCCGAGCACCACCGCCAGCATCAGCAGCGGGATGAATGCGGCCATCACCAGTTGGGGCAGGTATTTGGCGAAGTAGCCGTCTAGGGCATCCAGGCCCTGGGTGGCGAGGTGGATCAGGGCGCTCGACGATGTGGACGTGTCGTTGGGACGCGCCAGTCGGGCAGCCAGCAGGTCGGTTCGTAGCGTCGACTTCACCGCCGCGGACGCCCGGTGGGCCAGCCAGGCGTTCAGCCAACTCAGCACCCCGCGTATCACGAAGATGGCGATGATGGCGAACACGTAGGACGTGAAGCCGGTTAGTGGCCCGTCGAAATCGAGCCGGCCAGTGTCGAAGACCCCGGCGACGGCGTGGGCAATCAACCAGGCTTGCACGATGATGCAACCGGCATTCAGGACGCCAGTCGCCGCGACGGCGACCAGGAAGCCCCTGGTCGCCGTCGCGCGCTGAAGTAGACGCCGGTCGATTGCTCCCGCCAAAATCAGTACCCGACAGTGGCGGACGCTGGCTCGTTTGTTGCCGTGGGCATGTGCTTGGTGCTGATTCGCTTCCGGAAGATGTAGTAGCTCCAGACGAAGTAGGCGAGCACGATCGGGACAAAGATGAGCGCCGCGATGCTCATCACCCGCAGCGTGTAAGGCGTACTGGCGGCAACGTTCATGTCGAACGAGCCATCTGCCGAGACGAAGCCGAGGGTGCCGTACATCTTGATGAAGATCGTGACGAACAGCATCAAGATCGCAAGGCCGGTGCCGACGAACGCCTGGTTCTCGCGGGACTGGTTGCCGGACTCGCTGTGCATCAAAATGGCGTAGCCAAGTGCGGCAACCGAGATGGCACCGGTAATCCACATCGCCACGCCGGCGCCAGAGCCCAGGAACGGATTGTGCGAAGCCGGGTAAGCGACATTGCCGATGACAATGAACGCGGCCAGCAGCCCCAAGGCGATCGGGCCGAGCATCTTGACTGCACGATTTGCCTTCTCACGCACGCTGTCCGCGGTCTTCAAGCAGAGGAAGACCGCCCCGTGCACCATGAACAGCATCACCGTGAGAGCGCCGCCGAGCAGGCCGAATGGGTGGAACAGTTCGAGGAGCCCTTGCGTCATGTGCGGCGGGTCGCCAGCGACCGGCATGCCGCGCCACATGTTCGCGAAGGCGATGCCGAGCACGAGCGAGACGATGAACGATCCGATCGTGGCGCTCCAGTCGAACGTATCGCGCCAGTTGTCGTCCGGCATCAGCGCGCGGTACTCGAACGACACCCCGCGGGCGATGAGCCCGAGCAGCACCAGCAGTAAAGGCAGGTAAAGGCCGCTGAACAGTGTCGCGTACCAGCCGGGGAAGGCCGCGAACATGGCACCACCTGCGGTGATCATCCAGACCTCATTGCCGTCCCACGTCGGGCCGACTGTGTTGATCATGACGCGGCGTTCGGTGGGGTCCTTGCCGATGACCGGGTAGAGCATAGCGACGCCGAAGTCGAAACCCTCCAGGAAGAAGAAGCCGATCCAAAGCACTGCGATCAGCAGGAACCAGATGAAGATCAACTGTTCGTGAGTCATGTTTTCAACTCCGGGTTCAGTAGGCGAACGACAGCGGGGCGTCGTCGTTGGTCCGCACCTTCGGTGGGGAAACGTCCGGCAGACCCTTGGCGATGTAGGTGAAGAAGAGCTTCAGCACGATGACCGCGATGACGCCGTAGGCGAGGGTGTAGGCGATCATGCTGGTCAGTACAGCGGCGACGCTGACGTTAGGTGAGTTCGCAGTCCAAGTTGGCAGCACACCGTAGATGATCCACGGCTGGCGGCCCATCTCGGTGAGGATCCAGCCGAACGAATTCGCGATCAGCGGGAAGAACGGCAGCGTCGCCATCGTGTACTTCCACAGGTTGTTGGATGGTGGCGTGCCGCCCTTGCGGGTGAACCATAGGATGAGCAGTGCGATGCCCATCGACACGAACCCCAGCCCCATCATCAAGCGGAAGCTCCAGAAGCTGACCATCACGTTGGGCACCGGATCGACCGAGAGTTGCGCGAGTTCGCTGGAGAACTCCTCCTGCAATTGGTTGCGTGAGCCGTCCCAGGCCCGGTGGCCGTCGGTCAGGTACTGCTCGGTCAGGTCGTTGATGCCCTGGACTTCGGCGTTCGGATCGTTGAAGGCGAGGATGGACAACAGATACGGCACCTCCCAGCTGAAGACCTCGGTGACCCGGGTGATGCCCTGGGCGTCGCGCTGTTGGGTGTAGACGCCGACGATGGCGAAGCCGGCGGCTTTCTGGGTGTCGAGCAAGCCCTCGGACGCGGCGAGCTTCATCGGCTGGAACTTGGCCCCGACCTGCGCCTGATAGTGGCCCGAGCCCATCACGGCGATCGAAGCAGCCAGCAGCACGTACGCGCCCATCTTGGCGGTCTTCCGCCAGATGGCTGCGTCAGGGTGCACGGTGCCCTCCGGGGCTTCTTTGACCACCTTGGCGAGTTTCCAGCCGGCCACGCCCGCCACCAGTCCGCCGGCGACCATCAGTGCGGCTGGAATCTGGTGGGTGAACGCAGCGATGAAGAACGGGTTGGTGAACAGCATGGTGAAGTCGACCAGTTCGGCGCGACCGTTGTTGTAGGTAGCCCCAGCCGGGTTCTGCATGAACGAGTTCGCGGCGAGGATGAAGATCGCCGAGAGGGTTCCACCGAGGGCGGTCAGGTAGATCATCAGGTTGTGGACTGGGCCAGAAAGCCGGTCCCAGCCGAAGATCCAGATACCGATGAAGGTCGACTCCAGGAAGAAGGCCACCAGCGCCTCAAGCGCGAGGGGCGCGCCGAAGATGTCACCGAAGAAGCGGGAGTACTCTGACCAGTTCATGCCGAACTGAAACTCTTGGACGATGCCGGTGACAACGCCTGCGGCGAAGTTGATCAGGAAGAGTTTGGCGAAGAACTTGGTCATCCGCAGCCACTGCACGTCCTTGGTGCGCAGCCACCTGGTCTCCATCACGGCGACCAACCAGGCGGTGCCGAGCGTGACTGGCACGAAGAAGAAGTGATAGACAGTGGTGATTCCGAACTGCCAACGCGCGAGTACTTGGGCGTCCATGGCCGGAACGTTACACCCTCAACCACTTC
>JAAYVP010000245.1 GCA_012517115.1 Brooklawnia sp. | reverse complement strand
TGCCGCGGGTCTGGCAGATCCTGCTGGTGGTCGGGTTGTTCTTGTGGATCGCCATCATCTTCCGGGCGATCCGTTCCCGGCTGCGCACCGAGAGCAAGGTGAACATGCCGTGGCTGTTCTTCTACTCCGGTCTGGCGATCCCGGCGTTCTATGCGGTCGGGCTGCTCGCCGGCACCGAGACCCACGTCACCGTCGCCGAGTTCTGGCGGTTCTGGGTGGTGCACCTTTGGGTTGAGGACTTCCTCGAACTGTTCACCACCGTGATGGTCGCCTACATCTTCGTGATGCTTGGCGTGGTTCGTCGCCAGATCGCGATCCAGATCATCTTCCTCGACGTGATCTTGTATTCGCTGGGTGGGGTGTTGGGCACAATGCACCACCTGTACTTCTCGGGCACCCCGGTGGAGCACATGGCGCTGGGTGCGTTTTTCTCGGCGCTTGAGGTGGTGCCGTTGACCTTCCTGACGGTCGAGGCCTGGTCGTTCCTGCAGCTCGGCGCCCGCCAGGAGTCGCGCAGCAGCGCACCCTTCCCGCATCGGTGGGCGGTGATGTTCCTGGTGGCGGTCGGCTTCTGGAACTTCATCGGCGCTGGGGTGTTCGGTTTCCTGATCAACCTGCCGATCGTCTCGTACTACCAGATCGGCACCGCGTTGACGGCTAACCATGCCCACGCCGCGATGATGGGGGTTTACGGCATGCTCGCCGTCGGGCTGGCATTGTTCGCGTTGCGCTACATCATCAAGCCTGAGAAGTGGCCCGAGCGGCTGGCGAAGCTGTCGTTCTGGTCACTGAACATCGGCCTGGCGTGGATGGTTTTCGCCACCTTGCTGCCGTTGGGTGTGTTGCAGCTGTGGTACTCGGTCAACGACGGCTACTACGAGGCCCGCACGCTCGGCTACATCGCCACTCCCGGCAACGCGATCCTGGAATGGCTGCGGATGCCCGGCGATGTGGTCTTCCTGGTCGGCGGCATCGCACCGTTCCTGTGGATCGCCTGGCTGGGGGTGCGGCATGCCGTCACCAAACGAACCCATCAGATGGAGCCGGAGACGCTGTTCGTCGAGGAGCATCCCGAGGCGCACCTCGACCGCACTGGCGTGGACGCGAAGCGCTGACTCATGACTGAGACGTCCGCCTGGGGCCCGATGACCTGGTTCGCGTTCGCTTACGCGATCGTGCTGGTCTGTGTGGCTTACGGGGTGGACGCGATGGCCCGGCGCGCGGCCAGGTCGCTGGAGAGCCGCCGCAATCCGGGGTTCATCTACCACGAGAGCCATGACGCCTGGTTGTGCCCGCAGGACCAGTGGTTGTGGCCGCAGTCGTTCGACCCGGAGAACCGGGTGATGCGCTACCGGGCGCTGCCGTCGGTCTGCAATGTCTGCCCGATCAAAGACACCTGCACGGTTTCCAATTCGGGACGCGAGGTGCAGCGTCAGGTGGACCCCTGGCCGGCGTCGGAGTCCGCCCGGTTCCATCGGGGCATCGCCTGCACGATCGGGATTCTCGGGGCGGCTTGGCCGTTCGCGGCGGCTGCGGCCACCCCCAACCACGCCGAGGCGTGGGCGCTGATCGGGGCCGGGTTTGTTGCGGTGATGGCCACTTTGCCGCTGTTCGCCCATCTGCGCCGGACCCCGGCCGACCCGACCGGGGTGTTGGTCAAGTCGTCGGACGACAACGCCGACGAGCGGCTGCTGATGGCGCGTCGGCAGCAGACCCGGCGCACCGTCTACCGTTCTGATCGTCCCAGGAGGCTTTGAATGTCGTTGCACCCCATGGTCATCGTGTTGATCGTCGTTGCCGTGCTGGCGGCGCTTGCGGTCGGCTGCTTGCGGATCGTGCGTGAGTATGAGCGGGCGGTGGTTTTCCGGCTGGGACGCTTGCGCGGCCCGCTCGGCCCGGGGTTGTTGTTCATCTTCCCGGGTCTGGACCGGTTGGTGCGGGTTGATCTGCGTGTGGTCACGCTGACGATTCCGCCGCAGGAGGTCATCACCAAGGACAACGTGACTGCGCGGGTGAACGCGGTGGTGCTGTTCCGGGTGGTCGACCCGGTGCGCTCGGTGATGGAGGTGGAGAACCATGCGGTGGCCACTTCGCAGATTGCCCAGACCACGCTGCGGTCGGTCGTCGGCCGGGCTGAACTGGACACGCTGCTGGCTCACCGGGCCGATCTGAATGAGGACCTGACCACCACCATCGCCCGGCAGACCGAGCCCTGGGGGGTCGAGGCGCAGATCGTGGAGATCAAGGACGTCGAGATCCCCGAGATGATGCAGCGGGCCATGGCTCGTGAGGCCGAGGCTGAGCGGGAGCGTCGCGCCAAGGTGATCAGCGCCCGGGGCGAGCTGCAGGCGTCCGCCGAGTTGCGGGACGCGGCCCGCACCCTGAGTGAGAGCCCGGTGTCGATCCAGTTGCGCTACCTGCAGACCCTGCTGGAGTTGGGCGCCGACCAGAACTCGACGGTGGTCTTCCCGTTGCCGATGGACATCGTCCGGCCGCTGCTCGACCTGGCCGATCAGGTTAAGCCGGCTCCGGTCAGTCAGGTGCCGGTAAGTCAGGCTCCGGGAAGTCAGGTGCCGGTAAGTCAGGCCTCGGTCAACCAGGCCCCGATAAGTCAGGCACCCGCGAAGGGGACGAACAATGAGATCCGCGCCCACACCTGAGTCGGGCACCCGCATCTGAAAGGGATGAACAATGACGGCTGCATCCACACCCGCGTCTGAACCCGTGTCGGCCTCTGGAGTTGACGTTGCGCCCGAACCTGGCCGCCCGATCGAGCTGGTGCCGATGCGCCCGGGCTCTTGGTGGCTGTTGTTGGGTGGCGGGTTCGCCTTGTTGGGTCCGCTGTTCGGTTTCCTGGTGGGCTCGGCGATCGGGCCGGGGGAGCAGAGTGCCGGGCTGAGCCCGCTGCAGTTGGCGCTGTTCGCAGGGTTCGCAGTCGGTGGGCTGGGCGTCCTGGCCGCCCTGAACGGGGCACGGCGGTTGTATCGCGATAGCCGCACAACCACGCCTGCTGCCTAGGGCGGGGTGCCGCCTGCTGCCTAGGGCTGCCTAGGCGGGGTGCCGCCTGCTGCCTAGGACGGGTGCCGTCTGCTGCCTCGGTCGATCCTGGTGATCACCTGGCGCCTCCTCCACCTCCGCGCCGCTGGCATCAACATCACCTCCATCAACGCGACCGCAGTGGTCGCCGTACTTTCACATCAGGTGACAGGCTTCCTTCTGGTTGTTGGGTGATGGCCAACGTGTGCGGTTGATGCCGTGG
>JAAYVP010000244.1 GCA_012517115.1 Brooklawnia sp. | reverse complement strand
GTGGCTGAGGTCACCTTCCGCACCGCCGCCGCGGCCGACACGATCAAGATCCTCGCCGAGCGCGGCGACATCATCGTCGGCGCCGGCACCGTGCGAAACCCCGCCCAGGTTGATCAGGCAGTGGACGCCGGCGCGACCTTCATCGTGAGCCCCGGCCTGCGGTCCGACGTCGTGCTGCGCGCTCAAGAGATCGGCATCCCGGTACTGCCGGGTGTGGCTACCCCGTCTGAGATCATGCTCGCCGAGCAACTGGGGCTGAACACCGTCAAGTTCTTCCCCGCCAACGTCTACGGTGGTGCCGCAGGAATCAAGAGCCTGTCCGCGCCCTTCATCGACATCAACTTCATTCCGAGCGGCGGCGTCAGCGCCGCCAACCTGGGCGAGTTCCTCGCGTTGCCCTGCATCCCGGCCGTCGGCGGTTCATGGATGGTGCCGGCCAAAGCCGTGGACGCCGGCGATTTTGGCCGGGTTGAGACCCTCACCCGTGAATCGATGGATCTGGTCTCGGCGCTGGCCGGAGGGAACAACTGATGGCCGTCGATCTTGGCCTCAAGAAGGCCGAAGAGTGCCACTGGGACGCACTCAGCTTGGGCGAGATCATGCTCCGGCTCGATCCCGGCGAAGGCCGTATCCGCACCGCCCGGCACTTCACTGCCTGGGAGGGCGGCGGTGAGTACAACGTCGTCCGGGGCCTGCGCAAGGTCTTTGGTCTGCGTGCTGGCGCGATCACCGCCCTGGTCGACAACGAGGTGGGGCATCTCGTTGAGGACTTCATGATGCAGGGTGGAGTCGACACCTCGCTGATCAAGTGGGTCGCCAACGATGGCGTAGGACGCACCGCCCGGAACGGTCTTAACTTCGTTGAGCGCGGTTACGGCGTGCGTGGCTCGGTGGGGGCATCCGACCGCGGCCATACCGCCATCAGTCAGGCAGAAGCGTCCGACTGGGATCTCGACGAGATCTTCAACGTCAAGGGTGCACGCTGGCTGCATACCGGCGGAATTTACGCAGCACTGTCAGAAACCACTGCTCAAGCTGTGATCGCCGTCTGCCAGGCTGCCAAGCAGGCTGGCACATTGATCAGCTACGACCTCAATTACCGGCCCAGCCTATGGAAGTCGATCGGCGGTCAGGCCAAGGCGCAAGAGGTCAACCGAGCCGTTGCCCCTTACGTTGACGTGATGATCGGCAACGAGGAAGACTTCACCGCCGCGCTCGGCTTCGAGATCGAGGGCGTCGACGAGAACCTCACGGTGCTGCCCCTGGACAGCTTCAAGGGCATGGTGGAGCGCGTTGCCGAGGCGTATCCCAACCTTAAGGTGATCGGCACAACGATGCGTGGCGTGAAGTCGGCGACTATCAACGACTGGTCGGCGATCGCCTGGTCAAAGCAGGACGGCGTGGTCAAGGCCGTCCAGCGCGATGACCTGATGATCTTTGACCGGGTCGGTGGTGGAGACTCGTTCGCGTCGGGTCTGGTCTACGGGCTGATGACCGGCGCCGATCTGGAGACGGCCGT
>JAAYVP010000243.1 GCA_012517115.1 Brooklawnia sp. | reverse complement strand
GGGGTTTTGTGTGGGTGTCGTCGGCCTCTTGCTTTTTTGTTTCTTGGTGGGGTATGGTGTTCGTGACAGCGGGCCTGTTACTCCATGAGGCAAGAACCCGAGTCGCAGCATCGAGGTGAGCGTTGCTCACTTGCTGGGGCCAAGCATGGAGACTCAACAGAGCTATCCCCGCTAACTCCAGACGATGCATGCCACATTCACGTCCATGTATCAATGGAGGGTTCAATGGCTGAGCCAGTACGCAACTATCCGAAACTCGCAACCCAGATTCTTGACGAAGTCGGCGGTGAGTCCAACGTCGTCAACGCCAGCCGCTGTGCGACGAGGCTGCGCCTCGTACTGCGGCAAACCCCCGAAGGCGCCAAAGAGAAGGTCGCCGCGCTGCCAGGGGTCATCACCGTAGTGGAAAGCGGCGGCCAATTCCAGGTCGTCATAGGTCCTCACGTGGGCGAAGTCCACGAAGCGCTGCTGGCCTCGACCAATTTGTCGGCTGATGAAGACGCACCAGCACCGAAGCAGTCCCTGGCCGCCCGGCTGATCGCTACGATGTCGGCCGTCTTCGCTCCCTTTGTCTACGTTCTCGCCGCAGCAGGCCTGATTCAGGGCTTGCTGATCGTGATTCGTATGCTATGGCCGGCCTTCGAAGGTTCCGGCACCGATGAGGTCTTCTCCTTCATCTCCTGGACCCCGTTCACCTTCTTGCCGGTTTTTATCGCGATTACCGCGTCCAAGCACTTCAAGGTCAACACTCTGGTGGCGGTGCTTTGCTGTGCTGCGATCATGAACCCTTCGTGGGGGGCTATGGCAGCGCGCATCACCGACGGCGAGACCATTCGGCTATTTGCCATCCCGCTGTCGCCGACCACTTATACCTCGACCGTTATCCCGCCGCTGCTGTTGGTGTGGTTGCTGTCCCATTTGGAGCGTTTCCTTAAGAAGTTCCTGAAGGGTACGGCTGAGAACCTGTTGGTGCCGTTGATCAGTGTCGCGGTCATGGTGCCGCTTACTTTGCTGGTTGTTGGCCCGCTTGCTGCGGGCGCAGCGCACGGTATAGCTAATGGGTATAACTGGATGGCGTCGGTCGCTCCGGTTGTGGCTGCTGCGCTTATTGGTGGGTTGTTCCAGATCGCGGTGGTCTTTGGTGTTAACTGGGCCATGCTGCCGGTCGTGTTGGCTAACTTCGAGCAGTACGGTTCTGATTCGATCCAGGCGTTCTTGTCGGCGTCGGTGATTGCTCAGGTTGGTGCTGCGTTTGGGGTGTTCTTGAGGACGAAGAGTAAGCAGCTTCGTGGTGTCGCTGGTTCGGCGGCCGCGACCGGCATTTTCGGTATCACTGAGCCGACCATCTATGGTGTGACTCTGCGGTTGAAGCGTCCGTTCGTTCTGGCGTGTGTCGCTGGTGCGGTCGGTGCTGCGGTCACTTCGTTGTTCGGTTCGCGTTATTACGCCTTTGCGGGTTTGCCCGGCTTGTTGACCGTTGTTAATGCTCAGAGCCCGGACAATCCGACTTCGCTGATCGGTCAGGCTCTTGGTTCGGCGATCGCGTTCTTCGGTGCTATGGCGCTGGTCTACTTCATTGGTTTCAATGATCCGGTTGACGAGCCGACTGAGGAGGAGCAGCAGGCTGAGGGCAGTGCGGAACTGTTGGAGTCGGCGCAGGCTGCTTACGATACCGCGTTGTTGGCTGCGCAGAGCGCCACTGTGGTGTCGAGTCCGCTCAGTGGGCGTGTGGTGCCGTTGGATTCGGTTCCTGATCCGGTCTTCGCTTCTGGTGCGATGGGGTCGGGTGTTGCTGTCGATCCGTCGGTGGGTAAGGTCTTCGCTCCCTTCGATGGCAAGGTGGTCGCGGTCTTGCCGTCCAAGCACGCGGTGGGTCTGATCTCTAGTGATGGTGTGGAGGTGCTCATCCATGTTGGTATCGACACGGTGCAACTTAAGGGCGAACACTTCACTTGCCATGTGGATGCTCGGCAGCAGGTTTCGAAGGGTGATTTGCTGATCGACTTCGACATCAACGCCATCAAGAACGCCGGGTATTCGACGCTGACTCCGGTCATCGTCACCAACTCGAAGAATTACAGCGAGGTGCTGCCTGCGCCCGCCACCGTGGTGAAGGTTGGTGAAGAGTTGCTGGCGGCGGTCACGCTGCCTGCGCAGTCCGAGAAAGTCTCGAACTGATAAATAGTCGGCAAATCAGATGAACACCAAATTCGTAACTGAGGATTGGAAGGCAAACCAAATGAACACGAAATTCGCGGCTGGTTTCTTGTGGGGCGGGGCGGTCGCTGCTCATCAGATGGAGGGTGGCTGGGACGCGGACGGCAAAGGCCCGAGTGTCGCAGATGTACTCACCGGCGGTTCCCGTGGGGTGCCTAGGCGGCTGACCGAAACCATCGAATCCGACGAGTTCTACCCGAGTCATGAAGCGATCGATTTCTACCACCGCTACCGCGAGGACGTTGCGTTGTTCGCTGAGATGGGGCTGAAGTGCTTCCGAACGTCTATTCAATGGACGCGTATCTTCCCGCAGGGCGACGAAGACCAGCCGAACGAGGCCGGCCTGAAGTTCTATGACGATCTGTTCGACGAACTGCTCAAGCACGGCATTCAACCCGTCATCACCCTCACGCATTTCGAGATGCCGCTGCATCTCGCCCGCCGTTACGGTGGCTTCCGGGATCGTCGGGTGGTGGACCTGTTCGTGCGCTACGCCCGGGTCTGTTTCGAGCGTTATCACACGAAGGTCAAGTACTGGATGACCTTCAACGAGATCAACAATCAGATGGACCTCAGCAACCCGTTGTATCTGTGGACGAATTCGGGCGTCACTTTGACCGACCAGGACGATCCCCGAGAGGTCCTGTTGAAGGTGGCGCATCACGAGTTGCTGGCCAGCGCACAGGCGGTGGCGATCGCGCATGAGATCGATCCGGAACTGAAGGTCGGTTGCATGATCGCCTATGTGCCGAGCTATCCGTTCTCCTGCGACCCCGATGACGTCATGACGGCTCAACTGGCCAACCGGGAACGCTACTTCTTCGCTGATGTACACGTCCGCGGGCAATATCCCGCTTACGCCCGACGTGAAGTGGCGGCGAAGGGCTACGACATCGGCTGGCGGGACGGCGATGCCGAAATCCTTGCGGCGGGCACGGTCGACTACATCGGCTTCAGCTACTACATGTCGACCACGGTGAAAGCGGGCGCCTACTCCGAAACACGCGACGCAGGCAGGCCGCCGAACTCAGTGGACAATCCCTACGTCCCGACCAGCGAATGGGGTTGGCCGATCGAT
>JAAYVP010000242.1 GCA_012517115.1 Brooklawnia sp. | reverse complement strand
GTGTCGGCCGGCAGCTTCTCGAACTTGCCGGTGCCGCGCGGCTTGCCCCACTCGTCGAGCTCCATGATCTCGACCTCGATCTCCTCGGAGACCTCGCTGATGGTGCGCAGCCAGTGGACCTTCACGCCTTCCTGCTCGGCGTCGGCAAGTTCTTCGGCGTGAGCGGGCATCTGCTCCTGGGTGCGGCGATAGATGATGACGGCCTCTTCGGCCCCCATCCGGATCGCCGAACGGGCAGCATCCATGGCGGTGTTGCCTCCGCCGTAGACGGCGACCCGGCGGCCGATCTTCGGTTTCTCGCCGGACGCGACATTGCGCAAGAAGTCGACCGCGTCCACCATCTTGCCGGCGTCCACGCTGGGGATCTCGACCCGTTTTGAAAGGTGCGCGCCGATCGCGATGAAGACTGCGTCGAACCGACCGGCACGCTGCTCTTCGAGCAGGTCGTGCACCGGGTGGTTGAGGACGATCTTGACACCCAGGTCTGAGATGCGTTTGATCTCGGCGTCCACCACGTCGCGGGGCAGCCGGTATTCCGGGATGCCGTAGCGCATCATGCCGCCGGGCAGTTCGCCGGCGTCGTGGATCTCGACTTCATGGCCGACTCGTGCGAGGTGGTAGGCGGCCGACAGGCCGGAGGGTCCGGCGCCAATGACCAGCACCCGGTAGCCGGTATTGTTGCGCGGGGGATTGAATCGCCAGCCCTTCTCAATGGCAAGGTCGCCGAGGTAGCGCTCGACCGAGTGGATCGAGACGGCGCCGTCAAGCTCCACACGGTTGCACGCGGTCTCGCAGGGGTGGTAGCAGACGCGGCCGTGGATTGCCGGGAACGGGTTGTCGCGAACCAACTGACGCCAGGCGGCTTCGGCCTGGTTCTCCTTGATCAGGCGCAGCCATTCCTGGATGTTCTCACCGGCCGGGCAGGCGTTGTTGCACGGCGGGAGCAGGTCGACGTAGATCGGCATCCGGGTCCGAACCGGTCCAACCCGGCCGACGCCCTCCGCGAGGTCGGGCAACTGGGTGATGTCAGGACGTCCATCAAACATGGGAAAGCCGTTTCCTAACTGGCTGGCCGACAGGCTAGACGTCCGATTTCGAGCGTGCGTCTGGTCGGCAACCTCATTGTGACCGTGTCCCTCTGCGAGGCGACTCTTGTACGGTCACTCTACTGCTCCGCGCTCAGGCGTTCGGCGGCGCCCCTCGATTCAGGACTGCCTCAAGTCGCTCGACCTTCCCGGTGATCTCGCCGCTGTAGCCGGGGCGGATATCGGCCTTGAGGACGAGCGAGACCCGTGGCCCGAAACGACCCACCACTTCACAGGCCTGCTTCACCACGGCCATGCACTCGTCCCAGCTGCCCTCGATGGTGGTGAACATGGAGTCGGTGCTGTTGGGCAGACCGGAATCGCGGACGACCTGCACGGCAGCTGCGACGGCGTCGTGTACCGAGCCGGTCTGGTCTTGGGTGGCCGGGCTGACGGAGAAGGCGACAAGCATGACGTCAGCCTAGTGACAGACGGCTACTGTGGTGAGCGTCGTCGCTGGCTGCCGATGACCTGGGCGGAGGAGGTTGGGATGCCCGAGGGACATGTCATCCACCGATTGGCTGCCCACTTGGACGAACAGTTCGGGGGACGGCAGGTGGCGGTGTCTAGCCCGCAGGGCAGGTTCGCGGCGGCGGCGCGACTGCTCAATGACAGCAGATTGCTTGGCGCCGACGCCGTGGGCAAGCACCTGCTGCTCGACTTTACGGACGCTCGCACGATCTGGGTGCACCTGGGGCTGATCGGCCGTTTCGGTTTCGGGTCAGATGCGCCGCCCGTCAAACCGCAGACCCTTCGGCTGCGAATCGCTGCCGGTGGCCGCGCCGCCGACCTGCGCGGCCCGCAGTGGTGTCGGCTGATCGATCCGGTGCAGCGTGCTGAGGTCGTTGACTCGTCCGGGCCTGACCCGCTGCGTCCCGACGCCGACCCGCAGCGGGCGTGGCGGAAGCTGCAGGCCACCCGGCGTCCGATCGGAGCGGCCCTGATGGATCAGGCGATCTTCGCCGGGGTGGGCAACATCTTCCGTGCCGAGGTGTTGTACCGGCACGGCATCGACCCTGAGCTGCCGAGCAACCTGCTGCCGCGTCCAGTCTTCGATTCGGTCTGGGCCGATCTGGTCGCTCTGATGTCCTATGCGGTCGCCCGCGGACGCATCGACACCGTGCGTCCCGAGCACACCCCCGAGGCGATGCGACGTCCCGAACGCGTCGATGCGCACGGCGGCGAGGTCTACGTCTACCGCCGGCGCGGCGAGCCGTGTTTGGCGTGCGGCACCGAGGTTGCCGGGCAGGTGATGGCAGGGCGCAACCTCTACTGGTGCCCGGCTTGCCAGCCGAAGGCCGCCAGCTGAAAATCGCGCACTGGTTGGCCGGATGGGCCGCGGCACCCGGACAGCAGCGAACTGTTGCGCGTTTTTCGACTTAGAGTCGGACTGTGTCGTTCCGTTGATCCAACCTTGGGTCTTTCGTCGGTGACCTGGGGCGTCCGGGTCGGCGAACCGCCGGTGAATGTCACCGGGATGGCTTACTGTGCGAACCAGCGTTGTCCATCCCTAATTGAGGAGTATCGATATGACCAAAGAACCCGCGGATCGCGAAGATTTCGTCCTGACTGACGAAGATATCGAGACCGTCGGCGGCAAGGTAGCCGGCGGCCAAGTGCGGCCGGGCGACGCCGACGGACGCGACGGCGACAGCAGCGACAGCACCGACGGACGCGACGGTGACGGCAGTGACGGTGGCGATGCAGATGGTACCGATGGCGGGGACGCGGACGGCACCGACGGTGACAGCACCGACGGACGCGACGGTGACGGCAGTGACGGTGGCGATGCGGATGGTACCGATGGCGGGGACGCGGACGGCACCGACGGTGACAGCACCGACGGACGCGACGGTGACGGCAGTGATGGTGGCGATGCAGATGGTACCGATGGCGGCGACGCGGACGGCACCGACGCCTGAACATGAACTACCTGCAGCTATTGTCGGGCGACGCCCAGACCTTCGTATCTGAGGTCTGGGGTCGTCGGCCACACATCCACTCGGTCGACCCCGAGCAACTGCAGCAGATCTTCGGGCTCGACCACGCCGATTCGCTGCTCACCACCAGTGCCTTGCGCACTCCGCAAGTGCGGCTGGCCAAAGACGGTAAGGTGCTCGACCAGTCGCGTTACACCCGTCGGGCCACCATCGCCGACCAACCGATGACCGGTCTGCTGGACGCCGCCAAGGTGCTCGCGCTGTTCGATGACGGCGCCACCATCGTCTTCCAAGGGCTGCAGCGCTATTGGGAGCCGCTCCGGCAACTAGTCCGGGGCCTCGAACAAGAACTCGGCCACCCATGTCAGGCCAACGCCTACCTGACCCCGCCCGGGTCGCAGGGCTTTGCGCTGCACCGTGACACCCATGACGTCTTCACCTTCCAGACTTACGGCAGCAAGGACTGGGAGATTCACGACGCCGACGGTGCTCATCAGATCGTGATGAGTCCAGGCACTTGCATGTATCTGCCGACCGGGACGCCGCACATGGCGCGGACCGGCCAGCAGACCGCATCGCTACATGTCACGGTCGGCATCAACAGGGTGGTCTGGGCCGACTTCCTGAGCGATGTCGTCGGCCGGACAATCGCCGCCGATCAGCGCCAGACCGAACCGCTGCCAGCCGCCCTGTTCACCGACCCGAACGCGCTCGCGGACGCCCTGCGCAGCCGGCTGGGTGACCTTGCCGACGAACTGGCGTCCGTGGACACCCGCGCCGCAGTCGACCGACTCGAGGCCAGCTTCAGTACCGGACGCCAGCCGGTCTTGGCTGGCGCATTGCTCGACCTGCTCGATGTCCGCCAACTTAACGCTGAGACGCGACTGCGGCGTCGCACCGGGAGCCAATGCACGCGTCGCGAACACGACGCCAAGTTGGAGTTGCTGCTGGGGGATCGACGCCTCATCATGCCAGCGCAAGTGGCGGACGCGGTGGGCGTCGCCATCAACGCGGTTCAGTTCACCCCGGCAGACTTGCCTGGGCTGACCGCAGACAGTGCGCTGGTCCTTTGTCGGCGTCTGGTGCGCGAAGGGTTGCTGGAAGTGGTGCGGTGATTGGCTGCTCCGGCGAGAGCCGGGCCCGCGACGAACCGCAGTGGGCCACCGCCTCCACGGGGCAGGCATTCTTACTGATCGAGGACGCCGGGCCATGGGGGCCGGCCGTCCTGCATAGTCACCGGCTGCCGGAGTCGCTCCGGGACACTCTTGCCCGCTGGCGCCGAGACCTAGGCGTGCGAACGTTGCTGATCAGGCGCCCCGGACGCGCTATCCCGGGACCGCGGCGGGTCTTCGCTGCGAATGCCCGGCATGGTTGGTTGCAGTCGAGGTTCGTCGACGACCTGGCGGGTCTCGCCGACCTGGATCCGTCAGGTTTCCGCGAACGGGACGGCATCGGCTGGCCCAGCCACCCCGGCCCTGTCTTGCTGGTCTGCACGCATGGCCGACACGATCCGTGCTGCGCGACTCGGGGGCGGCCAGTCGCCGCCGCGATCGCCGAGCGTTATCCCGAGCTGCTGTGGGAGGCGTCGCACCTTGGTGGTGACCGGTTCGCCGGCAATCTGGTGGTGCTGCCGCGCGGCGACTACTTCGGGCGGCTGGACGCCGACAGCGGGCCGCGGGTGGTGGACGCCTACCTGGCCGGCGCCCTGGACCTGACACACCACCGGGGACGCAGCTCGCGGTCCTGGGTTGTGCAGGCCGCCGAGGCGCAGGTCCGCTGGCAACTCGGCGCAACCGGGCTGGACGATGTCGTGGTCACTGGCCTGGGGCGGGACGGGCCGATCCGACGCGTCCGGCTACTCGTCCACGGCCAGGAGTGGGTTGCGGACGTCCGGGTGATCCGTCAATCGCCGGCGCTGCTCACCTGTGAGTCTGTCAAACCCCAGTCCGCCCCCGGCTATCAGGTCACGCTGGTCGGGCCGGAGTGACCCCCAGCAGCTGTCGCATGCTCGGGGCGTCCAGCCACCGGCCGAAGACCGGACCGTCCGGCTCAAGGAGCTTCGACCGGTCGAACGGCACCAGCACCGGTTCGAAGCCGATGTCATCGACCAGTTGAGCAACCAATTCGCCTGCGCCGGGGTCGTCGGTAGCCACGGCAACTGCCCGGCGGTCCGGCACGTCGCCGGAGCGCGCATCGGCGGCATAGTCGTTGTAGCCGAGGTGATTCAGCGTCTTGACTATCCGCATTCTGGGGTTGCGCAGGGCAACCAGATCGGTCGTTGACCCGGTCCAGCCGTGCAGCGCAGCGACGTCACCGTCGACTGCAGGCCAGTAATTCATCGGGTCGAGCACGACCTTGCCGTCCAGCAGCGAGTAATCGAGCTGGTCAGAAAGACCGAACGGGATGGCCAGCAAGACTATGTCGGCGCGAGCGACCAACTCCGGCAGGCTCACCAACTGGGCTTGCGGAACCATCGCCTCGACGATCATGGCCACCACATCGATGGGAGCCACGTCGCACATGAGCACCTGCCAGCCGGCATCGCTGGCGGCCAACCCGAGTGTGGTGCCCAGTTTGCCGGCCCCGACGATTCCCAGAACCCGATTCATGTCGGCTCAACGCCCGGTGCTGCGCCGGCATTCCGGAATGATCGGGCTTCCGGCGGCGTTGTTGCCGCATGGCTTCGGACGAGATCGAGTTCGGCATCGACACGTTCGGCGATGTCACCCACGACCTCGCGGGCAACCCGGTAAGTCCCGCCCAAGTGATCCGCAACGTGGTGGCCGAGGCGGTGCTGGCCGACCATGTCGGGTTGGACTATATCGGCTTGGGGGAGCACCACCGCGACGACTTCGCGATCTCCGCACCCGACATGGTGCTCGCCGCCATCGCCGCCCGCACCGAGCGACTCAGACTGAACACTGCGGTAACCGTGCTCAGTTCGGACG
The DNA here is from genome assembly GCA_012517115.1 of Brooklawnia sp. GTDB lineage: Bacteria > Actinomycetota > Actinomycetes > Propionibacteriales > Propionibacteriaceae > Brooklawnia. The sequence goes on along the minus strand of JAAYVP010000242.1, from coordinate 640 downwards.
ATCCGGTGCGCGTCTACGAGCGCTTCGCCACTTTGGACGCGTTGTCGTCGGGTCGGGCCGAGATAACGTTGGGCCGGGGCTCGTTCATCGAGTCATTCCCGCTGTTCGGCTACGATCTGGCCGACTACGAGGAGCTTTTTGAAGAGAAGCTGGAGCTGTTCGCACGACTGCGCACCGGTCAGCCAGTGACCTGGCAAGGCAAGCTCACCCAGAATCTCGACCAGGTCAGTCTGCACCCCCCGATCGAGGCTGGCCCGCTGCCGACCTGGATTGCGGTGGGTGGCAGCCCCGAGTCGGTGATCCGCGCGGCTCGGTACGGTCTGCCGCTGATGCTGGCCATCATCGGCGGCCCGCACACCAGGTTCGCGCCGTTCGTCGACTTGTACCGCCGGGCGCTGACCAAGTTCGGCCAACCCGAACTGCCGGTCGGGTTCCATTCGTACGGCCATGTTGCTGCGACCGACGAGCAAGCCCGCGAACAGTTGTTCCAGCCATGGTTGGCGATGACCGGACGTATCGGTGCCGAGCGCGGCTGGCCGCGTCCCAACCGGGAACAGTTCGTCCACGAGATCGAGCACGGCGCGATGATCGTCGGATCGCCGGAAACGGTCGCCCAAAAGCTCGCTGGGGTGATCCGGAC
>JAAYVP010000241.1 GCA_012517115.1 Brooklawnia sp. | reverse complement strand
CTCGATTCACATCGAGGAACACGAAGTCGACGCCCGTGACACCAAGCTCGGACCCGAGGAAATCACCCGCGACATCCCGAACGTGTCCGACGACATGCTGGCCAACCTCGACGAGCGTGGCATCATTCGCATCGGCGCCGAAGTCAGCACCGGCGATATTCTGGTCGGCAAGGTGACTCCGAAGGGGGAGACCGAACTGACCCCCGAGGAGCGCCTGCTCCGCGCCATCTTCGGTGAGAAGGCACGTGAGGTGCGCGACACCTCGATGAAGGTGCCGCACGGTGAGGCGGGCACCGTTATCGGGGTCCGCGTATTCGACCGCGAGGAAGCAGACGATGACCTGCCGCCAGGTGTCAACCAGATGGTGCGCGTCTACGTCGCCCAGAAGCGCAAGGTGCAGGAGGGCGACAAACTCGCGGGCAGGCACGGCAACAAGGGTGTTATCTCGAAGATTCTGCCGGCCGAGGACATGCCGTTCTTGTCGGATGGCACCCCGGTTGACATCATCCTCAATCCGCTGGGTGTGCCCTCTCGGATGAATGTCGGGCAGGTGCTCGAGACCCATCTCGGCTGGATCGCCCACTCGGGTTGGGACATCTCGGATGTCGAGGGAGACTGGGCCGATCGGCTCCGCGAGGTCGGTCTGGCGTCCAACGCACCGGATTCGCGATTGGCGACCCCGGTCTTCGATGGTGCCGATGAGCACGAGATCGGTGGGCTGCTCGCCAACGGACTGCCCAACCGTGACGGCGAACGAATCGTGGACGCCGACGGCAAGGCGGTCCTGTTCGACGGACGCTCCGGAGAGCCGTATCCCGAGAAGGTGGGCGTCGGCTACATGTACATCCTGAAGCTGCACCACCTTGTGGACGACAAGATCCACGCCCGCTCGACCGGCCCTTACTCGATGATCACCCAACAGCCGCTGGGCGGCAAAGCCCAGTTTGGCGGTCAACGATTCGGCGAGATGGAGGTGTGGGCGCTGGAGGCCTACGGGGCGGCCTGGGCTCTGCAGGAGATGCTCACGATCAAGTCCGACGACGTGCCCGGCCGGGTCAAGGTCTATGAGGCGATCGTCAAGGGCGAGAACATTCCCGAGCCGGGTATCCCGGAGTCGTTCAAGGTTCTGGTCAAGGAGATGAAGTCCTTGTGCCTGAACGTCGAGGTGCTGAGCAGTGACGGTGCGATCGTCGACTTGCGTGACAGCGAGGACGACTACCGCACGAGCGAGGACCTGGGTATCGACCTGTCGCGTCGTCCCGGCGCTGACTCGTTCGCGATCGTCGACGAAGTCTGATCAATCAGACCCCTACACGAATAGACCAACGACCCATCAACGGGAGACTACAAGTGCTGGACGTCAACACCTATGATCAGCTTCGCATCGGCCTGGCGACTGCGGACCAGATCCGAGAGTGGAGCTTCGGTGAGGTCAAGAAGCCGGAGACCATCAATTACCGCACGCTGAAGCCGGAACGCGATGGGCTTTTCTGCGAGAAGATCTTCGGTCCGACTCGCGACTGGGAGTGCTACTGCGGCAAGTACAAGCGCGTCCGGTTCAAGGGCATCGTTTGCGAGCGCTGCGGTGTCGAGGTCACCCGCAGCAACGTGCGCCGGGAGCGGATGGGTCACATCGAACTGGCTGCTCCGGTCACCCACATTTGGTACTTCAAGGGCGTGCCAAGCCGCTTGGGGTACTTGCTGGACATCGCCCCGAAAGACCTGGAAAAGGTCATCTACTTCGCTGCCTACATGATCACGTCGGTCGACGAGGATGCTCGACACCGCGACCTGTCGAGCCTGGAGGCCAAGGTTGGGGTGGAGCGCACACAGATCGAGAAGCGTCGTGACGCCGATCTGGAGGCGCGCAACATCAAGCTAGAAGAGGACCTGGCCACGCTGGAGTCCGAGGGCGCCGACCGTGAATTGCGCAAGAAGGTTCGTGATTCGGCCGAGCGTGAAATGAAGCAACTTCGTGACCGGGGCCAACGCGAGCTTGACCGGCTCGATGCGGTGTGGTCGCGGTTCAGGTCGCTCAAGGTCCAAGACCTCGAGGGCGACGAGGTGCTCTATCGAGAGATGAAGACCCGTTTCGGCAAGTACTTCGAGGGCTTCATGGGCGCCGAGGCGATCAAGAAGCGCTTGGAGAACTTCGATCTGGCGGCCGAGGCGGAGGCTTTGCGCGAGATCATCAAGACTGGCAAAGGCCAGCGCAAAACCCGCGCCCTGAAGCGGCTAAAGGTGGTTCGAGCCTTCATCGACACCGACAACTCTGCGCTGGGCATGGTGCTGGACTGCGTCCCGGTCATCCCCCCCGATCTGCGCCCGATGGTGCAGTTGGACGGTGGTCGTTTCGCAACGTCTGACCTGAATGACCTCTACCGGCGGGTCATCAACCGCAACAACCGCCTCAAGCGGCTACTCGACCTCGGGGCCCCCGAGATCATCGTCAACAACGAGAAGCGCATGCTTCAGGAGGCGGTCGACTCCCTGTTCGACAACGGACGCCGCGGCCGTCCGGTCACCGGGCCGGGTAACCGTCCGCTGAAGTCCATCAGCGACATGCTGAAAGGCAAGCAGGGCCGTTTCCGTCAGAACTTGCTGGGCAAGCGGGTCGACTACTCCGGTCGCTCGGTGATCGTGGTCGGCCCACAGTTGAAACTGCACCAGTGCGGCCTGCCCAAGCAGATGGCCCTGGAGTTGTTCAAGCCGTTCGTGATGAAGCGGCTGGCTGAGCAGAACTACGCACAGAACATCAAGAGCGCCAAGCGTATGGTGGAGCGCCAGCGGCCTCAGGTCTGGGACGTGCTGGAGGAGGTCATCAAGGAGCACCCGGTGCTGTTGAACCGTGCACCCACCCTGCACCGCCTCGGTATCCAGGCCTT
>JAAYVP010000025.1 GCA_012517115.1 Brooklawnia sp. | reverse complement strand
GCCGAGGACGGCGAACGCCAATAGCGCGCCGTCAGCTGTTGGGGTATAGCCGGCCAGCCCCGAGACCTGGTCGAGGCTGCCGGTCTTGGCTCTTACCTGCCCGCGGGCAGGGGCACTTTGGGTGTCGACGAACCGGTTGGTCAGCGTTCCGGTGGCAGTTCCGACCGGCATACCGGACAGAACCGCGGCCAAATCCTCCCGAGCCGCGGCCAATTGCAGAGCCTTGATCAGGGCCCCGGTGGTCAGCCGGTTGCCAGTCGACAGCCCGGAGCCGTCGGCTATCGCGTGCCCTTCGACCCACAAACCCAGGTCTTGCAGACTGGCCGTCAGGGCAGCAGCACCACCCTCGAAGCTGCCGGGCTGGCCGCTTGCCAGCGCAAGTTGGCGCAGCAGCATCTCGGCGATGAAGTTGTCCGAATGCGCCAGCAGTTCCTGGACCAGCAGTGACAAGGGCAATGACTCGACCCGCGCGAGTTCGGCGGCGTCGACGCCGGTTACCGGCGACGGGTCACCGGTCACAGTGATCCCGTTGGCACGCAGTTGGTCGGCAAAGGTCCGGGCGGCCGACGGGGACGCCGATTCGACACCCGACGCGGCCGCGCCCTCGTCGACCACCAGCGCGCTGATCGGCGCAATGAACTGCCGGTCTACGGCAGGCCAGTCGGGGTGCCAGACCGCGCCGGTGAACAGGGCGTCGTCGTAACCGAGGCTGACTTCGCTGATCCCTTGGGCGGTGAGCGCCACGGCGGTACTGGCCGCAAGGGCTTCGGTGGTGGGTGGCGAGACCATGGACGAGAACGGGTAGCTGGTGGGCGTCGAAGCCAGCAGCGGGTCACCGCCCCCCACCAGCACTATCATCCCTGGCGCCGGACTGACCACCGTGGTGGCGAGGGTCTGCTGTGGACCCAGCGCGTCCAGCACGGCAACCGCGAGCATCACCTTCAGGGTCGATGCCGGGATCATCGGGGCCGTGGAGTTGAGGTCATAATGCAGGGGGCCGCCGCCGAGGTCGGCGACGGCGCTGGCGTAGCGTCCGGGCAGCTCGGGTGGGGTCGCGGCCATGGCCTGCTGTACCCGGCCTGGATCGGCGGGTGCGGCGTCCGGTACTCCGACGGGGTCGATGACACCCGCACCCAGCAAGACCGGATCCGGATGCAGCCGCGCGATGACCCGCGGATCAACCGTCGGGCTACCGCCGTCGACCAGCCACCCCCGATCACGGGCGAGCGGTCCGCCGGCATACCAGACCAGCCCGGCCAGCAGCGCGACGGTCAGCGCCCAGACAAGCCAGCCGACCCACGGGAAGCGGAGCGTCCCCGATCTGCGTCGCGCGTTCGATGCCACTGGTTCCCCTTCGAGCAGATACCCTGATGGCTGAGACTCCCATCTTAAGGACGGTTCAGGTGATCGACGACTTCCGCAAAGTTGACGTGGACCCTCGGGTCGGCATCACATTCGACGTGACTGTCGAGATTCCGCGCGGTACCAAGAACAAGTACGAAATGGACCACAACACCGGCCGCGTGCGCCTTGACCGGACTCTGTTCACATCCACTCAATACCCGTACGACTACGGCTTCATCGAAGGCACCCTAGGCGAGGACGGCGATCCGCTGGATGCCATGGTGATCGTGGCCGAACCGACCTT
>JAAYVP010000240.1 GCA_012517115.1 Brooklawnia sp. | reverse complement strand
GGGACCTCCAGGGTGTAGTCCTCGGTGGCGCCTGGGGCGATCTCGTTGGTCTTCTCAAAGGCCACCAGGTTGACGGTTGACTTCTCGATCGCTCCGGTGTACGGGGGGTTCGAGTAGACCTCGATCACGTCCTTGCCGGCCACATCGCCGGTATTGCGCACCGCAACGCGCAGCCGCACGGTGTCGCCGGTCTGTTCCACCGACAGCAACTGCTGCTCGAACTCGGTGTAGCTCAGGCCATGACCGAACGGGTACATCACCAGCTCGTCGTAGTTGAATGCCGGATCGGTGTCGTGGCGAGTCTCGAAGTAGCGGTAACCGACGTAGATGCCCTCGGAGTACTGGACGAAGTAGCCCTGCTCAGGGGGCGTGTTCGAGTACTTGAAACTGTCGGTGGCCTTGGTCTGGTCGGCGTTGAGCTGCAGGTAGTTGTTCGTGGCCGGAGCGGCAGTGTTGTCCTTCAACCAGGTGTCGGGCAGATGACCGGACGGGTTCACCTTGCCGGACAGGATCTTCGCCAACGACTCGATGCCGGCCTCGCCCGGGAAGCCGATCCAGACCACCGCTTCGATTGAGGGGTACTGCTCGATGAAGTCAAGCTCCATCGGATTGGCCGAGTTGACCACCAGCACGACGTGCTCGAAGCCGTTGGCCACCGCATCGACCATGGCGGTCTCCTCGGCGCTCAGCTGCAGTCCGCTGGGCGTGAAGTCGAACATCTCGCCGCCACCGCGGCCGATGGTGATCAGGGCGGTGTCGGAGTATTCACGAGCGGCCTCGACGACCGTCTTGCCGTCGAACAGCGCGGTGTCGGTGAAGGCTTCGACGGGCAGTTCCGGGACGGTGATTGCGTTGACTTCCTCGATGAACTCGGACGCCCCGCTGTTCGCCGGTGCGGATGTGGGCGCGATGGAGAGCTTCCCCGACTTATAGTAGTTGTAGTAAAGGTTCAGTAGGTCGGGGTTGACGTCGAAGCCGCCGTTCTCGCCACGCAACGCATCCTCCAGCTTGGTGGCCCGCTCCACATTGGACGCCGACGAGCCACCGGCGTTGAAGACCAGTTGCACCGAACGCATTCCGAAAAGGCTCAGGCCGAGCTTGGCGTCTTCACTGGTCTGCAGCGGCAGCAGGTTGTTCTCGTTTCGCATCAGCACGAAGCCCTCATCGGCGATCGCCTGGGTGGTCTGGCTGGCCGAGGAGTACGACATCTTCTGCTGCTCGGTGTCGGGCTTGAGGCGTGAGAGCAACCAGTAACCAGTGCTGGTGAAGATGAAGGCGTAGGCCGCCAGCAGCGCCACAATCACCGCCGCGGCGATCCCTGCTATCAGCAGCCGCTTCCTGCCCTTCTTTTTCTTCACGGCTTTATCGTTGTCATCCGTCAGACCCGGTTCATTGGTCATCAATAGCTCCTCTGCTCGATGGCTCGTGGTCGATTGTGGTCAGATTCCGTTTGCCCGAGCGCACGCCGAAGCACAGTCTGTCGCCTGCCATGCACAATCGGATCGACGACCGCCTACCAAGGCCGTCGCCCCGGCCAGCTTCGAAGCTCGAACCGCAGTCTGTCAGGATGGATGCCATGTCATCAGGGACCGCCCCCGTCCAGCTGACCAGCAACGTCACCGATGCAGCCCTCATCTTCGAGGGCGGCGGGATGCGGGCCAGCTACACCGCGGCAGTCGTGGTGGCGTTGCTCAACGCGGGCCTTCATTTCGATTGGGTCGCCGGGATCTCGGC
>JAAYVP010000239.1 GCA_012517115.1 Brooklawnia sp. | reverse complement strand
GGTGCTGCAGTGGTTCCTGAGGGCGGACCCGTGGTTTCCCCGGTGGACGGAGTGGTGATCGTTGCCTTCCCGACCGGTCATGCGGTGGGCCTGCGGGCTGACAGCGGTGTGGAACTACTGATCCACATCGGCATGGACACGGTTCAACTGAAGGGCGAGCACTTCGCGTCCAAGGTCAAGGTGGGCACCCGCGTACACCGCGGACAGGTGCTTGTGGAACCGGAATGGGACGCAATTGCTGCTGCCGGCTACGACCTCACCACCCCCGTGGTCGTCACCAACGCGCAGAAGTTCGGTGGCGTGAAAGCAGCCGCTTCCCGGCCGGTTGAGGCGGGCGACGAGATGCTCGAGGTCACGCAGAAGGATCTCGCGCTGGTCTAGCAGCCAGCATCAGACGCCTCTGTCCGGCCGATGGCGAGGACTCACCTTCGGGGTGTGAGCCCTCGCCATCGGCTTTTGTCCGGTCATCGGCGCGTCTTCGCTCGATCTCGCCGCCGTGTACACAGTCGGGAGTCCGGAACATGGCTAGGTCGTTCGTCCCTCGAAAAGACTGACCGGGAACTCCAGGGGTTTGATTCGCTGTTGGTCGCCCGCGCTGAACGCCTGGTTGTCGATCTGGGAAAGCAGGAGATCGGTCGCCCCGCGACAGATGAGGCGGATCGGCTGGCGCACTGTGGACAGTCCCGGCAAGGCCCGCCGGATCGCCTCGGTGCCATCGAAGCCGACCACGCGGAGCTGATCGGGGACCGCGACGCCCGATTGCGCGGCCCATTCCAGCACGGTCCCGGCCATCAGATCGTCGGTGGCGAACACCCCGTCGACGTTCGGCAACCAACGGCTGAGCCAGGCGTCGATCTGCTGGGTTCGGCGCGGCTCGGGCGTGTGAAAGTTGACGGTGCCGACGATCGGTTCGATGCCGGCCTCCGCAAGCACCGCGCGGTATCCGGCTTCGCGCATGTTCCGCGGTGACGAGGTCGATGTCAACAAGGCGGGATGCCGGCACCCGCGACGAAGCAGCAACTCCGTGGCCATGCGTCCGCCGGCTTCGTTGTCGCAGCGGACGTTGGGAATCTGCGGGGCGAGTTGCCGGTCAATGGTCACCAGGGGCAGCTTGATGTCGGCGTACTCGGGAATCGCGTCATTGTGGGCACCCGAGATGATGCCGTCCACCCTGTTGCTGATCAGTAGATCGAGGTATTCGCGCTCAAGGTCGGCCCGTCCGAGGCTGTTGCACAACAAGAGCCGGTACCCGTGTTGCTCCAGCGCATGCTCCAGCGAGACCACAACCTCGCCGAAGAAGGGCAGCGCCACGGTCGGGACGATGACCCCGATCATCTTCGTTCGCTGACCCAACAGGGCCCGGGCGACTTCATTCGGTCGGTAGTTGAGTTCCTCGATGGCCTGGGCCACCCGATCCTTGGTGCGCTGACTGAGATAGCCGCGGTTGTTCAGCACCCGGGACACGGTCGTGGGGGAGACGCCGGCCCGCGCGGCCACGTCAACCAGACTGGGCGTCTGGTTCGGTTCAGCCACTGTCCGACCTCCCTCAAGCTCTGTGCCAGTTTATCCTGCCCGCTCGCCGGGCCGGTGCCCAGTTTGATCTTGTGGGGATCAGGCGATCTGCTCCGACAGTTCGAGCCAGCGTTCCTCCAGTTGCTCAACCTCCGACTCGAGTTCTCGAACCTCATCGGCGCGTTGCTGCAGTCGCTCGTAGTCGCTCGGATCGTCCTCGGCCATCTGCTGATGGACGGCCTCAATGGTGGCCGTCAACTTGTCCAGGCGGCGCTCGATCGAGGAGATCTCCTTCTGCGCGGCGTGGCGTTGCGCGCCCGACACGGCTCCGGTGGGCTGCTCGCTGCCGGGCTGCGAGGCCACATCCGGACGATCGGTGGCGT
>JAAYVP010000238.1 GCA_012517115.1 Brooklawnia sp. | reverse complement strand
GATCTGCGACGGCACCGATGCCTTCGTCCCCACCGTGATGGAACACATTGAGTACGCGGGCATTCACTCCGGCGACTCGGCGGCGATGATCCCGCCGCTGGGCATCTCCGCCGAGACCCAACGCACCATCGAGGACTACACGCGCCGGATCGCGATCGAGCTGGGTGCGGTCGGTCTGATGAATGTGCAGTACGCGATCGGTGACGACGGCGTGGTCTACGTTCTGGAGGCGAATCCAAGGGCCAGCCGTACCGTGCCACTGGTGAGCAAGGTCTGCGGCATCAACATGGCCGGCCTGGCAACTCGAGTGATGCTGGGGACACGGATCGCCGACCTTGGTTTGACGCGCCGCGAGATTCCGTACGTCGGGATCAAGGAGGCCGTCTTCCCGTTCAACATGTTCCCGGAGGTCGACCCGCTGCTCGGCCCCGAGATGCGCTCGACCGGCGAAGTGCTCGGCCTGGGCAGTACCGCGGGCTTGGCCTTCTTCCGAGCCGAGGAGGCAGCGAACGCTGCCCTGCCGACCAGTGGTGCTGTCTTGCTGACTTTCGCTGAACGTGACCGCCGCGGTGAGGACGCCGACACCCCCGGCGGCCAGATCGTCCAAGCCGCACAAACATTCGTCTCGGCGGGCATGACGATCCGGGCGACCGGCGGCACCGCCCAGTTCCTGGCAAGGCACGGCATCGAGTCGCGGACGATCCTGAAGATTCATGAAGGCCGACCCAACATTCAAGATGCGATCATCAACGGCGACATCCAGCTAGTGGTGAACACCCCGTCGGGCACCACCAGTGAGCACGACGACTCCTACATCCGCAAGGCTGCGATCCGAGCCCGGGTGCCGTACATCACCACCACGACGGCGGCGCTGGCGGCTGCCCACGGCATCAAGGCTGCCAAGAACGGCAAGGACGAGATCCTGAGTCTGCAGGACTACCACGCGCTGTTGGAGTAGGGGTCGGGCGAGTCCGGCCCCCGCAGGTCTGCCGGTTTCTGGTCCCCGTCCGGCTGCGGGCACAATGGCGTGCATGGCTAACCCATCCACGGCGCTGCTGGTCGCAACTGTGGCGGCCGTACGCGTCGGAGGCGTCCAGACCCACCAGTGGAATGGCCGCGAGGTCCTCAGCGCCGGATGCAAGGACGAGGTCGTCGGCCCGGTGCAGCTCGGGCGGCTCGGTCTGGTGGGGGACGCGCAAGCCGACCGGAAGAACCATGGCGGGCCGGACAAGGCTCTACTGCTCTACGCCGGCCACCACTATCCGAGCTGGCTGGCCGATCAGGGTCTGCTGTTCCCTCCCGGCGCCTTCTTCGAAAACGTCACTCTCACTGGCTTCGGCGGGCTCGCCTGCCCGGACGAGACCACTGTCGCGCTCGGCGAAATCTGGCGGCTCGGCGGGGCGATCGTGCAGGTCAGCCAACCGCGCAGCCCTTGCTACAAACTGGCCAGCCGCTGGGGAGTGCCCGACCTGGTGCAGCGGGTGCAGCACACCGGCTGGTCGGGTTGGTACGTGCGGGTCCTCGCGCCCGGTGCCGTGGCCAAGGGGGACCTGGTAGAGCTGCTGGAGCGTCCCGTCGGCGCCCCGACAGTCGGCGAGGTGGCCCGCATCGTCAATGTCGACAAACATGACGTCGAAGGCGCTCGCCGACTGCTGGCCGCGCCCGGGCTGCCGGAGCGTTTGCGGAACAGGCTGCTGGCCAGGGTTGGTGCGGCCGAGGGAGACTAGGCCAGATTCTTCGGCCCCCGGTCTGATCCACGGCCGGAGCGATGACCGGTATCCAATACAGAAGCCCCTGCGGGGACGGTCCCGAGGGACAGCTCGTGCCGGTCGACAGCCCCTCAGGACGTGATCGCCAGTCGGGGATCGGCTGCGGGGAGGGCCGAGTTGATCGAATCCACCGACGCTTTTGCGTCGCCGAACAACATGTAGGTGTTGTCG
>JAAYVP010000237.1 GCA_012517115.1 Brooklawnia sp. | reverse complement strand
TGGGCATCGCCGCCTACGATGCCTCCGGGAATTTTGTTGGCATCACTGACCTGGCCGGGCAGCTGAAGGACAAGCTGGCCGACCTGCCGCAAGCCCAACGCGACGCCGCGCTGGCGACGATCTTCGGCTCCGACGCGATCCGCGCCGCGAACGTGCTGTACGAGCAGGGCGCGGAAGGCATCCAGGGCTGGACCGACCAGGTCAACGACGCCGGATACGCAGCCGAGGCGGCAGCGATCAAGCAGGACAATCTTGCTGGCGACCTCGAGAAGCTCGGTGGCGCCTTCGATACCCTGCTCACCAAGGCGGGCGAAGGGTCTGCGAACGGGTTGCGGGATATCACGCAGAACCTGACTGACTTCGTTGAGATGCTCGGCCGTCACGGCGAGGCCGCATCAACAATCACAGCTATCGTCGGGGCTCTTGGCGGGCTCGCTCTCGTCGCTGGCGGCACCATGAAGGCCATCACGGCCGTCTCGGAGTTTCGGGCAGCACTAGATTCCCTCGGCGTCATCAGCTCAGTGAAAGGCTGGATCGACGGACTCAAGTCGAGTCTTGATGCGGCAGGCTCGAGCTTGGGGCGGGTCAGTCTCGGCGCGGCAGCCGTTGCTGCCGGAATGGTCGCGCTCCAAGTGGCCGGGTCGGCCATCCAGTCGTCCATGGACGAGGGGCGCGTCTCGGCCGACCGGTACGCGCAAGCGCTCGACGAGATGACATCCAGCGGGACTCTTGCGGCTGACGTGCAGTCTTCGATTGCTACCGCGATGGCTGGGACCACCGGCACAACTAAGGACTTCGCCGGCGCGATCACCATGCTGGCTACCGACAGCGGCTTCGCGAAGTGGTTGGACGGCTCAGTTATGGGCCTGGCCGGCATGAAGGGCAACACCCAGATGGCGCAGGAGGAGCTGAGCAAGCTCGACTCCGCACTGTCGCAAATGGACGCAGCACAGGCTAGCAAGACGTTCGCTCAACTGACCGAGTCACTCGACATGCAGAGGGTGTCCGCGGGAGACTTGGTCGGGCTATTCCCTGAGTACGCGAGTCAATTGCGGGCGACCGCGGACGCGGCAGGCGTCGCCAGCGTGTCCAACGAGGAGTTGGCGGGCTGGATGCAGGGCACTGTGCCCGAATCTGTGGTGGCAGGCCAAGCGCTCGCGCAGCTCGGCCTTGCCCACGTGGACGCGGCAGCCGATGCAGACACGCAGGCAGCGGCGCTACAGTCGCTCATGGACATACAGAACCAGATGGCGCAGGCCGCTCTGGGCGCGTCCAGCGCTGAAACCAGCTACGCATCCGCACTGCTCAACGCCGGCGACGCCGCTGCGGCCGGCGGATACTCCATTGACGAGGCGACCGGCAAGATCGACCTGCACACCAAGGCCGGAATTCAGGCCCAGTCGGCCCTGGATAACCTTGCTGCCGCCGCGCTGAACAACCGCGACGCCATGAAGGAAAACGGCGCGTCGATGGAGGAGCTGCAGGCTGCCACCCAGACGGCCCGCGACGACTTCATTGGCGTCGCAACCCAGATGGGGCTCAGCGCTGAGGCCGCCAACGCACTTGCGGACAAGTATGGCCTCATCCCGGGCCAGGTGGTCACGGACGTGTCCACTACCGGC
>JAAYVP010000236.1 GCA_012517115.1 Brooklawnia sp. | reverse complement strand
GTTCGGGTCGGTGGTGGGCAGCGGAGCTTGGTCCAGCCCGTTGATGAACCCCGTCACCTTGTCGATGACTGCCTGTTCGGTGTCGCCCAAGCGGCATTGCGCCAGGTTCTGCGCGCACCACGACGCGAAGCCGCGCATGCTGGTGTCGAACCCCTGCGCTTGAATCACATCGGTGCTGGGAGTTGGGTTCACGGCCGAGTCCAGCACCATGCGGCCCACGTTTTGTGGGTACAGCTCGGCGTAGACGGCGCCCAGAAATGTGCCGTAACTAACCCCATAGAAGTTCAGCAGCGACTCGCCGAGCAGGTGGCGGGCGAGGTCATAGTCGTGGATAGCCTCAATCGACGAGATGTGGTCGAGCAGCGGCCCGGAGTTGGCCCGGCATTGGTCGTTGAACTCGCGCTGAGCCGCCAGCAATGCGCTGCGCTCTGCGTCATCGTCGGGTGTGGCGTCCACCGCCAAATAGGCGTCGGTCTGCGCTGCGGTGCCACAAACCACTGGGGTCGACTCACCGGAGCCGCGGGAATCAAGACCGATGATGTCGAACCCTTCCAGCCCGGTGGACTGGAAGTCCGCGACATAGTCCTGCGCCGAAGCGCCCGGGCCGCCCGGGTTGATGAACAGCACACCTTGACGTTCCGGCGCGGTGGCCGGATTCATTCGCATAGCGATGGTGATGGCCTGCCCATCGGGGTCCAGCCAGTCGAGAGGTACCCGGAACGTGGTGCAGCGCGAACTGCCGCACTCGGTCCAGCGCAACTCCTGGTCAAGGTAGCGGGCGTATCCGCTTCCCCTTGGCGGATCGACGAATCCGGGCGGCGCTACGTCCGGCACGTCGACGTCGGGACGATCCGGCGGTTCCACTGCGGGGTAGGTCTGGGCCGGGCTTGGCAGCACGAAGGCGGGCTCGCTGGGCGAGGGTGACTGACTGTCTGTCCCGTCTCCCCCAGACCCCGGGACGCAACCCGCCAGCAGCACAATCAGCACGAGCGCCAGGCACAGCCCGCGTCGGGGCAGCCTAATGATCAGATCAGGCGCGGCCATCGGTGGCCTTCCGGGGCTGGGATCCGGAGAATCCCAGGCAGCACAACGGCCGTCCACACGCGCCCACGCCGACGGTGCCCTGGATTGAACGGCCAGCTTTCCCGGTCACCGGCGCCAACGACTGCAGACAGGTGGTGCAGCAACTGGGTCGCCCGCACGAGCCGACGTCTGACACCAACCGAGCGGCGTCGCGTTCACCCACTTGGCGAAGGTCGAGCCGACACTGCAAGACGCGTCCGAGGTCAAGCAACAGCCCACGGAAGTCGATTCGCTCGGGTGCCGAATAGTAGACGACCGCCAGCGACTGGCCGGACACCGGCTGCTGATGATCCACAGCCAAGACCCGCATCGGCAGTTGGTGTTGCTCAATCAACGCCTTTGCCACGGCTTCGATTTCGGCGCGTCGGGCGCGTGCAGCGTCTTGGTTCGTGAGGTCAGCGGGCGAGGCGGCGCCCAAACAGGTCGGGATGTCGTCGCTGACCGTCGCCTGCCCCGACCATGCCACGATCCCAACCACGGGACCGCCCTCAGATGGGTACAGGACCTGGTCACCGAACTCGAACCGCTGTTCGGGCGTCAACCGCAACAAGTGCAGCGTGCCGTGCGTCTGGAACCGCACACCCACCACCGCCACCATGGCCAGTACCCTACGGCACCGGACACCCATCCAACAGCGCAGGTAGTCGGGTCAAGGTTCACTCGGGCTTTGCCGTTGCCTTCCGCCTGCGTCGGATGTTCGCGTCCGCACTCCAGCCGCCCGCACCGAGCAGTACCAGCAGCAGGCAGAGCACCGCCAGGAAGACGTCACGGTCGCCGTAGAATCCGAAGTGGCCCTCCAGGAACGGACTGAAAGGCCCGAAACGGAAGAACGCCAGGAAGCCGATCACGCCGGCCAGCATGATCGCCGCGAAGATGCGGGTACCTACGCCGAACAGCACGAAGAAGGCGATCACCAGCAACCCGACGCCAACACCCCAGCCCAGCCACGAGCCATACGCCTGCGGGATCCCGACCCTCAGCACCGCGTCCACCGTCGCCTGATGATCGACCAACGCCTGCCAGCCGACGATGCCGGCCCAGCCGGCGACCGCCAACCGCACCAGCAAGAGCGCCAGCGCCCCCAGCGGGGCATCCGTGCTGTGCCGGGTGACGGTCACCACCGACGGCTCGGCCTCGTCCACGGTGCGGATCGTGCCCAACTGCTGGTCACGGACGGCGCGCTGCTGGGCGCGGGCCGCCGCCGCCTGCTCGTCGAACGCCTGCCGTTCAAGTCGCACCTGAAGCGCAGCCGCTTCGGCCTTGGCCTTGGCCTCGGCCCGCGCCGCCTCAAGTTCGACGCGCGACTGCTCGGCTGCCGCTTTGGTGGCCGCCGCTCGGGCCACCGCCTCCTCGGCTGCGATGCGGGCGGCTTCGGCCTCTTCCGCAGCCGTGCGAGCCTCATAATCGGCCTGCTCGGCAAGCAACAGTCGCGGATCGCGGGGAACTGCGGGGCTGGCCCCGGCCAGGGACGACATGAGCAAGACGCGGTCCTCGGACGGAAGTTGCGGATCGGGTACCACCCGCTGGTTGGGTCTGGTCTGCTCAGCAGCATCCTGGACGACGGTACTCACAACCTATCCTCACTGTCCTGTGTGGGCCTGACACTTCGGTTCCCATTTTCGTGCCTAGGATCGCCGAACGGCCGGACTGACACGCCCCCAGTTCGCATTTGCGACAGGTCGAAGACTCAGCTGTCATCGGGGTCAGCCAAAGTGAGCATGAGCGACTCCATCGCTAGCAGCGGACCGACGTTGTGCTCCAGAGCCTCTCGGGCGGCCAGGATCGCGTCCACCCGGCGGACGGTCTGCTCGGCGGTGGACGATGCGGCGGC
>JAAYVP010000235.1 GCA_012517115.1 Brooklawnia sp. | reverse complement strand
GGCCAACGCTTGCACCTCTGGATCGGCGTTGGCCATCGCCACACCCAGACCGGCCCATTGGATCATTTCGGCGTCGTTCAGCGAATCCCCGAGCACGACGACCTCATGGCGGCTGATGCCGCGGTCAGTCGCCAGCAGATCCAGGGTGGTCGCCTTGCTCACCTCGGCGGCCGAGATCTCGACGAACGGAACACCCGACATGGTGGGCCGCACGCCGACATGGGCGGCTTGCCCGCACCGGTCGAACAGTTCTGCCAACTCGAGTTCGGCACTGCGGGCGATCAGCTTCACCGCGGGGTGGCGGACCAGTTCGGCCAGGTCGACCTCGGTCATGCTCTGCTTTGAGCGGCCATGGTTGCCATCCACCATCAGGTCCAGGTAGCCGGGGCCGGGCAGCATGTCGTAGCCGTTGTTCACCAGAGTCGCGAAGCTGGTCTGTGGGGCGAGTGGTTGCATCGTCTCGATGAACGCCTCGATCACGAGCGGCTCGATCGGGCGCGACAGCAGCACACTGTCCGTGTGTGCGGAGTAGACCACCGCACCGTTCGAGCAGACCGTGAGTTCACGGAGCACTCCTGGCAGCAGCCGCGTCACGTCCACGATCGAACGCCCGGTGGCGGCCATCACCACGATGCCGGCGTCGTGCGCCGCGCTCAGGGCCCGAAGCGCGCGCGGCGTGACGGACTTATCCGGCTGGAACAACGTGCCGTCGAGGTCTGTCACGATCATCCGGACGTTCACAGTGGATCTCCTCCGCAGGGTCTGCCTTCGACCCTAGCGCCTCATCCCCAGCGCCGACCCCCATCTGCGCCGGTCGCGCTGTCAGAAGACTCCGAGTTGTCCACAGGATCTGACGAGTTTGACCGATTTGGGCCCCGACCGCCCATCTTTCAACCATGGCCATATCGATGCTTGTCTCGCGGGACGCCGCCCTGATAGAAACCGTGCTCGCCGCGGCAGCCGCGGCCCAGGTCGGGGTGGTGGTGGCTCGTGACACCGAAACCCTGCGGCGCAACTGGGTCAGCGCGCCGATTGTACTGGTTGGTGCCGACATGGCAGCCACCGTGGTCGGGCTTGGGCTGCCGGCGCGTCGCGGCGTTCACCTTTGCGGGCCCGAAGCGGCGGCGCTGCTGTCCTGGTCGGTGCCCCTGGATGCGCCGGTGATGGTGCTGCCCGACCAGACCGGATTCGTCAGCTCGCTGCTGGTGGGGCGCGATGAACTGGGTGCGGGCGGCGCCACCCTGCTGCGCGTGGTCGGTGGCTCGGGCGGGGTCGGGGCGACCACGCTGGCCTGTGGCTTGGCGCAGCGAGGCCATCGACAGGGTTTGCAGGTGGCCTTGGTCGAACTCGACCCGTGTGGTGGCGGCATCGACCTGGTTTTCGGGGCTGAGCAGGCTAAGGGGTGGCGATGGCCAGACTTGGCTTCGGCAGCTGGCCATATCGGCGACCTGCACGGCCAGTTGCCCAACGTGAGCGGCGTAGACCTGGTGTCCACCGGGCGTTCGCGAACCTCGAACCAGCAGCGGTCGCCCGCGTCGGCCGGCTTACCGCAGGCGGAGGCGGTGCAGGCGGTCCTGGCATCTCTCAGCCGTAGCCACGACCTCGTGGTCTTAGATGCCGGCGCGCACCCAGATCCGGGGGTCGGCACCCACAACGCGCAGACCCTAGTCGTGGTGGCGGCCGAGGTGAAGGCCGTCGTCGCAACCAGATTGAAAGTGGCCGCGCAGACGTTGGACGGCGCGATGGCGGTGGTGCGCACCGGCCCAGGCCGACGCTTGGATGCCGCCTTGGTCGGCGAGACGATCGGTCTGCCGGTCTTGGGTGTGGTGCCGCACGACGGTTCGCTGCCGCTGGCACTGGAATCTGGGACGCCACCAGGCCTGGGTGGTAGACGGTTCGCCAAAGCCTGCGATCGGCTGCTCGACGGGCTGCTCGGCGTGGAGGTGGCTGAATCGTGAACGAGCATGAGGTCGAGTTGCTGCGCGTCCGGCTGGCTGGGCTTGGGCGGGCTTGGACACCGCAGGATGTGGCGGAGGCATTGCGGGGACTGGGGCTGGTCGTCAGCGACGCTATGGTGCTCTACGCGGTCGAGGCGCTGCGGCGCGGCAGCGTAGGGGCGGGCCGCCTGGAGCCATTGCTACGCCTGCCCGGCCTGACCGATGTACTGGTCAACGGGCCAGGTCAGGTGCTGATGGACCGCGGCCACGGCCTG
>JAAYVP010000234.1 GCA_012517115.1 Brooklawnia sp. | reverse complement strand
GCGCCATTACGTGGACGGCTGGGTTATGTGGCCGGACGGGCTGTTTCCCCTGGCCGGCGTGCTGACGGCGCCGATTCCGGCCACATAATCCGGTGAGCCGCTATTGGTAGGTGTGGTCGAGCCATTCGAGGAGGTCGTGGTCTGCCGTCCAGTCGGGAAGAGGCTCGGGAGTCAGTGACTGGTAGGCGCTCTCGATGGCGTTGCGTTTCGCTTCTGTGTCGGCGCGCGCATAGATCTCTGTTGTGGACACGTCGGCGTGGCCGAGCAGGTCACGTATGTAGATCAGGTTGACGCCGGCGTGGAGCAGGTGCATCGCCCGGGTCCTTCTGATCACGTGCGGAGTGACGTTCAGGCCAGCCGCATAGCCGGGGTCGCGTCGGCGCAGGGATTGGACGTGTCTGGCGAGGATCTTGGTGACGCCCCAACGGGTCAATCGAGTGTGTTCGGGTCCGAAGAACAGTGGGTCGGCGTCTGCGCCGACACCCGGGTGGGGCACGCGCCGGTCGAGGTAGTCCGCCATGAGCCGGGCTGTGGGGTCCATCAGCGGGACCCGCCTCGTTTTGGAGCCCTTGCCGCGAAGCGTCACCATCATCGGGTGGGCCGTGCGGATGTCGGAGGTGTTCAGGTCGCAGAGCTCTTGGACGCGAGCGGCGGTGTCGTAGAGCGTGGAAAGCAGGATCGTGTCACGCAGACCGCGCCGGGTGCCCGCGTCTGGTTCGGCCAGGAGGGCTTTGACCTCGTCGCCGGTGAGGTGGCCCATTTCGGCGGCCGGGGTCTTCTTCTGCTTGACGGCGAGGATTTGGGTGGCTTGGTCGAGGAACTCCGGCCGTTCCACCGCGGTGTACTGGGCGAACGATCTGATGACGGCCAGGCGCTGGTTGCGGGTCGCCGCCGAGTTGCCGCGTTCTGTTTGCAGCCAGTCCAGGAAGGACAGTACCCGCGCCCGGTCCAGATCCGCGAGGTGCAGCTTCTCGGGTGGGATGCCGATCACGTCGCGGAACCAGGTGAGCAGCAGTTTGATCGCGTCTCGGTAGGAGGTGATGGTCTGGGGAGACAGGTCCCGCTCGCCGGCGAGATGATCGGTGAGGAACTTCGACAGCCACCGGCCGGCTAGATCCCCGCCGGCCGGGATGACGCGGCTCACTGCTCGGCTCCGTCCGGCGTGATCGGGGCCGGGATGACGTAGCCGAACCTGGTCCCAGTCATGGCGGCGACCTCGGGGTGCGCGTCGGCGGTCAGCTGGAGGTAGTACTGGGTTCCGCGGAGGTCGGCGTGGCCCATGTACGCGGACAGGTAGGGCAGCATCACCGCCAGGTCCGCGCCGCCGGATGCCCAGCGGCGCAGGTTCTGCACGGCGAAGCCGTGGCGCAGCGAATGGATGTGCGGGCCGCCGGGGAAATGGGGGATGTCGGCGTCGGCGAGGTAGCGGCGGAACCTGTTGTAAACCGTCGACTTGTCAACAGGTTTCGTGG
The DNA here is from genome assembly GCA_012517115.1 of Brooklawnia sp. Taxonomy (GTDB): domain Bacteria; phylum Actinomycetota; class Actinomycetes; order Propionibacteriales; family Propionibacteriaceae; genus Brooklawnia. The sequence continues at coordinate 6,653 of JAAYVP010000234.1, read as the reverse complement.
GATCGCCGGTGTGGAACAGTTTGTGGACGGGTTCGGGATCAGGATGGGCTGCCGCGATGAAGCTTTCCAGGGTGGCGGCCAGGCGCACGGTGATGGGCACGAGACGGTTCTCACGGTTCTTCCCGTCACGTACCTCGAGGGTGGCGCGCACCGGGTCGACGTCGCGCAACTCCAGATTCAGTGTTTCTCCCAGCCGCATCCCGGTGGCGTAGAACACGCGGAACAGCACCGGGTCCACGAGTGCCCTGTTCGACATCTCGGACAGCGGCTGGGTATCGATGGCGTGGAACAGGCGGCGGATCTCCTCGTCGCTGAACACGTACGGTGGTGGCCGATGGATGGCCTTCACGCGGGTCAGCGTCGGCGGCGCCCATGCTTGCCAGCCGTGCTGGCGGGCGTGTTCGGCCAACTCGCGCAGCACGATCTCCTCGCGGCGGATGGTGGACGCTTTCAGATGCCGGTCGCAGAGGAACCCTTCCACCGCTTCTTGGATGATCGAACCGTCCGCGTATCCTTCCCGGCGGGAGTGCTCGGCGAACTGACGCAATACCCGTTCTTGGCCGTCGTAGCGGAACCCGCCGGCGCGACGCGCGGCGACCAGGGTGACGATCAGGTCGGCCAGCGTTGCCGCGTTCACGACGACGCCCCTTGCGCTGCACCCAGGATGTCTTCGACGTCCAGAGCGCAGCGGCGCAGGTGCTCGATGTCGAGCCGGAAGTAGTACGCGGCGGTCGTGCCGGTTCCCGCGTGACCCAGCACCGCCGCGACGACCGGCGGGGGCGTGTCGGCTTGGAGCATCGTCACCGCCAGGGCTCCGCGCAGCGAGTGCAGGCCATGCGACCGCCGGGCCGGGAACACGATCCCCGCACGCCGCGCGTAGTAGCCCAGCCGGCAGCCCGCCGAGGTGGACGAACCAAACGCTGTGAACGGGTAGCGGTGTTTCACGAACACCTGCCGGCACTGGGCGTCGGGTCGGCCGTGGCGGATGTAGTCGATCACCGCCCATCCGACATCGCCCGGTAGCGGCAGCGTCAACGCCACACCGGTCTTGTGCTGTGTCAACGACACGGTCTTGGCCCGCCAGTCGAACCATCCCAGTTCCAAACGGCGCAGGTCCCCGACTCTCAACCCGAGCCTGGCGGTGAACAGGATCATCGCGTAGTCGCGTTTCCCGATCGCCGATGACCGGTCGATCTGGTCCAGGACCAGGCGGACTTCCTCCGCCGTCCACGGGTACGGGGTCGACTCGCCACGCCGGGGATACCGTTGAGGTGGGAGCCGCCCGGCCAGATCCTCCTCGATATGCCCGGCATGGTGCAGATGGCGCAGGAAGTCAGCCAACGCCGACCGCAGCGACCCGGTGGTTTTAGGGGCGTGACCTGCGTGCTGACGCCGTACCCAGAATCCCGCCAAGTCCTGAGCCTGCGCCTGGCCGAGAGATTCCCGGCCGACCTGCTCGAGATAGGCGAGGAACTGGTCCGCGGCGCGCTTCTTCGTCGTGATGCTGGCTTCGGCATTACCTCGTCGTCGGCACGCCGCGAGGTATTCGTCCCGGGTGGCGCGGAAACGTGCCGGGCAGTGCTCAAGCGGCGCCGTCGTGGCCTGACCCACCTGGGGAAGACCACCGCCCAGCGCCTCCATCAGGAGGATCAGAGGGCGACGCGCGAGTTGGGCACGCCTGGAACGAGTCGGCTCCCGCAGGCCCTCCAGCATGACTCCGGACCGCTCGGCGATGAAATCGAGACAGTCCCGCTCGGTGGGAAGCACCTCCCCGCCGCCGGTCTCGAGGAATCTGGCGAACGCGTTGAACTCCGCCTCGTGACGTTTGATCGTCGTCCTCGACCTGCCCGCCACCGTCAACGCGGCGATCACCCGTGCTGACGCCTCGCGAATCCTTGCTGCTTCCATGACAATCGGCCTTCCTGGTAGTGGTGAACAGACAAGGCGAGTCTCCTCACACACCAAGCGCCAGCAACAGCCTCCACAGCGGAGGCAACGAACGCCAACCCCGACAAAAGCCAAGGAAGCGCAGGTCGGATCATGCGCGGGGACCACTCCACGCGTCCACACGCACCCGCCCTGATTATGTGGTCGGAATCGGCGCCGTCAGCACGCCGGCCAGGGGAAACAGCCCGTCCGGCCACATAACCCAGCCGTCCACGTAATGGCGCAGGGTGTGCATGGTGACGTGCTTGTCGTTCAGGCTCGCGCAGGTCGCCGCCGCCGTGGTGAGGTGGATGTGGAGCCGGTGCTCGAGGGCGTCTGGGGAGAGTTGTTGCCCGCGTGGCCCGCAGAACAGGGCTTGGCCGGGTCGGTTGGTGCGCTCGGTGAGGTAGACGGCCACGACTGCGGTGGTGGTGGTCGTCAAGGGGGTGGACCGCTTGCGGCGTCCCTTGCCGGTGCAGGTGACGTGTGCCGCGGCGCCCAGGTGCAGATCGGTCAGGGCCAGGGAGCACAGTTCGCTGATGCGCAGCCCGGTCTGGATCGCCAGGACGAGCAGGGCGTGGTCTCGCCGACCGGTCCACCGCTCGCGGTCGGGTGCGCCGATCAGGGCGTTCACCTCGGCGGGGGTGAGGAACTCGAGTGTCGGGTGCGGGTGGCGTTTGGGCGGGATGGCGAGCACCCGGGTGATGGTCGCGGCGTGTTCGAGTTGATTCGGCAGTGCTCGGGTGAGCACGGCGCGGATCGCGGTCAGCCGCGCGTTACGGGTCGTGACGCTGTTGCCGCGCTCTTGTTCGAGGTGGTCCAGGAATGCGGTGACGGCTTCAGGGGTGAGGTGGTCGAAGTCGATGTGGCTGGCGGTGGTGGCGGCCTGGTCGGCGAGGAAGGTGATGAGCATCCGCCAGGTGTCGCGGTAGGACGTGATGGTGTGCGGGGACAGGTCTCGTTGGGCGCGGGCGAAGTCGGTGAAGTAGGCCTGCAGGTGGGTGGCGAGCGCATTCATAGGGGTGCTCCTTCTGTGCTGTCGGGTTCGAGGCGGTGGGCTGCGGCGGCGAGTAGCTCGGGGGCGGCGCTGAGGTACCAGTAGGTGTGCTCGGGGGAGGTGTGCCCGAGCCACGTCGTCAGCAGTGTCATCACCCGCGCCGGGTTCCCGGCGCGGGTGTAGGCGGTGATCATGTGGCGGGTGGCGAAGGTGTGCCGCAGGTCGTGCAGCCTGGGGCGCGGCTGGCCGGGCTGGGCGAGGCCGAGGGCGTCGATGAGGGCGTGGAAGTGTTGCTCGATCGTTTCGAGCCGGTATCGGGTGCCGCGGTCGTTGACGAAGATCGGCCCGTCGGGTGCCGGGTTCGTTGCTGCCCGTTCGGGCAGGGTGAGGTAGTCGGTCAGTGCCGTCGTGGTGGTCGGGTCCAGCGGCACGAGCCTGTCCAGGGGCCGCTTGGTGGCCCGGACCAGCAGGACGTGCTCGGTCGGGTCGAGGTCCGGGACGGTCAGCCGGAGGGCCTCACCGATGCGGAGCCCGGTCGCGGCCAAGAGCCCGATGATCGTGCTCATCGTCGCTGCCACCCTTGGGGTGGGGAAGTAGAACGGGCACGCGGTCAACAGGTGGTCCAGTTCGGGTTGGGAGTAGATGAACGGTTCGCGCCTGGTCGTGCGGGCCGGCAACAGCCCGGACGGGATGACCGGGACATTCACCCCGCTCGCGTTCAGGTAGGCGGCGAACGGTCGGACCGCGGTCAGGCGTCGGGCTCGCCACACCGGCGCCGCGCCAGGCGGGTCACAGGCCCATGCCACAGCGTCGTTGATGGTGAACGACTCGGTGACGCCGCGGGCGGTGAGCCAGTCGGTGAACTGGTGGAGCAGGTACTCGGTCGTGTTGAGCTTGAACCCCAACCCGCGCCGTTGGGCCAGGTAGCGGTCCACGTCCTGGTGCAGGTTCATCGCGGCACCTGCCCAAACGGCACCGTGAGCGTGCGTAGCGACGACAGGTCCGTGCGGGCATACACGCGCGTGCTGAGCACACTGTGGTGTCCGAGGAGTTCCTGGGCCTCGATCTGGCTCCCGCCGGCGGCGAGGACGTTCATGGCGGCGGTGTGCCGCAACCGGTGGGCGTGGACCACGCCTAGCCCCGCAGCCTGGGCACGATGCTTCACGATGTCAGAGATTCCAGTGCTGGTCAGTGACCCGATCGGCGGGCGGACCCGTGTGAACAGGGCACGCCCCGAGCCTTCGGTGGGACGCACTTCCAGCCAGCTCACCAGCACCCTCCCGACGTCGTCGGGCAACGGAAGCGTGAGCCGCCGCTGGCCCTTCCCGATGACGGTCAGCCGGCCCGCGGCCCAGTCGATGTCGTCCAGGGCAAGGCCGGCGACTTCGCCGGCGCGTAACCCCAAGCGCCACAACATGGTGATCACAGCGTGGTCGCGGATCCCGGCCCGCTTGCCGGTGTCGCACGCGGCGAGGAGTGCTTCGACCTGAGCCGGGCTGAGCCCCCTCGGCAAGCTGGCGCGCGTGCCCGCGGTGCGTAGGATCCCGCCGGTCAGGTCGTGGTCCACGCGCCCGCTGACCAGTGCCCACCGCAGCAGTGACCGGGTCGCGTCCACCAGCGACACCTTCGATGCCTGGGAGAATCCCCAGCCCCGCTGCCCGATGAACGCGTTCACGGTGGCGGCGTCGCACGAGCCCCAGTCCACACCGCCCTCTCCGGTGAGTGAGTCAACCAGTCCGGCAACCCACTGGCGGCGGTGAGCGATGCAACCCTCGCCGATCGCTCGGGCCTGGCGCTGCCAAGCCCCCCACTCATCCAGTTCGCGTCTGGCCGCATCCCTGACCACCAGCGGCGGTTGGGCCACCGGTCGTCGGGTGCGCTTGCGCGCCGGTACCGCGGTGGGCAGATAGCCGGCCTCGATCAAGAACCGTCGCACCACTGGGATCCGCATCCCAACAATCACATGCCCCGGAACGCCAAAGGCGTAGCTGGCTTCGAACCCTTCCAAGACCTCGACGGTCAAGCCGTGCAGGCCGACGTCGTGGTCATCCATCCACGCGCTCAGGCCGCGGGCCACGGCCAGGATCTGGGGGACCATCGTGGCCGAGTACTGCTCAACCACCAGCCAAGCCGCCAGGCGTTCCATCACCGCCGCCGCCAGCGGGCCCCGGACCACAGCGGGCATCACCCTCACCATGACAACCACCTCCAAGTAGACGACTACTCCGAGGATCACCCCTGCCCGTTATGCCGACATCCGCGGTGGTCGATCACCCTTCCACCAGCGCAAACGCGGCGCACATCGGCATAACCGGAACATCGGTATAAACGCTTTGGTTCGAGACCGACACCGGCGACGGGTTCCGCGAACCCGGGTTCTCCAAGGAGCGACGCCTCGAGCCACAGATCACCGTCGGGTTGTTGACCGACGCCACCGGGGCGCCGTTGATGGTCGAAGGGTTCGAGGGTAACCGGGCTGAGACCCGCACGATGATCCCGGTTATCCGATCCTTCGTGGAGGCCCACGGGATCGTCGATGTCACCGTGGTCGCCGACGCCGGCATGCTGTCCGAGGCGAACCTCAAACAGGTGGAGGACGCCGGCTGGACGTTCATCGTGGGCGGCAAGCTACCCGACATCCCCTACGCGATCAGCCAGTGGAGGAACGCCAACCCGGGCGCCGAACCGGTCGACGGCATGGTGCTGTCCCAGCCGGTTGTGATGGGCACGAAGGCCGACACGAGACGCCGCACCGCCTACTACCAGTATCGGCAGGATCGGGCGAAGCGGACCCTGCACGGTATCGACACCCAAGTCGCCAAGGCGGAGAAGGCCGTCGCCGGGCAGGTGCCAGTGAAACGGAACCGGTTCATCACCCTCACCGGCGGTTCGAAGGCTGTGAACCGGGACTTGGAGGCCAAGGTGCGCGCCCTGGCCGGCTGGAAGCCGTACGTGACGAACCTGCAAGCCAGCCCGGAGTTCGTGATTGGCGCCTACCACCAGTTGTGGCACGTCGAGCACTCGTTCCGGATGTCCAAACACGACCTCAAAGCCCGCCCGATCTACTCACGCACCCGCGAATCGATCGACGCCCACCTCGCCATCGTGTTCGCCGCCCTCGCCGTCAGCCACTGGATCGAGACCCGCACCGGCTGGACCATCAAACGATTCGTCCAGGCCCTGCGCCCCTACCGGCAAGTCACCATCAACACCGGCACCCAGCACCTCACCGCCGAACAACCCATCCCCGACGAACTCCGCACCCTCCTGGCAAAGATCCACCAACTACCGGGGGACTAATTTGAGCCAACTCGGGTTGCACGGTATCGACCAGCAGGTAGCCAAGGCCGAGAAGGCCGTCGCAGGTCAGGCGGCGGGGAGCCTGCCGGCGCGGTGGGCGTCGGTGAGCCTGGTGACCCAGTCGGTGGCGGTGGCGAACAGGACGCGGTGGCCGTAGTGGGCTGCTTTGATGCCCAACCCGATCGCCAAATGGGTTTTGCCGGTGCCGGGCGGTCCGAGGAGGACGATGTTGCGGGCCTCGGCGAGGAACCCGCCCGAGGCTAGGGCGGCGACCTGTTGGCGGACGGCTGGTTGCTGCTCGAAGTCGAAGTCGTCCAACGTCTTGCGGGCACCGAACCCGGCTGCACGGATCCGCAGGTCCGCACCGGAGGCGTTCCGGGCCGACACCTCACGCTCGAGCACGGCAGCGAGGTAGTCCTCGTAGGACCAG
>JAAYVP010000233.1 GCA_012517115.1 Brooklawnia sp. | reverse complement strand
TTCGTCAGGCCGAAGTCACGACCCGGGCACCGGTCGATCACCTCGACGACCGCCATCCCCCCGTCCAATTCGATGTCGGTGACGTCATAGGCGTGGGTTTCGGTTCCTTCCACGCCGAGGGCGCCAGGATGGTTCGGGGGTTGTTCCATGTAGCGGTGCAGTTCCTCTTGGAAGTTCCAGTGGTCGGCGGGGTTGCCGACAACGACGACACCGCGCGGCGACCCGTCGCGGGCGATCTGGCGGTGCACCAGCAATGTGAGCCGCCCGCCGTTGGCCGGCGACAAGACAGCGAACAGCCAGTCATTGGAGACGATGATCTCGTCCTCGCCGTCGCCGTCGATATCGCGGAGTTGGACCCGCGGACCAGGGCCGGCGGGGTGGTTGACCCAGCTTGCCGCCTCAAGCAATGCCAAGGCATCCGCACAGTGGGCTGCGGTCGCCCGCGCCCACGGTGCGGGCGCTCGGCCATGCGGCGCACCCGGGTCGGGATCCTGCCACGCAGTCTCGTGGTGCCCGAGCATAAGGACGCGCTCCGCCAGCCAGCACAACCCGGGGTCGGCTCCGTCAGCCTCCGCCGCGCACAGTGAGTGCTCGACCCGACGGAGCAGCCGCGCGTACGGTTTCCACCGCTCGTCCTCCGCCCAACGCCGGTAGTCTTCACCCGCGCCGTGCCGGTGAGCGAGTTCGTAGTATGTGCCTGGCTCAACGTCGACCTCGTCGTCCGCCGCGACCCCGTCGCACCAGTCATCGAGCGCAACCACCTGGCAGCTGCGCTTCGCCACCAGCCAGGTCAGCAGCTCGTGGTGCCGCTCCAGGCCGGCCTCCCAACCCGCAACCCCAGCCACGCGCTCGAGGTCGTCGGCGAAGACCAGCAGCGAACCTTCCGGCGCTGGCGGGACCGCCCCGAAGTTCACCAGTTCGGCCAGCAGGTTCAGGTGGGACGGGCAGTGAGGCGGGATGAGGTAGCGCAGGTGCGACGCGAGCGGGACCGCCGTCAAGCCTTCCGCACCAGCGATCCGATAGGGCCGGAGCGCCTCGGTCTCCAGCAGACCCCGGGCCGAAGAAGGGAACCCTCGCTCGTGCCAGTCGTACGGGCCCCGAGCGTCGAATGCGGCGCGGGCGCTGTGCTGGTATTGCCCATCCGACAAGGGTGCGCGGAGCCGATCGTCGAGCAGGACTCGGCGGTATCGCACGCCGGTGGCGGCCTCATCCAGCAGGGGCGGCGCGCAGACAGACGTGTCCCACACGCGCTCGGGCACCCACGCGGTGCGCAAGGCTTGTCGGGGTACTTGCAACAATTCCTCCACCAGCTCGTGGTATGCACGAAGCTGACGGCGGTTCATGGCCGGTGAAGAGAAAGGCATGATGTTCTCGCCGTAGGTCCCACCAACCAGCGTGATCAGGCCTGTTTCCAGCTGGGTGCGCAGCCTGCGCAGCGCCGCTGGGCGGTGCCACGCCATCGCTTCGAGCAGCGGCCCGGAGATGTGCAGACTGGCCGGGATACCGAGGGTGACGTGCAGGGACAGCACCGCATCGAACCCGACCGCCACGGCATCGATCCCGTCCCGATCGGCGTACCCGTTGGTGATGACGAACTGGTTGGCGTGGTAGACGAACGCCAGAGGCAGGGCGTTCACGCGTACACCCGCCTGGCCTCGGACAGCATGGACTGGATGCCGTCGTCCAACGCGGCCCGCGCAAGACGGAGCCAC
>JAAYVP010000232.1 GCA_012517115.1 Brooklawnia sp. | reverse complement strand
CTGTAGTTTCCGGCGCAAGTTGTCCTTTTCCGGGTTTCTTGGCCACTGCGTGTCCTTTTCCGGGTTTCTTGGCCACTGGGTGGAGGATGGACCCGTGGGGCGAACGGCGGCCAGCCAGGTGCGGTTGCAGTACATCTCCTCGAGCGGCGAGGAGATTGTCACCACGCTCGCGGAGGCCAAAGCGGAGGAGATCGTCGGTGGTCAGCCGGTACGCGGCTTTCCGTCGTACGCCGGGATGAAGCACTACCCGGGCTGGCTGTGGACCGCGACGATGAAGGACCACGTCGGCTACGAGAGCCTCCTGGAACGCGACTGCCTGCTGCTGGCCGACATGGACCAAGAGGTCGTCGCGATCGCCAGCCAACCCTTTGGCCTGACGGGACGAACGGGAGACACCCTTCACCGGCACGTCCCTGACTATCTCCTACGACGTCGAGATGGCACCACGGTGGTCATCGACGTGAAGCCCGCCGCATTCCTCGACGAGCCCCGAGTCGCTGCGAGCCTCGGATGGACCAGTCAGGTCATTTCCGAGGTTGGCTGGCGATATGAAGTGTGGTCCGGTTCCGATCCGATACGGCTCGAGAACGTCAGGTTCGTCGCACAGGGAAGGCGACTGAACCTCATCGACCAGGAGGCCTTGGAGGCCCTTGCCGCGACGGGCGCCGAGGGTATGAACCTGGATGAGGCTCTGAGTGCCGCTGCGCGGCAATTCTCCGCCGAACGCGCATACCTGCGTTCGGCACTGCTGGCACTTCTCTGGTTCCAGGTGTGGCGGGTCGATCTCGACAGGCCCTTGAGCGGACGGACACAGATCGAGCAAGTCGCGGGCAGCAGACCATGAGCGATGCCGTCCTGGAGGTCCGCGTCGGAGCGCGGATCTGGTTTGACGGCGCCGCGTGGACGGTCTGTGCCGTGAACGCGTCAACAGTTCGCCTGCACTCCGGTGTCGGCCACTATCGCCTGGCATCCATCGACGACCTGCTCGGCTCAGGCTCAACGATCGAGCCCGTGGGCGCCGCGGAGGCCGAGGTCTTGCCCTCGGTCATGTTGGCGTCCTTGACGTCCAAGCAACGGGCCGCAGTGGAGCGCGAGGCTGCGGTCCTGACCGAACTCTTGGTGGCCGATGACGTGTCCATGGCCGAGCGGGCAGAAGCCGCCGCCAGAACGCTTGGAGTCTCGTCACGCACCGTTCGACGGCGCCTGAGCAGGTTCAAGGAACTGGGGCCAGCAGGACTGGTCGACGAACGCCTGACCAGGACCACGAGGCGAAGCGTCGATCCTCGCTGGGACGCGGCCTGTCTCGAGGTCCTCAAGGAGTACGCGACGCAATCGACGCCGTCGAAGCAGACCGTCATGCGACGAGCGACGAAGGCGTTCCTCGCGGCGGTGCCTGACGGGAAGCCCCCCTCGGAATCAGTGGCCTACGAGCGGCTCGTTGAACTGGACCACGGGCGCTACACCTTCGACGACGCCAAGCAGCGCCGCTCGGTGGCCAAACGCCCTCAGGGCGTGCTCGGTCAGCTCCGCCCCACGCGACCGGGGGAGTACATCCTCTTGGACGGGTACAAGCTGGACGTCTTCGCGATGGAGCCGGTGACGATGCGCTGGGTCAATACCGAGCTCACCGTGGCGATGGACTTGTTCGACCGTTCCATCAAGGGAATTCGGCTGCGGCCATTCGCGGCGAGGTCCGCTG
>JAAYVP010000231.1 GCA_012517115.1 Brooklawnia sp. | reverse complement strand
GCTGGAACACCGGTGATCGACTCCGCCCAGGCCGGAGTACCGACCCCCTCGGCGTCCGACTCATCAACCGGCCACTGCCCGGGCAGCCCGCGGCGGCGGACACCGTACTGGGCAAGCATCAGGTCGAAGACGGTGGTCACCAACCGGTTGCCGAGCCGGTAAGCCGGGACACCACGGCGCAGCACACCCGAGGTGCCGACGTGTTGGGCGTCCTCGTCGGCCGGGTCTGGGACGACGTCGAAGCGGCTGAGCAGCACCTCGACCGACTCATGCTTGGTGTCGGCCATCGAAAGCAGCGGATCGATGCCGTCCAGCTTCAGGTTCCACTTGCCCAGCCCCTGATCGCCCCAGCGATGGCCGAGCGACCCGTTCGGAACCTTCGGGGTGCCGTCACGATCGAGCAGCACTGTCCGGAAGGCGGCGTTCTCTTCGTTGGCGAACTGCGGCAGGTCTGCGGCAGTCAGGAACTTGCCAGGCACCAGCCCCTTGCTGCCATCCGGTGCGGTGGTCTCGTCCAACCTGACCAGATAGCAGGCATCGGTGAAGCGGGTCATGTAATCGATGAAATACGGGGTGCGCTTGGCGAGATGGAAGTCGCGCAGGATGACGTGACCCATCGCCATGCCCAGCGCCCCGTCGGTGCCTGGATGGATCGCCAGCCATTCGTCGGCGAACTTGGTGTTGTCGGCGTAGTCGGGCGAGACCACCACGACCTTGGTGCCCTTGTACCGCACCTCGGTCATGAAGTGGGCGTCCGGAGTGCGGGTGACCGGCACGTTGGAGCCCCACATCATCAGGTAGCTGGCGTTGTACCAGTCACCTGATTCGGGGACGTCGGTCTGGTCGCCGAAGACCTGGGGGGAAGCCATCGGCAGGTCGGCGTACCAGTCGTAGAACGACAAGATGACCCCGCCCAGCAGCGAGTAGAACCGGGCACCGGCGCCGTAGGAGACTTGGCTCATGGCCGGGATGACGGTGAAGGCCGCGAGCCGGTCGGGTCCGTAGCGCTTCAGCGTGTAGACGTGCGCCGCTGCGGCGATCTGGTTCGCCTCTTCCCAGCTGATGCGCACCAAGCCGCCCTTGCCGCGTTGCGACTTGTAGGACTGGGCCTTCTTGGGATCCTCGACGATTGACTGCCAGGCATCCACCGGATCGGGGTGTCGCTGGATGGCCTCGCGCCACAGCTTCATCAGCACGGAGCGGGCGTATGGGTAGCGAATTCGAGTGGGTGAGTAGGTGTACCAGCTGAATGCCGCCCCACGAGGGCAGCCGCGCGGCTCGTAATCGGGCATGTCTGGCCCGGTGTCTGGGTAGTCGGTCTGCTGGGCCTCCCAAGTGATGATGCCGTCCTTGACGTAGACCTTCCACGAGCACGAGCCAGTGCAGTTCACCCCGTGGGTCGAGCGGATCACTTTGTCGTGTGCCCAGCGATCGCGGTAGAAGGCGTCGGCCTGACGTTTCCCGGTCAGGAAGATCTGCCGCTTGTCCTGCGAAGCGGTACCCGGCCTCAGAAAGGTTCCCAAGCTCAGCAGGGCGTTGGCGTCGGTGGTCGTCATCTGGTGCTCCTATCTGTGGGCGGATGATCTCTAACCGGGATACGGTGCTTTGGGCCTGGCATACATGATCCAGGTGAGTGTGGTGCAGAAGACGAAGAAGACCCCGCAACCGACGAAGAAGGCTCGATCGTCAAGGTTGGCCAGTGCGACGCCGACGATGAACGGCCCGAACGCTGCCATCGCAGCGGTGAACCCGATCACCCCACCCGCTTGGCGAGGCGGCATGATCATCGGCATCTGCTTGAAGGTGCCGGCGTTACCGATGCCAGCGAAGAAGAACATCGCGAACATTGCGGCGAGGAAGCCCTTGTAGTCGCCCATTTCGGTGGGATTCAGGAAGCTGGCCGCCGCGAAGATGGAGATGGTCATCCCGACCCCCGAGACGAAGGTCCAGATGGCCCCGCCGAACTTGTCACACAACGGGCCCCAGATCACCCGCACTGCGGAGGCGATCAGCGGCGGCAGGAAGGCGTAGGTGGCCCCGCGCACCACGTTGGGTTCATCGGCGAACTGGGAGGAGATGCCGTAGGTGTTGTTGATCAGCAACGCGAACTGGGCGGCGAATCCGGAGAAGGCGCCGAAGGTCATCAGGTAGATCAGCATCAGGAACCAGGTGTTCCGGTTGCCGAAGATGTCGATCTGCTGACGGAAGTTAGCCTTGATCGGCACGTCGCGCAGCAAGAACCAGGCGAGCACAGCGGCCAGCATCACCCAGGGGACGAGCACCAGGCCGATGTTGTGCAGGAAGACCGGTCCCTCCGTCGTGTGCTGCGGGGTCAGCGCCGCGGTACCGAACAGACCGAAGCCCATCACCCATGGACCGAGAATCTGGATGATCGACATGCCGAAGTTGCCGATACCCGCCTGGGTGCCGAGCGCAGTCCCCGACATGGACTTCGGGAAGAAGTAGCCGGTCGACGGCATGTAGCCGGAGAATATGCCGCCGCCGATTCCGCAGGCCAGCGACAGCAGCAGCAGCACCGAGTACGGGGTGGACGCATCGCGCACCGCGAACGTCCAGCCGAGCATCGGAATCAGCATCAGCAGCGAAGAAAAGGTGATCAGTTTGCGGGTACCTACCACGGGCGGCAGGAACATCCAGATCAGCCGAAAGACGCCTGCGGCTAGGCCAGGCATCGAGGTGAGCCAGTAGAGCTGCTGCTGGGTGAGGTTGAACCCGACCTTGTTGAGGTGTGGGGCGACGGTGGAGACGATGTACCAGGTGCAGAACGCGAGGATCATCGAGTACGTGGTGACCCAGAGGGTCATCCAGGCCCGTTTGGAATCCCAAGTCTGTGGGTTGTTGGGGTCCCAGTTTGATAGATCAGCTTTGAGCTCTGCTCCAGCAGCCATCTTCGTCCTCGATTTCCGGTGGTGTGCTCGACCGTGGGCACACCACCATGGTGCCGAATATTCTCGGGGAATGCCATGGAAAAGCACGATTGCGGCACGAGGTGGGCTTCGGCGGCATCGGGGGAATCCCTTGCATGCCGTGCGGAACGTGATTGAGTGTGCAGATGAGCAGCACCCAACCAGCGCGTCCAGTCTCGGGGGCCCTACGGGTCGTGATGGTTTCAATGCACACCTCCCCAGTGGCCTCCCCAGGCTCTGCTGACGCGGGTGGCATGAACGTCGTTGAGGTCAACTCGGCCAAAGCCCTGGCTGCTCGCGGTCACCGGGTCGACATGTTGACCCGCCGGGATGCCCCCGACCTGGCGGCGGTGGCCGAGGTGGCGCCAGGCGTCCGGTTGTTCAACCTGGCCGCGGGCCCAGCGGCCGCCGTTGCCAAGAGCCAGCAAGAGGAACTGATCGAGCCGTTTCGGGCAGCGATGGCCCACTGGTGGCGGTCTCATGGGGCGGGTGTGGACATCGTGCACTCACACCATTGGTTCTCCGGAGTGGCGGCGCTGTCGATCGCCCAGTCCGCGGGTCTGCCGCACCTGCAGAGCTACCACTCGGTGGCAGCGCCCGTAGGGGCCTCGCTGGACGCCGGCGAACCCCCCGAATCCGAAGGTCGGCCAGCCGGCGAACGGCTGGTGGCAGAGCAGTCTCAACGCATCGTCGCCGTCAGCGATGCCGAGGCACGCACCGTGGCGCAACGCTATGGGACGTCGGCCGACCGGATCAGCGTGGTGCGGCCGGGGGTCGACCACGACTTGTTCCGGCCGTTGCGGCGCGGCGAGCAGCACTGGGCCTGGCAAGGTGACTACCTGTTCTTCGCCGCCCGGCTACAACCCCTGAAAGGTCCCGACTTGGCGGTCCGGACACTGGCGGCGCTGCCGCCCGGCCGGCGTCCCAGGCTGGTGATTGCCGGGCAGGCCTCGGTCGACTTCAGCTGGTACGCCCAGGAACTGCGCGATCTGGCCGATGAACTCGGGGTCGCCGACGAGGTGCTGTACATCGGCTCGCAGGACCGGGACCAGTTGGCGACCGTGCTCCGGGGCGCCTGTCTGCTGCTGAATCCGAGCCGTTCCGAGACCTACGGCCTGATCAACCTTGAGGCGTCGGCCTCAGGTGTCCCAGTCATCGCCACCAGGGCCGGTGGCATGGTCGAATCGGTCGACGACCAGGTCACCGGAGTCCTGCTGGACAGCCGTGACCCAGCCGTTTGGGCCGAAGCGGTGCAGGAGTTTCTGAACCACCCCGACCGGCGTGCCCGTTTCGGCCAGGCCGGGCGCGCCTTCGCGGCCCAGCGTGGTTGGGACGTGGTGGCTGCCGAACTCGAAGCGGTCTATCGCAAGGAGGCTCGCCGATGACCACGCCCTTGACTGTGCTGACCGCCGCGCCCGGAGCCCCGGTCTTCCCGCTGTTCGTACATGCCCATCCCGACGACGAGACCTTGGACACCGGCGCCCTGCTCGCCTGGCTAACCGCACAACACGTGCACGTCGAGTTGGTGACTTGTACCCGCGGTGAGCGAGGCGAGATCGTCGAAGGCGTGCTGCCCACCAACGTTACCCAGGACGATCTGGTGCGGGTTCGACAGCGGGAGTTGGCTTGCGCGCTGGGTGCGCTTGGGGTACCCGACCATGAGTTCCTTGGGTCGCCGCCGGCCCGCGCCCAAGATCAGCAGCCACGGGTCTACCGGGACTCGGGTATGCGCTGGATCCGTGCGGGGCTGGCCGGGCCGAGCGACGGGGACGATCCGCAGACCCTGACGGCGGCTTCGCTGGACGAACTGGTTGGCGATCTGATGTGGCTGATCGAACGCGTCAAGCCGACCGTGCTGGTGGGCTACGACGACCTTGGCAGCTATGGTCACCCCGATCACCTGCGTGCCCGGGAGATCACGTTGGCGGCCGCCCGGCAGGCTGGGCTGCCGATGGTTGAGGTGGCCTCGACCGAGGACGCGGCAGGTTTCGAGTGGTTCGACCTGTCAGACCAGCGGGAGACCGTCATCAAGGCGCTGCGCTGTTACGCCACCCAGCTCACCGTCCACGAAGACCACATCGTGCATGTGGGCGGTCAACGCGCGGAGATCCGGCTGCGGATCGGACTGCGGTTGGTGCCCCAG
>JAAYVP010000230.1 GCA_012517115.1 Brooklawnia sp. | reverse complement strand
GCCAACTGGGCGTCCTCGTCTGAGTCGCGCCATCTGGCCCGCTCTTCCACGATCATGAACTGATGTGGGCAGTGTTGGTGCCGCGTGGAGTAGGCCGAGATCAGCATGAGCCCACCCTAGGGCCCGCCTTGGTCAACGGGCAGCCGCTCCACGCGCTTTTCCGGCAAGCAGGGCGTCCATGATGAAGATGATCAGCGCCACCCAGATGATCCCGAAACCGATCCAGCGCTCCAACGGCATTTGTTCACCGATCACCAGCCAGCCGATCAGGAACTGCCCGATGGGCGCCACGTACTGCAGGATGCCCAAGGTGCTCAATGGAATCCGGGCCGCGGCCGCCGCGAAGAGCAGGAGCGGCACGGCGGTCACCGGGCCCGCCAGCATCACCAGTAGCGAGTAGCCGCTCCCCAGCGGCACGGTTCCGAGCCCCGCCGAGGCCAGCCACAGCAGATACGCCAGTGCGAACGGGGTGGCCGCGGCGGTTTCGACGGCCAGCCCGGGTAACGGCGGCACCGCCGTGCCGAGCCTCTTCTTGGTCAGTCCGTAAACGCCGAACGTCAGTGCCAAGCCGAGCGCCACCCACGGCACCTGGCCGTAACCGACGATCAGCACCACCACAGCCAACGCACCGATCCCGAACGCCAGCCATTGCCCACGCCGCATCCGCTCGTCCAGCACTAGCACCCCAAAGACCGCATTGACTAGAGGATTTATGAAGTAGCCGAGGGACGCGTCGATGGCGTGACCGTTGTTGACGCCCCACACGTAGAGGGTCCAGTTGACCGAGACGAGCAGCCCGGCGACCCCCAGCATCAGCACCCAGCGACGCTGGCGCAACACCCTGCCAAGTGGGTGCCAGTGGCGGGTGAGCGCAATCGCGATCAGGCAGAAGAGCAGCGAGAAGACGATCCGGTAGGAGACTATCTCGAACGCGTCAGAACGGACCAGCAGCTGGAAGTAGAGCGGGAACAAGCCCCAAAGGCAATACGCGAGGAAGCCCAGCCATAGACCCCGACGCTCAGCCACCGGAGGCGTCATGTCGCTCGGCGCGGGCAGCGGACGAGCCGCGCCCACCATCTTGGTGATCAGCCGCGGGCTCACGGTTGGCGGCCAGCACGACACCCACCACAACGAGCAGCGCCCCGAAGACGAACCAGATGTCGTCGATAGCGCCGACCGCTGCCAGGGCGCTGGCCTCGACACTCGACTGGGTGGACACATCCAGCCAGCCGCTGAGTGCGGTGGTGCCGTCGGTGGCCAGCAGCAGGACGCCCACCCCGCTCGTGAGCAGGCCCGAGATGATGGCGGTCCATGAGTTACGCCAGGTGAACCGGCCAACTCGGATGTCGACAGTGCGCGGACGCAGCCAGGCCATCGCGCGGGCACCCAGGCGTCCCCAGAGCACGGCCAGCACCACCAGCGGCACGCACATGCCCAACGCGTACAGCGCCATCAGCGCCGCCCCGTAGAGCGGACTGCCCAGGCTTGCGACCAGCAGCACCGAACCCAGAATGGGGCCGGCGCACACCCCGGCGACAGCGTAGACGGTGCCGAGCAGGAAGGTGGCGAGCGCACTCGTTTGGCGTCCTGGATGGTCGATGGACGCGGTGCCGAGGCGTCCGGGCAACGGGACGGAGACGCCGAGTACCAGCACCAGCCCGGCGGCGATGATCAGCAGGGCGACCACACTGATCATGGCTTGGCGGTTGGAGATCAGCCCGCCTAGCGCGGACGCGAAGACCCCCATCGGCACCAGGGTGGCGACCAAACCGAGGTAGAAGATCGCGGTGCGGGCCAGGATCTGCCGGACGCTGCCGAAGGCGTACGCGAAGAAGGCGGGCAACAGCATTACCGAGCAGGGTGAGAGTAACGACAGGATCCCTCCCACCAACGCGCCAGCCAACCCGATGTCGATCAAGATGGCTGCCTTAACGGACGATGCCGGCCTGGTCGAGTTCCTGGTTGATGGCCTGCCGGAAGACATCGGCTGGCTGGGCGCCGATCACCGGGATGTCGCCGACCAGGAACGCGGGGACACCGGAGAACCCGATCTTCTGGCCTTCGGCCAGGTCGGCTCGTACCGCCGCGAGCAGCGCGGGGTCATCAAGGTCGGCGGTGAACTGGGCGATGTCGGGCACCCCGGCGACCTCCGCAAAACCAATCAGCCGCTCGCGGGGCAGGTCGGGGTGGCCGCCCTCCACAACACCATTGGCTGATACCGCCGACATGAACTCCCAGAACTTGCCTTGATTGCCTGCGGCGCGGCCGGCAACCGCCGCATCGACCGACTGTTGACCGAACAGCGGCATGTCGCGGAATTCATAGCGCACCAAGCCCTTGGCGACGAACTCCGCGGCGATGGTGGGCAGCGTCTGTTGTTCGAACAGCGAGCAGAACGGGCAGCGGTAGTCGGCGTAGGCCACCATCACCACCGGCGCGTCCGCCGGGCCCATCGCGGTCGGGTCGCCGTCGATGCGGCGCGACATGTCGATGCCGATGCCTTGCTGAGCGGCCGAGTCGGACGGCTGGTTCTGCTGCGGTGTTGCCGTGACCGTGACAGTCGCGGCCGGCTGGGGAGACACCGAATTGGCGGTTGCGCCGATCGCGAGGTTGGCGCCCAGCATCAACGCAGCTCCCGCGGCTGCACCCAGGGCGAAGGTGCGGTTGCGGCGGGCCTTGGTGTACCTGGGGGCATCGGCTGACTCGGTCACTTGACTTCCTGAGGGTTCGGGGTGGTCTTCGGCGGAGAGCTGTCTTCGGTCATTATCGCAGCGGCCAACCGCATCACCCGTCAGTGTCCCGGGTGCGGACGCGGTCGGCGTGACCTGGGGCGACCTGCTGGCGGACCTTGCCTGGGCCTGCGCCACCGTCCGCTCGCTCCGGCGGAGGGGTTCGCAGGGCGGGATCGGACTCGTCCCGCGCCGCCCACTCGAGCAGGGTCTCCAGCCGGAAGTGCTGGTCGTCGATGGCGGCGTGCAGGTCGCCGAGTTCTGCGAACCGGGCCGGCATGGTGGCCAGGGTGAACTCGCGTGGGGAGATTTCGGGCAGCTCTGACCACGCGAACGGTGCCGAGACGGTGGCGTCCGGGACGCCTCGCAGCGAGTACGCGGCGGCCATGGTGTGGTCGCGGGCGTTCTGGTTGTAGTCGATGAAGACGGCAGCCGGGTCACGGTCTTTGCGCCACCATTGGGTGGTGGCATCGTTGGGCAGTCGCCGCTCGACCTCGCGGGCGAAGGCCAGCGCCGCCCGTCGGACATCGTCGAAGCCCCATTCTGGGACGATGCGAACATAGACGTGGATGCCGTTGCCGCCGCTGGTTTTAGGGAAGCCGGTGATCTTGAGTTCATCAAGTAGCCCGTGGACGACAGCGGCCACCCGGCGGACCCGTTCGAAGGTGGCTTGTGGACCGGGGTCGAGGTCGATCCGCCATTCGTCGGGACGGTCCACGTCGGCGCGCCGGACGTTCCACGGATGGAACTCGACGGTGGTCATCTGGACGGCCCAGATCACCTGGGCCACCTCGGTGACGCACAGTTCATCGGCAGTCAGCGAGTAACGAGGGAAGAACAACTGCACGGTCTCGACCCAGTCGGGGGCGCCCTTGGGGATCCGCTTCTGGTGAACCTTCTCGCCCGCCAGCCCGTCGGGGTAGCGATGCAGCATGGTGGGACGCTCTCGTAGCGCCCGGACGATGCCGTCACCAACTGCCAGGTAGTACTCGGCGACATCCAG
>JAAYVP010000229.1 GCA_012517115.1 Brooklawnia sp. | reverse complement strand
TATTCGGGCTCCAGCGCCGATTGGTCTTCTTCTTCGACCAAGGGACGTTGTGCCCGAAGCCGGGGCCCTTACCGCAAACTTCGCAGACGGCAGCCATGGGAGCACTCCTCGATTCGGTCATACAGTCGTTGGAAAGCATCCCGGAGGACGCAACCTGACGATCCTAGCGAATCCGATGTCGTTCCCCAAATTCGGTGGCGGCTAGATCGAAATGACGACGGGCACGATCATCGGTCGGCTGCGATACTTCTTCGAGACCCAGCGCCCCACCACCCGGCGCACTGCCTGTTGCAGCTGATGGGTGTCATCCACACCCTCCTCCAGTGCCTGCACCAGCGCAGCCCTGACCTCCTCGGTGAGCGTATCGAAAACGTTCGGGTCTTCGAGGAAGCCACGAGCACTGATGTCGGGTCCGGAGACCACGCTGTTCGCACGCAGATCGACTGCCGCGATGACCGAAATGAAACCCTCCTCGCCAAGGATCCGCCGGTCCGTCAAGGAGGATTCTGTGACATCACCCACCGACGAGCCGTCCACGAAGATGTAGGACGCATCCACCCGGCCGACCCGTTTGGCGATACCACCGTGCATATCAATGACGTCGCCATCTTCGGCCACGATAGCCCGCTCGGCCGGCACCCCAGTGGCTTTGGCGAGTTCAGCGTTCGCGACCAGATGACGGGCCTCACCGTGAATGGGCAGCGCATTGGCCGGCTGCACGACATTGTAGGTGTACAGCAGTTCGCCTGCCGAGGCATGCCCCGAGGTATGCACGAAGGCGTTGCCCTTGTGCACTACGTTGACACCAATCCGGGTCAGCCCGTTGATCACTCGATAGACGGCGTTCTCGTTGCCGGGGATCAAGGATGAGGCGAGCAGAACGGTATCGCCCTTACCCACCTGCACATTGGGGTGCTCACGGTTGGCCATCCGAGAAAGCGCCGACAACGGCTCACCCTGCGAACCGGTGGAAATGATGAGCACCTGGTCGTCCCGGTAATCGTCGATCTGGCCGAGCTCAATCAAAGTGCCTCCCGGGACCTTGAGGAAGCCAAGTTCCTGGGCTGTGGTCATGTTGCGCACCATCGAGCGCCCCACATAGACGACCTTGCGCTGGTACTGCACCGCAAGATCCATCACCTGTTGCACGCGGTGCACGTGGGACGCGAAGCAGGCAACCACGAGCTTGCGTTTCGACCGCGCGAAGACTCGTTCCAGTGCCGGTTCGACGTCCCTCTCGGGTGCGGTGAAACCGGGCACGTCGGCGTTGGTGGAGTCGGCCATCAGCAAGTCGACCCCCTCCAGGGACAGCCGAGCGAATCCCCGTAGGTCGGTGATGCGGCCGTCCAGGGGAAGCTGGTCCATCTTGAAATCGCCGGTGTGCAGCACAGTGCCCGCGGCGGTCTTGATCGCCACGGCTAGCGCATCGGGGATGGAGTGATTGACCGCGAAGAACTCCAGGCCGAACTCATCGAGTTGGATGCGGTCTGCCTCGACTACCTCGTGATACATCGCGGTATCGCGCAGCCGGTGCTCCCGCAGCTTCCCGTCGACGAAGGCCAGCGTCAGCTTGCTGCCATACAGGGCGATGTCCTGACGGCGGCGCAGCAGGAAGGGCACCCCACCGATGTGGTCCTCATGTCCGTGAGTGAGTACCAGCGCGACCACGTCGTCAAGGCGATCGTCGAGGTAGTCCAGGCCGGGCAGGATCAAGTCGACTCCCGGTTGGCTGTCCTCAGGGAAAAGCACCCCGCAGTCGACCAGCAAGATCTTGCCGTTGATCTCGAAGGCGGTCATGTTCCGGCCGATAGCACCGAGCCCGCCAAGCGGGATGATCCTTAAGGTATCGGCCTTGAGTCGGGGCGGGGTTTGGAGAGCACTCATATCGGGCCACAGTCTAGTGGAGTGTCGCCCAAAGGGCCCATCGGCTGGCGGTGGCCAGCGGCGCAGGTCTCCGAGGATTGCACCCCGCTGGGTCCGGCCCAACAGCCTGGCCCCCATCTCGTGGGACACCCCGACAGCGATCCCCTCGATTCGGGCTCGCCCCGGGACTGCCTACTATTTGTTGTCACTGAGACTACGAGCAGAGCGGTGGTGCACAACCCTGATGAGGAAGTTCCGGAAGCTAGTGGCGATCGAACCGACCAGGTTGTTGCCCGCAGGGGACGCCCAGTTGGCGGAACTCGCCGAAGAATCCGTCTTCTTCGACGACATTCCGCAGACCACGGCAGCGATTGCCGAGCGAATCGGGGACGCGGACGCTGCGCTGCTCAGCTACACCAGCCGTATCGACGGCGAAGTGCTGCGCGCGTGTCCGAACCTCAGCTACATCGGCATGTGTTGCAGCCTGTACTCGCCGGAAAGCGCCAACGTCGACATCTTGACCGCCCAAGAACTCGGCATCGTGGTGAGCGGCGCACGCGATTACGGCGACATCGGGGTGAAGGAGTATGTCATACATGCCTTGGTCGGCCTGCTGCAGGGTCGCGGAGGGCCGATGTGGCGCGATGAACCGATGGAACTTGCCGGCATCCGGATCGGTATCGTCGGGATGGGAACCCTGGGCGAGCTGATCGCACGCACCTTGCGGTTCTTCCAAGCTGACGTCTGCTACTTCAGCCGGACCCGCAAGCCTCAACTGGAGGAGGAGATTCCGTGCCAGTATCTTCCGCTCCGTGATCTGCTGGGCGAAGTCGACATCGTGATCAGTTGCCTCAACAAGAATGTGATCCTCTTCGGAGCTGACGAGTTTGAAGCCTTCGGCCAAGGGAAGATTTTCATGAACGTGTCGATTTCGCCATGCCATGAAATGCCGGCGTTGGCAGACTGGCTCGGCTGGCCGGGCAACTATGCCCTCAGCGACACTCTCGCCGCGCTGGGTGGCGTGGCACTGGCCGAACTACCGAACGTGTCGGTGGGCACGCGTAGCGCCGGCCTCACT
>JAAYVP010000228.1 GCA_012517115.1 Brooklawnia sp. | reverse complement strand
CACAAGCTGCCAGGTTGGGAGCCGGAGCGACTGGCGCACCTCGCCGAACTGCTGGACGCCTACGCACCGCTGGGTGAGCAGGGGCTGGCCGAGAACTTCAAGTACTTCATTCAGGCGATCATGCCGACCTGTGAGGCCTACGACGTCAAGATGGCGGTGCACCCCGACGACCCGCCCAAGTCGCTGTTCGGGCTGCCCCGCATCGTCAAGGATGCCGACGACATGCGCCGCATTGAGGCCTTCCACGACTCTCCGTACAACGGGTTCACGCTGTGTACTGGGTCGCTGGGTGAGAACCGACAGAACGACCTGATCGGAATCATCCGTGAGTTCGCCGGACGCGACAAGGTGCCCTTCGCGCAGGTCCGCAACATCAAGTTCACCTCCGACGTCGACTTCCACGAATCGGCTCACCTGTCGAGCTACGGTTCGCTAGACATGTACGAGGTCATGAAGGCGTTCTACGAGTCCGGTTTCGAAGGCTATGTCCGTCCTGACCATGGCCGCGACATCTGGGGTGAGCGTCGCCGTCCGGGCTACGGGCTGCATGACCGGGCCTTGGGCATCGCCTACTTGAGCGGATTGTGGGAGGCCATCAGCAAAGCGAACCCGCGCCGCTAAGCGGACTGCCGTTTGCCCGGGACCAGCGGGACAAACGGTCGTGGCACTGCGGTTCAATCCCTGCTGATGACGATCTTGCCGATCATCTTGGCGCTGGCAACGATTTCATGTGCCTGCCGGACGGTGTCGGCGTTGATGCCTACCAGTTTCTGGACCATGGTGTGGCGCACGCGGCCCGTGTCCACCAGCGCTGCGACGTTGTTGAGTAACTCATGCTGCGCGACCATGTCGGGGGTGGCGAAGCTGGGCCGGGTGAACATGAACTCCCAGTGAACCGAGATCGACTTTGGTTTGAATGCCAGCAGGTCGAACGGTTCGGGTGAGTCGATCAGCCCGAGGCGGCCCTGTGGACGCAGCGCATCGGCCAGATCGGCCTCGCGTCCCTGGGTGTAGGCCGAGAAGGCCAGGCTACCCCACCGGAGAAGATCTGCTTCACTTGTTCGGCCAGCGGTTGAGCGTGATCGATGACGTGCTGGGCTCCCATCTTGGTCGCCCATTCGCGCGTTTCGGGCCGAGATGCGGTGGCTATCACTGTCAGCTCGGTCAACGCGCGCGCCAACTGGATCATGATCGAACCGACACCACCGGCACCGCCGACGATCAGCACAGTGCCCCGCTCCCCCGGCGTCACACCTAGCCTGTCGAAAAGCGCCTCCCAGGCTGTGATCGCCGTCAACGGCAGGCTGGCGGCCTCGGCGAATCCCAGGCTGTTCGGCTTGACGCCGACGATGCGTTCGTCCACCACGTGGTAGGCGGAGTTGGTGCCGGGACGCTTGATGTCACCGGCGTACCAGACCTCGTCCCCGGGGCTGAACAGTGTTACCTCGGCGCCCACCTGCCGGACGATGCCGGCGGCGTCGAAACCGAGGACGCGCGGCTCATCGCCGAGCACAATCCGATTACGTTGTTTGTAGTCGACGGGATTAACCGAGACCGCGCGCACCTCGACGACCAGATCGTGGGGGCCCGGCAGTGGCAGCGGCAGATCGATGTCCCGCAAGTCGTCGACCCCCGGACCGAGCGCAACGACAGCCTTCATCGTTCCATTCATGACCCAACCCTATGCCGCATACCGCGTGCCTACGGTGGAGAAGTGGTTCGGCCATGGCAGGCCAACGGGAACAGCAAGTCCGGACACCCCGTCAAGAACGTCAAACGTTGAATCTGAACTCCACCACGTCACCGTCCTGCATGACGTAGTCCTTGCCCTCCAGACGCATCTTGCCGGCGGCCTTGACTGCGGCCTCGCTGCCCAACTCGACCAGGTCGTCGTAGTTCATGATCTGAGCCTTGATGAAGCCCTTCTGGAAGTCGGTGTGGATCACCCCGGCCGCCTCGGGAGCGGTCGCACCCTGCTTGATCGTCCAGGCGCGAGCCTCCTTCGGGCCGGCGGTCAGGAAGCTCTGCAGGCCCAGCGTCCGGTAGCCGACCCGGGCGAGTTGGTCGAGTCCGGGCTCCTCAACGCCGGCCTCCGCGAGGAACTCGCGCGCCTCGTCCTCTTCCATCTCGACTAGTTCGGATTCGAACTTGGCGTCCAGGAAGATCGCCTCGGCGGGGGCAACCATCTCGGCGAGACTCGCCCGCAAGGCCTTGTCGCCGAGTTGGTCCTGGTCAAGGTTGAAAACGTAAATGTAGGGCTTGGCGGTGAGCAGGAAGAGGTCGCGCAGGGGCTCCAGGTCGAGCCCGGCCTGGTGCACGCCCACCCCGGCGTCCAGGGTCTCGCGCGCGACAAGCCAAGCCTCGAGCTTCGGCCGTGACTGTTTCTTGATTCGGGCTTCCTTCTCCAACCGCGGCAGTGCCTTGTCGAGGGTCTGCAGGTCGGCGAGAATCAGCTCGGTGCGGATGGTCTCGATGTCGGACGCGGGGCTCACCTTGCCGTCCACATGGGTGACGCCATCATCGACGAACACCCTCGTCACCTGGCAGATGGCGTCGGCCTCCCGGATGTTGGCGAGGAACGCGTTGCCCATGCCCTCGCCCTGTGAGGCGCCCTTCACGATGCCGGCGATGTCGACGAAGCTGACTGTGGCCGGCACCAGTCGTTCCGACGAGTACATCTCACCCAGCGCCGCCAGTCGTGGGTCGGGGACGCCCACCACACCCACATTGGGTTCGATGGTCGCGAACGGGTAGTTCGCCGCCAGCACCGTGTTGCGGGTCAGCGCGTTGAACAAGGTGGACTTGCCTGCGTTCGGCAGGCCGACGATTCCGATGGTGAGAGCCACGAGGGCCTAGCCTACCGCGAGTGCCGGATCGGGTAGCGGGTGCACGGCGGGGCCTGGAAGATGAGCTGGGCCAGACTAGTGCGCACCCTGGTCATGGAGCTGGACGAGGATCGCCAGCCCGGTTCGATGATCGGGGCGGTCACCCACCCTTCGCACACCGTGTCCTCCTGGTCGCAGCGTTCAGGCCGAGTAGAGGCCTATCCGGGTACCGGTGACCGCGACCGGGTTGGCCTTCTCCCAGATTCCCAACCACAGTTCGTCCCGGCAGGCGGGCCGTGGCGCCGGATGGGTGAACCTGACCCAACTCCGGTGACAGGCCTCCTTCATATAGCTGGCTGATGGCCACCGTGCGCGGTTGACGTCGTGGCGACGGCACCGAAACCAGACTGAATCTAAGGAAGCTAGTCACGGTCCTGGCCTGGGGCGATCCGTTGCGCCGCCGCGGCCCCACAGTCGGCCTCCGCCTCAGAAGCAGGCCGAGCCGAGGTGCTTGATCTCCCGGGCGCCGCGATGAGATTCCCCCACGATCTCAACGGCGGTCACAGGTCTTCACGGGTCCGCACACGCCACGATCACACCCACCGGCTAGTGCACAAATCTCCGGCTCTCCGGGCGAGACACACCTCGCCAAACCACAAATCACTCCGCCGGACGCGCAAGCCTGACCCAACTCAAGGCGATTCCGACGGTGAGAGTCACGAGAGCCTAGCCTTCCGTGAGTTCCGGATCGGGTAGCGGGTGCACGGTGAGCCTGGAACGCTGTCAGCGTTTCGTCCATGCTCAAGACCCGCAACCGGGCCCGCATCGTGCTGACCCCCGGTGACCGCTTTTCAGGCCCCCGCCAGGAAGGCTCCGACTACTGCGTTGAAGCCGATCTGGTCGGCGATCGCCGACAGTTCACGGATCGAGTGCATCCCTAAGACGGCGACCCCGGCGTCTATGGTGCGCACACCCAACCGAGTGGCCACCAGTGGCCCGAGGCTACTGCCGCCGGGCACTGAGTTGTGGTTGACGAAGACCTGGTCCTCCACCCCCGCTACACGGCAGGCGCGTGTCCAGCAGGCCATAGTGGTGGCATCGGT
>JAAYVP010000227.1 GCA_012517115.1 Brooklawnia sp. | reverse complement strand
CTCGTCGTGATCGGAGAAATGCGCATGCCCTTGCGGGGGAAGATCTCGACCAGTCCGTCCCGTTGCAGCGCATGCAGTGCTTCGCGGAGCGGAGTCCTGCCGAACCCGGTGTCCGCCATCAGCGTCTTCTCGTTGATCTCTGCGCCGGGCGGGTATTCGCAGGACTGAATCTTCTCGAGGAGATATCCATAGATCTGACTCGTCATGCCACTTTCGGATGCCGTTCCTCGGATCACTCGTCCCTCACTCGGTCGGATCGTCGGCACCACGATCCGCTGGTAGCAAGAGGGGTGATCGCGATCTGCTCTCGCCCCCTTGATTGTCCTCGGCTTGGTCGAGCGACATCGATTGCTCAGGGATATCGTGCGCGGGGTGCTGTTTGACAGCGATTCTAGCTCAGCAGCGAATCCCGCCGATCTGGGCTGCTCGGAGCGTGGAGAAGCGATCGGAAGGTAGGCTTTGCTTCCTGGCAGGCCTGTTGCCATGACGGTTGCCATGGGCCTTCCCGGGCAGTCTGGAGCCCTCTGATAAGCGGAATCGCGTCATCAGCCGCGCTCGCCTCGCGTTCTCGCCCGAGAAAGCCAGTGGCGGTACTGATATATTTGATGCAACAAAGACAGCACAAGCCGACTCGCAATCCTGGGAGGAATCAATGACGATCGCACGCTTTTCAATGGGTACCGGTGACCGGTTCGGTCGCGAAGGCGTCGCGCAGGTAGCCGCGTTCGAGAAGATCAAGGCAGACGGTGTCGACGTCGCCATAGTGTGGAACAAGTCGAATCGTGAGCACACCATCATCGGCACGTCTCCGGCCGATCAGCGCGCCGCGGCCGACGCCGCCGCCGCGGCGACCGGCTGGCAGGGCCAGTACTACGTCGACGCCGACCACGTGGGCCTGGCGAATGTCGATTGGTTCATCCCCTACTGCGACTTTTACACCATCGACGTGACCAACTGCATCGGCAAAGCCAGCACTGAAGAGTCGCGCGCAGCTTTCCTGGAGCGCAACCAGCGGTTGCTTGGCAGCCATGACGTGCCCGGTGCGTCAGCTCCGATCGAGGTCACCCAGGCTGTGCTGACCAAGCTGGCCGATCGCTACTTGTTCGCGCTGGAGGAGGCGCAGCGAATCTACCTGCATGTCAAGGCCGAGGGCGGCAAGCTCGATCACGTCGAGGTTGCGATGGACGAGTCGCCCGAGACCCAGAGCCCAGCCGACCTGCTGGTGATCCTCTCCGAGATCGCCTTCATGCAGATCCCGGCCGACACCGTCGCCATCAAGTTCTCCGGCCGCTTCAACAAGGGCGTCGACTACGTCGGCGATGTAGCCGAGTTCCTGGCCGAGTTCCGCTCTGACGTCGCGGTGATCCAGTGGGCCATCAACGAGTTCGGCCTGAAGCCGAACCTGAAGATTTCGGTGCACACCGGTAGCGATAAGTTCTCCCTCTACCCGGGCATCGGGCAGATCGTTCGTGACCTGGACGCCGGCCTGCACCTGAAGACCGCGGGCACCACCTGGCTGGAAGAACTCATCGGGCTGGCCGAAGGCGGCGGCGAGGGGCTGCAGATCGCCAAAGAGATCTACCGTTCGGCCTACGGCATGTTCGACGAGTTGGTGGCGCCCTACGCCGACGTGATCGATATCGACCAGGCGGCTCTGCCCAGCCCGGATGAGGTTGATGGCTGGACCAGCGAGCAGTACGCCGACGCGCTGCGCCACGATCAATCCAACCCGGCCTACGACCTCAACGTGCGCCAACTACTGCACGTCGGCTTCAAGCTCGCCGCCAAGATGGGTCAGCGCTACCTGGACGCCCTCGACACGTACCGCGCCGATGTCGAGCGCAATGTCACGACCAACCTGTACGAGCGTCATCTCAAGCCCCTGTTCGTGGCCTGAGTCGACTCAGAGCACCCTGGATCCGCGTCTACCCGCAAACCTGGCTGAAGTCACCGGCGAATGCCAGCACCGTGGGTGCACCGACACAGATCTGGCTGGTGGCGGCGACGCCGTCCAGGGTGCTCAGCGGAACGTTGTGTCCGGGGATGCGCTGCTCCACGCCGAACCAGGTAGCGAGGCTGTTGGGTAGGGCGGGGGAGACCACCTTGGTGTCGTTTGGATCGACCTCGTTTAGGTCGGCCGCGGCGCGGAAGGCGTCTGGGCGTCCCATCACCGCGTCCACCAGGCCATTCTCAGTGGCCGTCTGCGGATCGAACATGAATGCCCCCAGCTCGGTGCGGATGCGCTCCGCCGGGATACCGCGATGTTCGGCGACGAAGTCGACGAACTGCGCGTACTCCACGTCCATGCCTTGGCCGTAGACGGCTCGTTCTTCGTCGGTCATGTCGCGGAACGGATTGCCGAAGTCCTTCCCGGTGCCGCGGGTCAGGTACTCCCGGGTGATGCCGCCCTGGGTCTCGACACCGGACGTCAAGATGTTGCCGGTCAATCCGGTCACTTCGCGATACCGGTCGAACGGCCCGAAGATGACCCCGATACTGCCGACGAAGGTGCCGTAATCGGAGATGATCATGTCGGCTGGCGCCATCGCATACATGCCACCGGACGCAGACATCGACTGTACGTAGGCCACGACCTTCCGCCCGGTCCGTTCCTGGTAGCGGATCACCGCTTCGGCGATCGCCCGGGCGCCGTAGATGCTGCCGCCGGGGGTGTCCATGAGCAGCACGACACCGGAGTAGTCGTCGGCCTCAAGGGTGTCCAGTTGCTCGGCGATCTCGTACCCGTAGGTGCCGGTGGTGAACATCGTGCCGTTCCCTGCGCCGTCGATGGCGCCGGAGATATTCAGCGCGAGCATGGTGTTGGACGCGTTGGTCGGTCCCCAGACATGCTGGTAAGCCGCGGACAGGTCGGGACGGCCACCACTGGCAGCCTTCGCGACCACACCGATGCCGAGCAGGCTCACTATGAGCAGGGCCATGGTGACCAGGCCGACACCAAGAGCCGCGCCAATGCCGATCCCGAAGCCGCGGGCGAAAGGCTTCTCCTCCGCAGTGGCCCGTGACAAGGGTTGCGGGGGCGGCGGCACCATTCTTACCGAGGGGGGCGGTGGCGCTGCCGGGGATTGCGCTACCGGGGATTGCAAGTTGGGCTCAATCTGGACGTTCGCTGGATCTGGGTGCTTGGTGGGGTCTTCAGTCACCGGCCCAGTATCGCAGCCATGCCACAATGGACCTCGTGATGAGCCCGATCAGACCCAGCGCGGTCCTGTGGGATTTCGACGGCACTCTGGTCGACACCGAGGAGGTCTGGATCCAGACCGAGATCGAAGTGATGGCCCGCTACGGCGTGGCCTGGAGCTACGAGCAGGGCGTCGCCCTGTGCGGTGCCTCCGGGCCGGCCACAATGCGTGCGATGCTCGCCGAGGCGAGCGTCCAACTAGGTGAGCCGTTGCACGTCGAACCCGATGAATTCTGGTCGCAGATAGCCGACGATGTCCGCCACCATCTGGAAACCAAGGGCCCGCCCTGGCTGCCAGGTGTTCAAGAGTTGGTAGCCGAACTGTCTGCCCGAAATACCCCAATGGCTGTGGTCTCGGCCAGCCCTCCCGAACTGCTGGATGCGGGCTTGCGGCACCTGCCACCGGGGACGTTCAGCACGGTAGTCAGCGGGCCTGAGATGCCCCGCGGCAAGCCAGCACCCGATGCTTACCTGATGGCAGCTGAGCGGCTCGGAATCGAAGCATTCGATTGCATCGTCGTTGAAGATTCATTGCCGGGTACGGCTGCTGGGCGGGCGTCCGGCGCCGTGGTGATCGCGGTGCCTGGCATGGTGCCGCTGCCCACCGCGCCCGGCCAGGTCAACCTTGACACGCTGGCCGGCCTAACGGCAGATGACCTGTCTCGCATCTGGCACGAGGTGCGGGCGAGTGGGTGAGCTCAATCCTCCGACTTACTCGGGTGTGCGCACCGGGGTTCTACAGGCGGGCGAATGGGTCTCCCTTACCGACCCGAAGGGGAACCGTAAATCGTTGCTGCTGGAAGCCGGGAAGACCTTCCACACCACCAAGGGTGGCCTCTCGCACGACGACGTCATCGGCCGACCCGAGGGGGTGGTGGTGACCACAGTCGGCGGTCTTGACTACACGGTATTCCGGCCGCTGCTCAACGAGTTCATCGTCTCCATGCCCCGTCAGGCCGCGATCATCTATCCGAAGGACGCCGCCCAGATCTTGATGCGCGCCGACATCTTCCCAGGGGCGCGGGTCTTGGAGGCCGGTGTGGGTTCGGGGGCGTTGAGCCTGGCGTTACTGCGAGCAATCGGCCCCAGCGGACGCCTGCACAGCTACGAGCGACGCGCGGAGTTCGCCGAAGTGGCCATCGCCAACGTGGCACAGTTCGTCGGCGGTCGGCATCCGGCCTGGACAGTCACGATCGGTGACCTCGCCGAAGTGCTGGCCGACGAACCGGTCGATCGGGCGATCCTCGACATGCTTTCCCCCTGGGATTGTCTGGCGGCAGTAGCAAGCGTTCTGGTTCCGGGCGGCATCTTGTGCTGCTATGTCGCCACCACCACCCAGATGGGGCGCATCATGGACACCGTGCGAGCGCACGGCGGCTTCACCGAGCCGAAGGCCACCGAAGTCTCGGTGCGCGACTGGCATGCCGAAGGCTTGGCGATTCGTCCTGGCCACGCCACCACCGCCCACACCGGTTTCCTGGTGATGAGCCGCAGGCTTGCGCCGGGCGTGCAGGCCCCGCTGCGCAAGAGGCGACCGGCACCCGGCGCATACGGCCCCGACTACTCCGGCCCGGTGCCGCGCAACGTCAAGGCGGAACACATCGAGGCGAATCGAGCGAGGGCCACCGAACTCGGCTGACTGAGCGCTGTTCTCGCATCCGGGCGTGTCGGCCCGGCGCGGTAGGCTGTGCCAATCATGACTGTCCCACACGTCCCGGAGCTGGATAGCTCCTTTGTGCAATATGCCGCGCGAGTGGCACCCTCGGCGTTGCCGACTGTAGGCGCCGGGGCTGCGGCGCTTGCCCCCCAGGGCACCACGATCGTCGCGGCGAACTTCGCGGGCGGGGTGGTGATGGCAGGCGACCGACGCGCGACCATGGGCACCATGATCGCCCAACGCGAGATCGAGAAGGTCTTCGGTGCCGATGAGCACAGCATCATCGGGATTGCTGGGGTGGCAGGCATCGCGGTCGAACTGGTCCGGTTGTTCCAGGTCGAACTTCAGCACTACGAGAAGATCGAGGGAGTACCACTCAGTCTCGACGGCAAGGCGAATCGTCTCGGCGCGCTGGTGCGTGGCAACCTGACGATGGCCATGCAGGGTTTGGCGGTCATCCCGATGCTGGCCGGTTGGGACCATGAGCGGCGCGAAGGCCGCATTTTCGGCTACGACGCGACCGGCGGACGCTACGAGGAGTCCGGCTTCCACGCCATCGGCTCCGGGGCCGCATTCGCGCGTGGTTCTTTGAAGAAGACCCACAATCCCGACAGCGCCGCCGGCGAGGCGATCGCCGCCGTCATCCGTTCACTCTACGACGCCGCCGACGACGACGCGGCCACCGGTGGGCCCGACCTCGCCCGCCGGATCTTCCCGGTGGTGATGACCGCCACACCCGCTGGCGTCCAGCAGTTGCCGGTCGCCGAGGTGGCCGACCTGACCACTCGAGTACTGGAGACGATGTGAGCCTGCCGTTCTACGTGGCCCCCGAGCAGCAGATGAAGGACCGCGCCGACTTCGCCCGCAAAGGCATCGCCCGTGGCCGGTCGGTGGTTGCGCTGCGTTTTCGTGATGGCATTGTCATGGTCGCCGAGAACCCCAGCGGCACGCTGCACAAGATCAGCGAGATCTACGATCGCATCGCTTTCGCAGCAGTCGGCCGCTACAACGAGTTCGAGAACCTGCGGATCGCTGGAATCCGCTACGCCGATCTGCGGGGTTACTCCTACGATCGGCGTGACGTCAACGCCACCGGCTTGGTGAACGCCTACGCACAGCAACTGGG
>JAAYVP010000226.1 GCA_012517115.1 Brooklawnia sp. | reverse complement strand
GTTTGGCGTCAAGCCAGCAAGTACGGTGTGCCGCGTATCTGCTATGTCAACAAGCTGGACCGCACCGGCGCGTCTTTCGAGTTCGTAGTCAAGACGATCCGGGAGCGACTGGCGACGACTCCCGTTCTGCTGCAGTTGCCGATCGGCGCTGAGGCGAAGTTCCTGGGTGTGGTCGACTTGGTCGAGATGGTGGCCAAGACCTACCGAGGCGAGACCACGCTGGGTGCCGACTTCGAGGTCGAGGAGATCCCCGCTGACATGTTGGCTGCGGCCACTGCCGCCCGGGCGGAGATGATCGAGACGGTCGCCGAGCACGACGATGAACTGATGGAGCTCTACCTCGAAGGCATCGAGCCCACCGTGGAACAACTCAAAGCGGCCCTCCGTCGTGGTGTGCTGGCCAACGCCTTCACCGCGGTGATCTGCGGCACATCATTCAAGAACAAAGGCATCCAGCCGCTGCTGGACGCGGTGGTCGACTACCTGCCGGCCCCGGTCGACATTCCCGCCATCGAAGGTTTCAAGCCCGGGGACGAGTCAGTCATCATCGAGCGCCACCCAGACAAGAACGAGCCGCTGGCGGCTCTCGCTTTCAAGATCGCTGCTGACCCGCACTTGGGCAAGTTGACCTATGTGAGGGTTTACTCGGGCGTCCTTCAGGCCGGTAGCCAGGTCCTGAACGCGGTAACCGGCAAGCGCGAACGCATCGGCAAGATCTACCAGATGCACTCGAACAAGCGCCAAGAGGTGCCGAGTATCCCCGCCGGCAACATCTGCGCGGTGATGGGTCTCAAGCAAACCGGTACTGGTGACACCCTGTGCGATCCGGCGAGCCCGGTGGTCCTGGAGTCGATGGACTTTCCGAACCCGGTGATCGAGCAGGCCATCGAGCCGAAGTCGAAAGCTGACCAGGAGAAGCTAGGAGCGGCCATCCAGCGGCTCGCTGAAGAGGACCCGACCTTCCGCGTCCACACCGACGAAGAGACTGGTCAGACCATCATCGCGGGCATGGGTGAACTGCACCTCGAGGTGTTGATCGACCGGATGAGGCGTGAATTCCATGTGGAGGCCAACATCGGCAAGCCTCAGGTCGCCTACCGCGAGACCCTGCGTCGTCCGGTGACCAACGTGGAGTACACCCACAAGAAGCAGTCGGGTGGCTCCGGCCAGTACGGCAAGGTCATCATCAACCTGGAGCCACAGGAGGCCGGCAAGGGCTACGAGTTCGTCAATGCCGTCACTGGTGGCCGTATCCCCAAGGAATACATTCCGGCGGTGGATCGCGGCGTCCAGGAGGCAATGCAGTTCGGCGTGCTTGCCGGGTACCCGGTTGAGGACATCAAGGTGACCCTCGTCGACGGCGCGTACCACGACGTGGACTCCTCCGAGCTGGCCTTCAAGATCGCCGGGTCGATGGCGTTCAAGGAGGCCGCCCGCAAGGCGGATCCGGCCCTGCTTGAGCCGTTGATGGCAGTCGAGGTGACAACTCCCGAGGACTACCTGGGCACTGTCATCGGTGACCTGAACGCGCGCCGTGGCCAGGTGCAGTCAATGGACGAGCAGCACGGTAACCGTGTGGTGCGCGCCTTGGTGCCGCTGTCTGAGATGTTCGGCTATGTGGGAGATCTGCGCTCAAAGACGTCCGGGCAGGCCACTTACGCAATGGAGTTCGATTCCTACGGCGAAGTTCCCAAGGCCATCTCCGACGAGCTTGTCGCGAAGGCCCGCGGCGAACTCTGAATTGACGCCAACCGGTGGGCCGTGTCCGGCCGCTCACCGGGTGCCGACGGTCGGCGGTTTGACTCTCGGCGAAGACCGGACGAGAATTGGTAAGGTTCGTGGGTGATGCCCGCGGGTCCTGACCAGCCTGTGAGCAGGACAAGTGGATTGCGGGAACACCCGCAATCGAAAACGAGGTGTGCCACGCAACCAGCGTGGCGACAAACCAGAAGGAGCCCAAGTGGCAAAGGCCAAGTTCGAGCGGACCAAGCCGCACTGCAACATCGGCACCATCGGCCACGTCGACCACGGCAAGACCACGCTGACGGCGGCGATCACCAAGGTGCTACACGAGAAGTACCCCAACTTGAACGCGGTCTCCGCGTTCGACCAGATCGACAAGGCGCCAGAAGAGCGCCAGCGTGGCATCACCATCTCGATTGCCCACGTCGAGTACCAGACTGAGAAGCGCCACTACGCGCACGTCGACTGCCCTGGTCACGCTGACTACGTCAAGAACATGATCACCGGTGCTGCCCAGATGGACGGCGCGATCCTGGTCGTTGCCGCGACCGACGGTCCGATGGCCCAGACCCGCGAGCACATTCTGTTGGCCCGCCAGGTCGGCGTCCCGGCGATCGTGGTCGCCTTGAACAAGTGCGACATGGTCGACGATGAGGAACTCATCGAACTGGTCGAGATGGAGGTGCGTGAGGCACTGTCCGAGCAGGAGTTCGATGGCGATGGATGCCCCGTCGTGCGGGTGGCTGCGTTCCCTGCCATGAACGGCGACCCGAAGTGGAGCGCGAGCATCCTCGAGTTGATGGACGCCGTCGACGAGTACATCCCGCAGCCGGTGCGCGAGACCGAGAAGCCGTTCCTGATGCCCGTGGAGGACGTCTTCACGATCACCGGCCGTGGCACAGTGGTCACCGGACGTATCGAGCGCGGCATGGTCAAGACCGGTGAGTCCGTTGAGATCGTGGGACTAGCCCCGACCCAGACCACCACCGTGACCGGCGTCGAGATGTTCCGCAAGATCCTGGACGAGGGTCAGGCGGGCGACAATGTCGGTCTGCTGCTTCGTGGCACCAAGAAGGAGGACGTGGAGCGCGGCATGGTCGTCATCAAGCCCGGCAGCACCAAGCCCCACACCGAGTTCCAGGGCAATGTCTACGTGCTGACCAAGGAGGAGGGTGGCCGGCACAAGCCGTTCTTCTCGAACTACAGCCCGCAGTTCTACTTCCGCACCACCGACGTGACTGGAACCGTTTCGCTGCCCGAGGGCACCGAGATGGTCATGCCGGGTGACAACACCGACATGAACGTCGTGCTGCAGAAGCCGATCGCCATGGAGGAAGGCCTCAAGTTCGCGATCCGTGAAGGCGGCCACACCGTTGGCGCTGGCCGCGTCACCAAGATCATCAAGTGACACGCTGAGCTGACAGCTTCTCCGTCCCGCCCGTCCCCACTCCGAGGGGGCGGGCGAGACGCTTTTCAGCGCCTGAATGCCGAGGGATGCGTTGGCCGGCACACGCTCGTTTGGCGCGTGGATCAAACCCGCAGCGGCACGCAAAGACAAGCGAGACGGTCGTGCCCACCGCCGTCGGTGGCGATCATTCCGATCGAGCGAAGCCTCCAGCGCGGGTACTAGACAGCGAGGGACGCCCAGGACCGAGCCTGGCCGACTCCACGTTGGTCGCGGGAGTCGGGGCGACTGGTCCTGCTAGCGGAGCTCGGCCTTCGGCTGCGCTGTCGGTCGATTAGTCTTGGCTGACCACGCGGCCGGCAGGCGGTTCCTGCTGCACGTAGTTGATCAGGTGGTCGCGCTCCTCGGTGAGGGTGTCAAGGCGTGCCTTCACGACATCGCCGATGCTGACGATGGCCAGCAGCCGACCGTCCTCATCGACCACTGGCAGATGACGGACTCGGAACTCGGTCATGACCGCGGCCAACTCGGCGGTGTCATCGTCAAGAGAGCAAACCCGCGTCTGGCTCATTACTTCGTGCACGGGAACGGTGCGGATGTCGTCAGCGGATACCGCCAGCCGGTTCAGGATATCCCGCTCGGAGACGATGCCCACCATCTGGTCCCCGTCCATGACGACGACTGAACCGATGCGGTGTTCGTTGAGCAACTTCAACAGGTCACCCACTGAGGCGGACGGAGAAATCGTGACCACGTCGTGGCCTTTGCGCTTCAGCACGTCTTGGACTCGCATGCCCACACGCTAGTGGCAGATGGGCTGCGGTGGGACGGTTGTTGCCAGATGCGCGACGATCTGCCGCCACCGCTGGCATCCGCAGACGGTCCCCACCCGTTACGAGGCTCACCGAACGCCCGGTAGGCTGGTCGATCGTGAACGCTCCCGCCCGCACCCGCGTCGCCCCGAGCCCGACCGGCGACCCGCACGTTGGAACCGCATACATGGCACTGTTCGATAAGGCGTGGGCTGTGCGCACCGGCGGGCAGTTCGTGGTCCGTATCGAAGACACCGATCGCAACAGGTTGGTGGCCGGATCTGAGCAGCAGGTTTACGACTCGCTGCGCTGGTTGAGTCTGGAGGCTGACGAGAGTCCGGAGGTGGGCGGACCGTATGCCCCATACCGGCAGTCCGAACGACTGGAGACTTACCGTCCCTATGTTGACCAACTGATCGAAGCCGGCCACGCCTACTATTGCTGGTGTTCGTCCGAGCGGCTAGCACAGATGCGGGCCGAGCAACAGGCCAGCAAGCAGGCAGACACCGGGTACGACCGGCTCTGTCTAGGCCTCACTCGCGATGAGCGCGCCGAGCTTCCAGGCTTCAGCGAGACCCCCGTGGTGCGGATGCTCATACCCGCCGATGTAGAACTGTCGTTCAACGACCTCGTCCGCGGTGAGGTGCGGGCGCCGATGCCGGACGACCAGGTCATCCTGAAGGCGGACGGCTACCCGACTTACCACTTGGCTGTCGTAGTCGACGATCACCTGATGCAGATCACCACCGTGGTACGGGGCGAGGAGTGGATCAGTTCCACGCCCAAACACCGACTCCTCTATCGCTGGCTGGGCTGGCAAGAACCCGAATACGCCCATATGCCGTTGCTGCGCAATCCCGACAAGTCGAAAATCTCTAAGCGGAAGAACCCGGCAGCTCGGCTGCTGTGGTTCCGTGAGCAGGGCTATCTGCCGGAGGCCCTGCGCAACTTCCTGCAACTACTTGCCTACCCGCCTGCCGCCGGCGAGCAGGAGGTGTCGAGTTTTGATGAGTTCGTGGCGGATTTCCGCTGGTCGAAGGTCAGTACTGTGGGGCCGATCTTCGACATGAAGAAGCTGGATTGGCTCAACGGGGTCTACATCCGCGCTCTACCCTGCGACGAACTCGCTGACCGGATCGTCGAGTTCGCGTTGGCTTCGGGGCAATGGGCTGAGGTTCCTCCCGCCGGACGTGAGATCGTGCGCTCTGCGACGCCCCTGATTGCGGAGCGCTTGGTCACGTTGGCCGACGCCTTGCCCAAGATCGGATTCCTGCTCACCCCCGACGACCAACTCGTTGTCAACCCCGACGCTGTGGCGAAGCTCGGGCCGGACGCTGGGCAGGTGCTGGACGCCGCGTCTGGTGCCTTGGCTGATCTGGGGGAGTGGACTGCAGCGGCGATCCAGGAGGCGTTGCGCGGCGCACTGGTGGGCGGCCTGGCTCTCAAGCCGAAGTTCGCGTTCGCCCCGGTGCGGGTCGCGATCACCGGTGAGCAGGTCTCACCGCCGTTGTTCGAATCGATGGTGATCCTGGGACGCGATTCCTCGCTGTCGCGCTTGACCAGCCTGCGGGCTGCTTTGTGAGGGCAGATACTCGGGCTGGGGTCGCCGATTTGAATCGGCCACCTGGGGCATGCAATTATTAGCAGGTTGCTCCTTTGGGGCTCAGCATGTGCACGTCGCGAAGCAGGCAGTAGGAAATGCCGAGATCGGGTGGGCAGGCTGGTCTCTGGGGCAGGCTTCTGGCGGTCTCGTGGGTCCGTGACGGGGGCCGCACCCAGTTGGAGGTGGGCATAGCCCACTGCGTTACCGGACACCCTCGGGTGGACGCGGCGGACTGGTTGGCATCTGAACAGTGGGTTTGGATCTGGTGCGGTGAATCGTGCGCGACACACCCGACCTCGGGGGTCGAGCAACACGGCATTGAGAAGCAGTGTTGGACGCGAAATCGGTCGATTTTCGGTTCGCTTCCAGTCTGCTTGTCGCCAGGAACCATCCGGTTACAGACGCAGGGACGAGTAGAAGGAACACACCGTGGCGGGACAAAAGATCCGCATCAGGCTTCGGGCCTATGACCATGAGGTCATTGACTCGTCGGCGCGCAAGATCGTCGACACCGTCACCCGGACGGGTGCCAAGGTTGCCGGCCCAGTGCCGCTGCCGACCGAGAAGAACGTGTGGTGCGTCATCCGCTCGCCACACAAGTACAAAGACAGCCGCGAGCACTTCGAGATGCGAACCCACAAGCGGCTCATCGACATCCTCGACCCGACCCCCAAGACGGTGGATTCGCTGATGCGTCTTGACCTGCCGGCTGGTGTCGACATCGAGATCAAGCTTCCGTGAGGCCGCTGATATGAGCAACGAACGTAATGTGAAGGGACTGCTGGGCACCAAGCTCGGCATGACCCAGGTTTGGGATGAGAACAACCGGGTGATCCCGGTAACCGTCATTCAGGCCGGCCCCTGTGT
>JAAYVP010000225.1 GCA_012517115.1 Brooklawnia sp. | reverse complement strand
TCACCGAAGACATGCTGCGACCCGAACTGCAGGACGAAGCAATCTTCGCCGAATCGATGGACGTCATCGTGACCACCCACCAGCGGGTGGCCCAGGCGTACTTCGACGATGGCGGCATCGAATTGGCGGTTCCCCCGCTCAGAGGGCTGCTGGAGATCATGGCCAATGGCCAGACTGCCGAGGGCTGGCAGCTGGACACCCCGGAGTTCCGAGAGCTCTTCACCCGCGAGTCGGTGCTCGCCAGCGATTGGTACGCAGCGCGGCTGGATGCCAAGCGAGACCTGGATGTCGCCCACCAGCAGCGCGGACTGGACATGCTGCGCGAGTTCTCCTCGGCCGAGGGAAACTACCGGGTGGCCCATCGCATGAACCTCGACGTCCGCACCGCGGAGGCGGAGGCTGAGTTGGCTCGGATGAAAGCTGCCGACTACCGCGAGAGCCTCGTCGGCACGATCGGCAGGCAGACCAAGTTCGCCTGACCCCCCGCCGAAGCAGTGGCCCGCTTGGCTGCTGGACAGCCAAGCGGGCCACTCTCGGCGATGATTGACTACCTCCCATGACAGCGCGACCCCCTCGCGTGGGAATCAAGGATGTGGCCCTATTGGCCGGGGTATCGGTGGGCACCGTCTCGCATGTGCTGAACCGCCCCGAACGTGTTTCCGCGCGTCGTCGCGCCGCCGTCGAGAACGCGATCGAAGAGTTGGGTTACGTCCCCAACCACGCCGCTCGGCAACTGAAGGTGGGCCGCTCGGCCATGGTCGGCTACCTGTATCCCAACCCCACCAATCCGTACTTCGCCAACCTGGGGGTCGGTATCAGCCAGGAAGCCGAGCGTCGTGACCTTTACATCTTCATCGCCCACAGTCAGGGCGACCTGGCCCGGCGGCGCCACTACCTGTCGTTGTTCGAACAGCAACGAGTCCGCGGCATCATCGTTGCCCCGAAGTCGCTCGACGTGTCGACAGAGCAGGCCATCAGCAGGCGTGGCACCCCAGTCGTGCTGGCATCCACCCACGACCCCACCGGACGTCTCTGCTCGGTAGCTGCTGATGACCTCACTTCTGGCCGCTTGGCCGGCGAGCATCTGGCCACCACTGGCCGTCGCAAGATCATGGTCGTCGCCCCGGTGGGCCAGACCTCACCCATCAGGCGATGGCGTGGCGCCCAGCAGGTCGCCCAAGAGTTCCGCGTCGAGGCCACGCTGGTGCAGGTCGAAGGCACCTCGATCACGGCGGGTTGTCGGGTCGCAGGAACCATCCTCGATCTGCCGGCCGATGAGCGCCCGGATGCCCTTTTCTGCACCAGCGACATGCTGGCAATCGGGGCGGTGCAGGTACTGGTGAGGGACGGCAGGTTGCGCGTCCCCCACGACATCGCGGTGATTGGTTGCGACGATCTGGAGTTCAGCAGCTCGGCGATCATCCCGCTCTCCAGCATCCAGCAGCACGAGGTCCGGATGGGCGAAATCGCGCTGGAATTGCTCGAGGATGAGTCGAGCAACCCCAACCATGTCCACACCAATGTGCTGCTCGAACCGGTACTGGTGGCGCGGGCATCCACGCTGGGTTAATCGTCGAATCCCCGGGCCACCAGCGCTTCGCCGATGGCGTCCGCGTCCCGCAAGGCCCTTACCAGCAGCGGCACGGCGAACGCGCGTATGTCACGCACCGCGCCACGCGCGATTTGGGCCTCCCGGACCTCTCGAGCAAGGCCCGCGACAACCGGTACACAGCGGATGCCGAGCAACAGAGTCAGCCCGATCCGCTCGGGATCGACGCCGAATCGGCGCAGCGGTGCGGCAGCCCCCACCACGACGTCGACCAACGCGGCAGTGGGGGTGGTGAGCGTAACCAGTGCCGCGGCGGCCACCAGGGTGGCGATCATGCCGACCA
Organism: Brooklawnia sp.; assembly: GCA_012517115.1. Classification (GTDB taxonomy): domain Bacteria; phylum Actinomycetota; class Actinomycetes; order Propionibacteriales; family Propionibacteriaceae; genus Brooklawnia. The sequence continues at coordinate 920 of JAAYVP010000225.1, read as the reverse complement.
CCGACACCGCACGCTGCCAATCTGCGACCCACCAGTTCATCGCCGCTGTGAAGAGGAGGATCCACAGCATGGGACGCACCTGCCTGGCCATCAGGCCAACGCCGAACCCAGCCAGCAGATAGCAGCCCGTCACCACGGCCAGTCCGACCAACACCAGCCACCAATCGCGTTGCAGCCAGACCGACATCGCGCCGAGCGTCAGCAGCCCGACCAACTTGGTCGCGGCACCGGTCCGATGCAGCAGCGAGTCGCCCGGACGGTACAGGCCAAGAGTGTTGATACCGATCGCCATCTCAGACCATCAGCCCGCGGTAGCAGTCCAGTGCCTGGGCGGGCGGGGCGTCGGCGACCAGGCGTCCGGCGTCGAAGACCAGCACTCGGTCGAACTCGTCAAGCAGATCGAGGTGATGGGTGGCCAGCACGACCGTCTGGGGCAGGTCGGCGATGACGCGTCCGATCATGCGGGCGTTGCGCAGGTCGAGCAGGGTGGTCGGCTCATCCATGATGATCAACTCGGGTTCGGTGATCAGGACGGAAGCCAGCGCGAGCAACTGCTTCTGGCCACCCGAGAGCAGGTGCGCGGGGTGGTCCCGGTGGCTCTCCAGCCCGAAGCGCGCCAGCGCCTGGTCGACCCGCTCATTGACCTGCTGCCTGGTCAGACCCGATTTGCGCAGGCCAAACGCAACGTCCTCGCGGACGGTCGGCATGATGATCTGGTTGTCTGGGTCGGTGAACAGGAATCCCGCCTGCTTGCGAACCTTGCCGGCCTGTTTGGCGGTGTCCATCCCGTTCACCCGAACCACGCCCCGGCTGGGCACCAGCAGTGCGTTGAGCATCCGGACAAAGGTCGACTTGCCCGAGCCGTTGTGACCGACGACGCCGATCCGGCGTTCGGTCAGATCAGCGCAGACTTCGTTCAG
>JAAYVP010000224.1 GCA_012517115.1 Brooklawnia sp. | reverse complement strand
TGTACCTCCTTGATACTGTGCTTTGCGGGCGGAAAGACCCGCGTCCCGCTGGCACGGACGCCTCGTCGGGACCCCATCATCTCGACTCGTACGTCAAACCGAACGCCGTTCAGTTTGATGAAAGGAGTCTAGGAACTGCTGCGCGCGCTGGTCAAGGAACCGCGGCAACCAAGCAACAGCAGTAACCGGATCGTGATCATTCGCCTCATATGGCAAGGCCCGGGCCCCCGGAGTGGGGGACCCGGACCTTGCCATCGAAATGGTCAGTTGCTCACTTGGCAGGATTTGCTGCGTTGGCCTGCTGGATGAGGTCGTAGAGACCCTTCCGGACATCGTTCTCGTTCACGGACTCGTCGACCAGCGGCTGCACGCGGGCCTTGAAAGCTGCCACGTCGACGTCGTCATTGAACTGCGCGCCGATCGAGGTCGCGTGGTCGATCGATTCCTGGGTGAAGGCGGCGAAGCCGTCGTTGGCGATCTTCTGGATCTCAGGCAGCAACTCCATCAGAGCCGCCTGATCTTCCTGCGACATTGCGTCGAGGGCCTTGGTGCTCATCAACAGGTAATCCGGGATGATCAGGTGACGAGTGTACGAGTAGTACTTGGCGACCTCACTGTGCTTCAGCGCGTCCCAGGTGACTTCGTTGTTCTCGGCACCGTCGAGCACGCCGGTCTGCATAGCAGAGTAGGTCTCGCCATTGTTCATCGGGGACGCGACGGCACCCATGAGTTCGATCATGCGCACCTGGGAGTCCGACTGCTGAACGCGGATCTTCAGGCCGTTCAGGTCTTCCGGGGTGCGGACCGCGTGCTTGCTGTTGTAGACGTTGCGGACGCCAGCGTTCACGCCGGCCAGCACGGTGATCTGCTTGCTGTCCTCGATGGAGGTGAACAACGGATCCAGAGCCTCCTGGTCCGACAACACGGCGAGCTGGGCGTCCACCGAGTCGAAAACGTACGGCAGGTTGAAAACCACGAAGTCCTTGTTGAAGCCCTCAAGCACGGGGCCGCCGACCCACATCAGCTCGACGGTGCCGTTCGAGAGGTTCTGGATGACATCCGCCTGCCCGCCCAGTTGCTCATTCGGGTACACCTTGACTGAGTAACGACCATCAGTGACCTCTTCAAGCCGCTTGCCGAGTTCCACACCGGCCGCGTACTGCGGATGCTGATCGGTCTGGTTGAATGCGAGCTTGAAGACTTTCGTCGCTCCGCTGCCGGCGTCCGCCGAGCCGCTGCCGCTGGAGGAGCCGCCACCACCGCACGCGGCCAAGCCCAGTGACACCAAGCCGATCGCGCCGGTCATGAGCACCTTAGACATCTTCATTAGTTATGTGCCTCCTTGTGGGGATCCGCATCCGGGTCCCCCTCTACAGATCGATTGGAGCAGCCGCGCTCCAGGGATGTCCTAACACCAATCACTGGTTGGCGCGTGCAGTCTATGAACGCCGCAAAAGACCGGTCAAGGCAACCTTGGCAATCGCAACACAATGGTGACCAAAGGCAACTGCGAGCATACGAATTTCCTGAGAACTTCTTGCTTTCGTCATGGCTGGCGTAGATTGCTCGCAAGGCCTAGGGGGTTGTTGGGGGCGACCAGCAGCCCCCTAGCGCTTGACGCAGCCGCTTGGTGAGGAAATCAGACAGTCCTCCGGTCTCCCCATCGCGTCCACCACGACTGACCTCCAAGCACGGCTGGCTCGGTCGCAACCTGACGCCACTGACGCGCTCCCTCAGCCCTCCGGGCATCGAGAGGATGTAGTAGCCGCCATCCTCTCCGATCGCGACGGTCTGATCGACCTTGATGTACCAGCCCTTCTTGTCTGTGCGGGCCGTGCCGCCCCCGGACAGTTTCATCCGCAAGGGCTCCGGCCGAATGCCTCGCTCCCGGGCCTGGGCGATGAACTGGTCGATCAACTGCTGCGCGACCATTGCCTCGCGTTTCGCAGCCGTTTGCGCCATTTCGGCTTTGCGCAATGCATCGACGCGACGCCACCCAGTCTCGTGGGGCTCGCATGGGCGCTCCTTCGACCCCGTCGACGCATCGGGCTGGTACATGGCGAATCCTTCGTTGGACTGACTCCACAGTACCCGCGCGCCCAACACGAACCCTTTGGCGCACCTCAGACCCAACACCAACCCCATGGCGCCGGTTGGTCCTAGCATGTGGCGCGTGGAAGCCCTGCGCCGACTGGCCCAACTCTTGCGACACCCGGCGTTCCGGCGCCTAGTGGCGGTACGGACGCTCTCGCAGGGCGGGGACGCGGTTGTGCAGGTCGGCATGGCGGCATTCATCCTTTTCAGCCCACAATCACAGCCCAACGCATGGGCGATCGCCGCCGTGATCGCGCTAGTCATGCTGCCCTTCTCTGTGGTCGGACCCTTCGTCAGCCCGATCCTCGACCGGTTCCCTCGGCAGCGCATTGTGGTTGTCTGCGACCTGACCAGGTTGGTGCTGGCCCTCGCTACCTTCGTGGTCGTGGTCAGCGGCGAAGCGGCTGATTACCGGCAGGTCTTGCTGTACGGACTGCTGCTGGTCATCTTGGGGTTGAACCGCTTGCAGTTGGCGGCTCTCGGCGCGGGGATGCCGCATACCGTGGCCGCCAACGAGTACCTTGAGGCCGCCGCGATCATGCCGATGCTCGGACCGCTGTCGGGCATGATCGGCGGACTGCTGGCCGGGGCTTTAAGGCTGGCGTCGGGTCGGATGCTGTCCCCCGCTTGGGCGGATAGCCTGGCCTTCGCCCTGGCTGCGGTGATGTTCGCAGGATCGGCACTGGTGGCGGCCCGATTCACCGGGCGCCGGCTCGGGCCGCATGCCGGTGAGGTCCGAAGCACCTGGGCCAGCGTCTGGACCGGGTTGTCGGTCGGGGTGCGAGAGCTGTGGCATGCCCGGCCAGCGTTCGTCGGAGTCGGCATGGTCTTCGGGGCGCGCGTCGGCTACGGCGTCTTGATGACGCAGGTCATCCTGCTCTATCGGCACCACTTCGGCTCGGACGAGAACCTTGAGTCAGTCATGATCGAGATGGGGGCATGGTTCCTTGCTTCCGGCCTGGGTTTCGCGTTATCCGGCCTGGTGGCCACGCCCAGCGCCGCCCGGCTCGGAGTGCGGCGCACCTTGCTGGCCAGCCTGACGCTGGCTGGCCTGACGCAACTGATTCCTGCCGGTGCACTGACGCGCGCGACCCTGTTGGTAGCAGGTTGCCTGCTCGGATTGTGCTTGCAGTCGGTGAAGATCTGCGGCGACACCTTGGTACAGGCGCACATCTCCGACCGGGTGCGCGGCCGGGTGATGGTGATCTACGACGTCATCAACAACATGGGGCTCGTGGTGGGGGCGCTGGTGGCAGCAGCGACGTTGCCGACCGACGGCGTGTCACGGTCGGCATTGGTAGCGATGGCAGGTTGGTACGTCCTACTTGCGATGGTCTTCACGCTACTCAGCCGCAGCGATGGGGCGTCCTACAACCGCGGCACGGTGCTCGCCTCCGACGGGAGCCAGACATAGCCCGCTGGCCCCGGGCCGCTCTCAGGCGCGGCGCAGACGTGCCCGTCCCTCCACAACCTCTTGCAGCAGGGTGACCGTCTCGTCAGCTAGATCAACACCCAGCATCCGCGCCCGGCGGGTGACCTGCAGGACGAGCCGGTCGAGTTGGGCGCGATCGCCGCGGGCGTGCGCGATCTGGATCTGGACGCCGAGCAGCAGTTCGTCTTCGGGTGCGGCGACCTGGGCGCGGTCGAGTGCCCATTGCGCGAGTTCCAGATTGCCGACTGCCACGGCGCGGCGGCCGAGCACGACGGCGCAGTCCCTGATGGTGCCGCAGATGTCGGCCCGCAGTTGTTCGGCCCAATGCCATTGGCCGGGCGCTGCGTCAGCCATGGGGGCACCACGTACCATGCCTAGAGCCTCGACCAAGGCTGCGTCACCCACCCGGTTGACCCCACCGCTGAGGCACAACCGCAGCTGTTCCCAGTCGGAGCTGACACCGGGGTGCAGCATGATGCGCCCCGTGTAGGCGTCCGGCAGGTAGGCGGCTCCGTTCGCATCAGATCCGAGCCAACTGCGCAACCGACACATGTTCGAACGACGGGTTGGCTCAGCGACCATGAGTGCCCGGGCCATCATGCCAGCGCTGCCACCGGGATTCTCGAGCAGCCAGGCACAGTACTCCTCGCACTGCTTGATTGCGCGGCTGGGGATTTCGCCGCGGGCGCCGATCAGCTCGACCGGGCCCAGCAACTTCAGCATGGGATGTTCAGGTTCGATGGTCGAGGCCACGGGTAGTTCCTCCACAGATCCGGACCAAGCGGCGACGCGCAGGACGGTGGGTAGCTGGGCATCTGGTCTCTCGTCCCACCAAGGCGCGGAGGGATACTCGGTCAAACTCGCGGTTTCGAAGACCTCGGTGAGCACCCGGCGGGCGGGCGCGCTGACCAGATATGGCTCGAAGACTGCCCCGGTCGGCAGGTACTCCGCCTTCTGGTGGTCGATCGCGATGGTGGAGGCAGAAACCACCGGCGCGTCCGTGCCGCCGCAGATGACCACACAGGCCCCGTGCGAACTCAAGGCGGTGGGCAGCGGCCGTCCAGGTGGGCGCGCGATCACCAGCACGAACGGCGACCAGGCATCGGCGAGGGCCGGGTCTGCGCGCAGCTGTGACAAGGTCATGTCGTCCGGGCGACTGGTGGCACGAGCCTCCACCAGGTCGTCAAGCTGTTGCAGCGCATCGTCCACCCGCTCGAGCACGACCAGACGGGGATCGTCCATGCTGGTCAGCCAGCCGAACTCTGGACCGGCGGCCACCACGGTGATCGCAGCCTCCGGTGCGGCTGACACGAGCGCCAAGACGATGGCGGTGGCCGCGGCGATGTCATCGCCATCCGCAGCGCTCAGCCAAGTCAGTGCGTTCTGCTCAAGGTCGCAATGAATTGGCCCGTTCGAGCCCTCTCCCAGCAGTACCCGGGTGATCGGCATCTGACCGGCCGGCGCTGATTCGGCCTCGAATGCGGCCGTCAGCGCGCCGCTGGTGGCTATCGCGGTCGCTGGCATCGGCGGTAGTCGGCGTCCCAACGGACGGGTGGCGCTCTGCTGGCGCCTGCGCAGCAGGTAGGCGCCGCCCAACCCAGCCGCGAGTGTGGCGCCGAAGTACGACGGCAGTGCCGCGGTCCAGGCGGCGGCAGACGGGGGCTGGGTCTCGGTTCGGGTGATCGGCGGATCTGCTGGCACCGGGCAGGTGGCCAGTTCTCCCACCGAGACCTGGGGGACCTGTTCGTCGTCCGGGCCCAAGACCGGCTGCGAGTCCTCCGCCGGGACGGACGGCTCCGGCTGATCGCTGCCCGGCATAGTCAGCACCCATCCGACGTCGATGGTGTTCGGATCGTCGACGCGACCCGGGTTGGCCTCGGCAATTTCGGGCCACCGGTCGGCGTCTGCCAAGTGCTCGGCAGCCAGGCCGCTGAGCGTGTCACCCGGCTGCACCACGACTGCGTTTACCGGGGGCAACGGCTGCGGGATGGCCAACACGGTGCCCGGTTCCAACTGGTCGGTCGACTCAAGCAGGACGCTCTGGTTGGCCGCGGCGATCTCACGCCAACGGGAGCCGTCGTGGTAATAGTGCTCGGCGAGCGTCCAAAGGTCATCGCCCGGACGCACCAGGTGATTGCGAACCTCGCTGGCCTTCGGATTAGCCGGGTGGCTGCTGACGGCCTGCCCGTCACCGACAACCTGTGCCGGTTGGGACGCAACTTCAATGCTGGGGGCGGCAAGTGCGGGCGCCGGGGTGACCACCTGCCCCGCCACCAGACCCACGATGGCTGTGGCCAAGACCGAACTGGCGGGGGCGAACAGGTTCAAGCCGGGAAACCGCAGCCGCCAACGCTGCTGCGTGAGCGCGGCCAGCAT
>JAAYVP010000223.1 GCA_012517115.1 Brooklawnia sp. | reverse complement strand
TGCGCCGCTCTTCCCGACCCGCCGCGGGACCCGCATGTCAACTGATGCCGTCGAGCGGCTCGTGGCCAAGCACGCCGCCACCGCCGCCCACGAGTGCCCTTCGATCAAGTCCAAGACCGTGACGCCGCATACCCTGCGCCACACCGCCGCGATGGCCCTCTTACACGCCGGTGTCGACACCTCCGTGATCGCACTCTGGCTCGGCCACGAAGACGCCTCCACCACCCAGATCTACCTCCACGCCGACATGACCATCAAGGAGAACGCCCTCGCCCTCGTCACCACCCCGAACACCACACCCGGCCGCTACCAGCCACCAGACCAGATCCTCACCTTCCTGGAGAACCTCTGACCAACCGGACGCCGGATTATGCCGCGTTCACCACCCCAGACCCCACTCTGACCAGCCACAACGCTCCACAGGTCGGCATAACCCCGGTCGCGGCATAAGCCGATTTATGCCGACGTCGGCATAAATCGGCATAACAGCCGGACATCGGCATCAGCACATGGAGAGCCGGATGCGGTGAGAGTCGCACGTCCGGTTCGGCGGGCGGGTCCGGGGAAACGGGCCGAGAGCAATCCGGCACCGCGCCCCGGCCCGACCCACCGATCTGGCGTGTCGGGGTGGGGGGCCGGTTTGGGGTGTGGGTGGTGGTGGGGAGGGCTGCGAGCAGGGTGGCCTGGACTGCACGGTGTTCGGTTTCCTGGTCTTGGAGCGCTGTCTGGGCTGAGAGGTGGGGGTGTTGGATGTAGAGGTCGTGGGTTTCGATGAGCCCGTTGTGGGGGTGTTGGTAGGGGTTGATGCTGGTGAGGATGTCGTGGTTGCTGCGACCTTCGACGACGCGTAGGCCGTTGGTGTCTGCCCACTGGTCGAGTTCGGCGTGGTCTTCGAAGACGATGGTTTCGTGGGCCTGGGTGAGGTACTCAATTTCGCCGTCGACGATGCTGGTGGGGTCGTAGGTCCGTACCGAGTGGACGGCGCCGATCAGCCCTGCCTGGGTGATCCTTCCGGCGGCCTTGAACGCCTGGTCGAAGGTGCCGAATCCGGCACTGTTGTAGTGCCTGAACGTTTCCATGATCTGACGACGGTTGAGGGGCGCTTGTGTCGCGGCCTGTGAGGCGTCTTGTGACGGTGTGGCGGGCGGCTGTTCGAGGACGGCGGCGACTTGGTCGGGGCTGGTGACGAGTTCTGCGTGGTGGTTGCGGATGAGGTTGTGGCAGCCTGCGGACATGGCGGAGGTGACCGGGCGGGGGACAGCCATTGTCGGCTTGTCGAGGTGGTTGGACCAGGTGGCGGTGGTGAGCGCGGTGCCCCGGGGGCCAGATTCGACCACGATCGTCGCTTCACCGAGCGCGGCGAGGAGCCGGCCGCGGGCAGTGAACATACTGCGGGTGGGGCGAACACCTGGTCCAACCTCGGACACGAGCAGGTGGCCAGTGGTGATCTGCTGGTGCAGGTTGTGGTTGCCGGGCGGGAACGGGGTATCCAGGCCGCCGGCGTGCACTGCGAGGGTGCGTGCACCGGCGGCGATCGCGGCATGGTGGGCCGCGGTGTCGATGCCGGGTCCAGCGCCGACACGGGCCAGTATCGGTGCCATGATCCGGATCCCGGTCTCGCCCCTTGCGGACCTGGCGGCCTTTGGCCTGCCACGCCCGGTAACCGGCCTCCAGGGTCGCGTCCGGGCGTTGGCTCCAGATGAGTAGCTGGTTGCCGAACGAGTACGGGTGGAACGTGCCAGCGAACCGTAACCAGGCCTGCCACCGCTCGCCGGCGACGAGCCGGACGCTGGCATCAACGATCTGTTGCTGCATCGCCTCCAACTGCTCACGGCGCTGCTCCGCGAACCGCTCCCTATCGGCTTCCGAGTAGCTGCGGCGGGTCTTCGCTCCGGGCGCGGCCATCGCCTCACACCTCCCCGCGCACCGGTTGGAGTTCGACGATCTGGTCGAGTAGCTCATCGACTGCGGCGTCCGAACCCGCGGCGGAAAGCGTCGACGCCTGGACGAGGAGGTCTTCGATGATCACCGGCAGGTCGGCGGTGATGCGCTCGGGAAGAGGCAGGGTCATGGCAGGGGTGTCCTTATCTGTCGATGCCAGCATCTGGCTGGCCACGGCTGATACCGGGTGGGGTGAACCGGCGGGCAACGGGTGTCCGCGCGTCGTCGAGCGCGGCCTGCGAGGGTGGGATGAACACGGCCAGGAAGCCTGGGCTGGTGCGTTGGGAGGCGGTGGCCGAGTCGATGCGTTGGGTTTCCGCGACGGTGGGGTGGGTGTTCGTGGCCACTGGTTTCGTGTGGTCTGCTAGCGCGTGTCCGGCCACGGTGTGGTCCCATTCGGCCAGACCTGCCAGCCGATCATCTGCTGGTGCCGATCCTGGTGGCAATGAGCTGGTGATGGTGGCCAGCACGTCGGTGACATGGTCCAGGTCCGTCCGGCTGGTGCAGCTGCGGAGCCGGGCAACGAGCGCGTTCACACTCATCACCGGCCGGCCGGCATCATCGGTGATCCGAGCGTGTTGCAGCCCACCGCCCGTAGGTTGTGGTTCATTGGTCTGGCTCACGCCGAGAATGTGGGCACTTGGTGGCACATCCAGCCCAAAGGAACACATGTTGAGGAGAGACCGTGGCCGGCGTTGACCGTGAACAGCAGCAGATCCCGGTCTGGCTGGTCGCGCCGATACCCGACCCAGAGTGGGGTTCCGATCTACGTTTGACCGCGAAACTGTTCCGTACCGAGGCCGACGCGATGGCGCTGCTCAACGACGTCACCGAAGAGTTCCACCTTTGGAAAGCAACCCTGACGATCACCTACCAGGTCGACGGCTACCAGCTCGTTGTGTAACCGCGGGCGTTTGGGTGTCTATGCGGCGGCGAGGATGGCGTCCAACCACTTCGTGGGGACACAGTCGAGGATCGATTCTGGGTGGGTGAGCAGCGGTGACGCACCGTACCCGGTGCGGCGGGTCCCGGTGATGATGTTCATCCACGCCGACGCCGCGTCCGCCGTCAAACCCAGAATCGCCAGGTACGGGTCACGGCGGGCGGCGGTGTGCCGGCGTGAGGCGGGTTCTTTCACCGCGATCTCCGCGCAGCGGCACAGCACCGGCCACGCCAGGCCCGGGTCAACCCCGACCGTCGCCAGCTGGGTGACGATCGCCTGCATCATCGGCGAATCCGCCAGATCGTCCAGACCGACATCGCTGCCACGCAACTGCTCATCCACCGCCGGTGCTGCCTGATCAAAACGCCAATCCTCGTCGGTGAGGGTGAACGCGTTGATCCGGCCCTGACCGGTGACCACGACCCCACGGTTCAGCTGGTCCTGTTTCGCGGCGCGGCGGCCGACGATCGACAACAACAAACCCCACGGATTGGCCGCTGTCACGATCCTCTCGGCGTTCTCCACCACCGCCAGCCAAGCGATCGAAACCGTGTCCGCGATCGCGTCCTGCCAGCTGAAGTCCACCCTGCGCAGCGCAACCCATTTGCCGTCACCCGCGATCGCTTCGGTCAAGGCTGCGGCGAGTTCGTCCGCCGCTGGGCCGCGCCAACCGGTGGCCCGGGCCGCGCAAACCAGCGCCGTCAAACCGTCAGGGCCGAGTAACGCATCCTGGACCGATTCGTCGCCGGGACTGGCCGCCGCCGGCATATCCCCGCCACCGGTCGGGGCCGCTGTTTCCAGGAACCGGCGTGTCAGGTGAAGACGGGCCTCGGCAGCACGGGCACCCCGCCGGCGGGACTCCCGGCCGATCCAGCCCTCCTTCTCAAGATCGTTAAGGACGCGGTTGGTTGATGCCGAGCTGAGCAGGCTACGCTCTGCGATCGTGGCCCGCGGCGCCAAACACACCCCCCGATGATCCGACAACAACGCCATCGTCGCCAACACCACCCGATGCGACGCGGTCGGCACACCAACCCGCCACGCCCACGCCGGATTCACCCGTGCCGGGTCGAACCGGATCGACGCGAACCTCGAAGAATCGTCTGACCCCAAATCTGAGCCGCTCAGAATTGGGGTCTGAGAAAACTGTGCGGTCTGGTTCCAGAACCTGCTGGCCAGGACGAACTGGGCGCCAGCATTGCGGCGCCCGTCAACCGAACGCTGGGGCGTCCAGGCCAGCCAACCAGCAGCAACAAGCGCATGCAAGTGGGTGCGGCAGGAATTGACAGACATCGCGGCATCTTGGGCGAGCATCTCGACGGTGGCGCGGCCGCGGCTGTCGGGGCGAGCATGGAGCGCGAGGGTTCCGAGTACGGCGCGTTGTGCGGGCGCACGGAGTTCGGCTGCCCAAGCGTAGCCAACGAACGCATCAGTCATGCCGATACCGCCCGGCTCGAGGACTCCCCGCCTGAAATCCTGGGCGGGTACTGTTCCAGCCACCACTTCACCGACTTCTCGCCCTCGGGTAGACCCTTCGCGCGTGCTTCATCACGAAGCCTCAAAGCGAGGGGACGTTCTTGTTGGTGGTCTTGACGTTGCGGGGCTGGCCGGGTCCGTCGTTTTCGTCGTTCGGGCGGGTGGACCGGGATCTGACCGATTCGGTACGTGACGATGCCAGTCAGGTTGCGTATCTCGGTCTCAGGTGGGAGCCGGTTACCCGCCAGCGTCGCCCGCAGAGCATCCGGATTCCAGCCGGCGTCCAGCCGCTGCTTCAAGGCGGCTGCAACCTTCGCGATCGCATTCGGGTCGATCCGTCGCATCGATGCAGGCAGACACTCGAGCAGCAACTCCCAGTCTTCACTTTCAACGCCCGCAACTGCCTGATCCAGCAGCCCGTCCAGACCAGACCCGGCCAAGCCCTCGACACCGTTCGCGGATTCGTCGCGCGCGGTACTGGTTTGGTTTGGTCGGGAACCTTTAGGTTCCCTAGAACCATCGTTAGATGGTTGTGCGCGTGTTGACCGTGGCACGGTGGACCGTGGTTCGGCTGCCCGTGCGCCGGCGGAACGGCGCACGGTGCGACTAGGACTTTTGTTGGAGGATTGAGGGCTCGGGGCCGTTTCCTCGTTCTCGTCCACTTGAGGATCAACGGTGCTGGCATCCCCCAATGGCAAGGACCGCGATTGAGAGATGTCGCGTCTGGACAGGCAGTCGCCAAGTTCGTCGCCAGTCAAAGATCTAGCCATTGCCCTCGCTTCGGCCTCGTCGACCGGAACATCGAACACGACGGTCAGCGTTCGCCACTGACCAGACCGCCGAACCGCAAACCGCCATCTGTGACCGGCCGCCTCCAGTTGCGCGATCGCAGTGAGGAGCGAGGTACGGCCAAGACCTCGTCGCTCATATGCGCGGTATCCCATTGGCGCGCCTGGGGGCGTGGCGAGCATGAGGGCGAGTAACCCGAGCGCGGGGATATCGAGGCGCCTGTCCTGCAAGGTGCTGTTCTGGACGGCAACCGCCCCACGACGGACGACGAAGTACTTGTCGCTCATGACGAGGCCTGCTCTGATGGAACTGCTTGGCACTCAAACGGCGCGAAGAAGTGAGCGGGGCTCACGTCAAGCCACTCGGCGAGTTGGACGAGTTCATGGACGGTGAACTGGACGCGTCCGCACAAACGGTTGGACAGGCTGGGCTGGGTGATGCCCAAGACTTCGGCAGCCTCCACCTGACGCACGCCTCGCCGAGCCAACTCAGCTCGGACATTCCAGGGCACCACGGCTCCACTCTCGCTCGCTCCTGTATTCGTCATGACATCACTGTATCGGTGCAACGGATACTTTGTGACAATCGTCATCTTTTGAGCGCAAATCTGACCCGTCTGGCAGATGTGGAAGTGGTGTGACCCTATGATGGCCTCATGAACGCACTGCCGGCATGGGATGCAGGTGAGTCACTGGCCGAGAGGGCCGGTGCGCAGGTACGGGGGCTGTGCGCCCGCTACGGAATCAAGCAGGCCGACGTGGCACGGCTTCTCGGTGTTTCCCAGTCCCAAGTCTCGCAGCGTTTCCGCGGCATGTTTGCGTTCACTCTGCCGGAACTGGAGATCGTTGCCGATTGGTTCCATACTTCGCCGGCTGTCTTGCTGGGCTATGCCGTCGAACCGCAGCCACGCAAGCCGGACCTCGCATCGTGCGCCCACAGGGGATCGAACCCTGGACCCGAGGATTAAAAGTCCCCTGCTCTGCCAACTGAGCTATAGGCGCGTCGTTGAGAGTCTAGCGAATCCCGGCCTATCCGCCACGTCGATGTCCCCGAGCCCTCTCGATCTGTCGGCACATCAGCGGGGGACTGCGATCAGGTACGTCAGGTACACCAGGTAGCTGACCGCGAAGGCGGCACCCTCGCCCCGGCTGAGACGGCGTCCGGTCCAGAACGCGGGCACGCAGGCCAGCACGGTGGACACCATCACGATCATGTCGATGCGCAGCACCACCGGCGGCACCTCAATGGCCACGGGCGAGACCACCATGGTGACGCCGAGGATCAGCGCGATGTTGTAGATGCTGGAACCGAGC
>JAAYVP010000222.1 GCA_012517115.1 Brooklawnia sp. | reverse complement strand
CAGGCTCCGACGATCTGCTCGTCGGTCAATGCCGCCGATTCGATGATCACCTTGAGCAACACGTTCGGCGCCGCCTCACGGACAGCACGGATCTCAGACTCGGTCTGGTCGAAACGGTTGGTGACCGCAAAGGCCAAATTGATCACCATGTCGACTTCGTCGACGCCGCTGCGCTGTGCCAGAGCGGCCTCCTCGGCCTTGATCTCGGCTGCATGGGCGCCGGACGGGAAGCCGCACACCACCGCGAGTTTCAGCTGCTCGGGGGTCGCCACCGGCAGCAATGAGGGTGAGACACAGACCGAGAAGCATCCGAGCGCCGTGGCGTCTTCGACGAGCCGGGTAACCTGCTCAGCAGTCGCTTCTGGCTTCAGCAGGGTGTGGTCGATCATCCGGGCTACTTCTGCTCGGGTCAGCGCTGTCATGATGTGGTCCTTTCGTTGTGTTGGTTCGGATCCGCCAAATGCCGGATCAGGTAAGTGGCAGTGTGCTCGTCTGTGACGAGGACGCGACAGAGCCCGCGACGCACACAGGCCTCGGCCACCGCGAACTTCGTTTCACCGGAGGCCACGGCCACCGCAAGTTTCGCGTTGAGTAGGTCGGATAGGTCCAGACCGATGCTCCGCTCCTCCAACTCGGGGCTGACCGGATGGCCTGCACGATCCAGGAAGCGCCCCACCGCATCGCCGACCGCGCCACGATCTCGAAGGAGTCGCTCGTCAGCCGGTTTGAGGTTTCCCGATTTCACCAGCACTGAATCATGGCTGATAGCGCCCAACGAGAACAGCAACACGTCGGCGGAACGGGCAAGCTGGAGCACTTCCGCGATTGAGGGTTCGCGACGTAGCGCGGCCGCGAGCCTCGGTGAGTCCACGATTGCAGGGGCGGGCAAGAAGACCGTCGATCCGCGTGACTGACGTGCCAAGGAGGTGATGATCGCGGCCGGATCGCCCGGCCCCGGGCGCGTCAGTCCCCCGTTGGCCTGAACGACGGTCACGGCGTCAGCCCAAGAAGGTGGGACGGCATTGGCGAGGTCGCTCATGGTTCTACCCCACGACACCGCCAGCGTCCGAGGCTTGGTGGGAAGATCTGCAAGGTACTCGGCGGCAGCCCGGGCCACCGTCCTGCGCGTGGCCACCTCATCGGCTTCGGCAGGCACCACGATCGCCTCAGACAAGCCGCTGATCCTCACCAAATCCGCTTCCAAATCATGCGAGCGGGCGTGCGGATGGACGATCTCGATCCGCACGATCCCGTCCGCCTGAGCCTGCTTGAGCAGCCGACCCACCTGCCATCGAGTCAGGTGCAAGCGATCACCCACCTCCTGCTGGGTCAAGTGCTGCTCGTAGTGCAGCTGGCATACGCGCAGCAGGAGGTGGCTTCGATCATGGCCCTGACGGGTCACGCGTCACGGCTTCCCGTTGGGGTGGAAGAGCACCTTAGACGAGACGATCTCGCGTCGGGCCATCTGCCCGATCAACTCTGGCACCCGCTCGACGGGTTCTTCGTGGGTGATCATGAACTCCCACTTCAACTCACCCGAGGCCATCTTGGCGACGGTGGTCTGCCACTCGGCGCCAGGATAGGGAGCGGAGAAGGAGTTCCACGAGCCGAGAACATCGATCTCCAAGCGCATCAATCTGGCCCAAGTCTTCTCTTTGATGACCACATCGGCGTGTGGGATGCCGATGAGCACCACTTGGCCGTGCCGAGCGGTGATCGAGATCGCCAGATCTTCTACCACCGGGACACCCGAGGTTTCGATGACCAAGTCGAAACCCTTCCCGATCAGAGGCTCCAGTTCCTCGTTGGACGAGGT
>JAAYVP010000221.1 GCA_012517115.1 Brooklawnia sp. | reverse complement strand
GGCCACGACCTTCGCGAAGCCTACGGCGATCAGAGAGTGTCGCAGAAGGTGCCGGACGCCCGGGCCCGCCAGCTCAACGAGTCGTTGGCGCAGGCGGCAGGCGTCGATATCGTGCGCGACGCGGTCCTGCAGTCCACCAGGCATCGTGGGACGCTGGCCACCGGATGGCCGGTCACTGCCTGGCTCAGCCGGTTCAGGCCCGATCCGCTGCGGATGCTGCACCTCGATCGGGCGCTACCGGCCAAGCTCGGCAAGAAGAAGACCCCCGAACTGGCGCCGGTCACGGTGCAGCGCACCAGCCTGCCGACCGCTGGGGGAGTGCAGGAGGCGCGGGTGGATGCCGCTCTGCGGGAGCTCGCCGAGGGTGCTTCTGAGGGGCTGCCACCGGGTTGGTCGAAGGTGGTGCGCGCGGCCACCATCGCGCACCGTGACACGTTGGCCGACGAACTCGATCAAGCCGTGGCCACGACCGACCTGGCCATGGACCGCGGCCAGGGCTGGTGGAAGGCCGTCACCGTGCTGCAGTGGTTGGTCTTCGTCGTCGCGGTTGCTGGCGGGGTCTGGCTGCTGATCGACGTGGCGCTGGCTTACATGCAGTTGCCGCAGCTGCCGGCCGTGCTGATCGGGCGGCTGCCCTTGCCAACTGCGATGCTGATCGGAGGCGCCCTTGCCGGCGTGTTGATCGGTTTGCTTGCCCGGATCGGCGTCGAGGTCGGTGCCCGGGCGAAGGCAGCTCGCGCGGAACGGGTGCTGGTGCGCTCGGTGACCGAAGTGGCAGATCGGTTGGTCATCGCTCCGGTCAATCAGGAGTTGACTCGCTTCAACCGAGGTCGGGACCAAGCCGCCCGGGCGATGGCCTGACTCGGGATCTCCGAGTTCTCCACAGGTTCCGACGGGTTTGACGGATCGCCGGGCAGATCGTCAACCATTGGGGCCCAACGCACATGAAGGAGCACCAATGGATGCGATCATCACCGTTTCTGGCAACCTCGGCGCCGACGTCGAGTTTCACCAGGGCGACGGCTTCAGCAAGGCCAGCTTCCGGATCGCCTGCACGCCGAGGCTGCGACGCGGTCAAGACTGGGTGGACGGCCACACGACCTGGCTGAATGTCGAGTGTTCGAACCGGATCGCGGACAACGTCCGTGACAGCCTGACGAAGGGTGACCCGGTGGTCGTCACCGGAAGGTTACGCACCCGGGTCTGGGAGTCGCAGGGAACCAAGCACGAGCGGATGGTGATCGAAGCCAGCTCTATCGGCCACGACCTGAGCCGCGGCACCACCCAGTTCACCCGCAACCCAGTGCGCGTCGACGCGGACGAAGATGAAGACACTGAGCAACGGTTAGCCAGCTAGCACGGCCCGGCGGTCTTGTGGGGTTATCACCCGGCCTCGGGCATAATGGGACGGGCTACCACCCCTCCCCGCACTGCGAACGAAGGAAACGCGCGCCAAAAATGGCTGAGTTCATCTACACCATGCACAACGTCCGTAAGACGATCGGCGAGAAGCTAATTCTCGACAATGTCACGTTGTCGTTCTACCCCGACGCGAAGATCGGCGTTGTGGGTCCCAATGGCGCCGGCAAGTCGACCCTGCTCAAGGTGATGGCGGGCATTGAGCCCATCAACAACGGCGACGCCCAGTTGGCTAAGGAGGCCACGGTTGGCATCCTGCTGCAGGAACCGCCCCTGACTCCGGGCAAGACGGTGCTGGAGAACGTCGAGGAGGGGGTGGCCGAGGTCAAGGGTATGCTGCGGCGCTTCAACGAAATCTCCGAGGCGATGGCCGATCCCGAGGCCGACTTCGACACTCTGCTGGCAGAGATGGGTGAGCTACAGACCGAGTTGGACGCCCGGGACGCCTGGGATGTCGACTCGCGTCTCGAGCAGGCCATGGATGCGCTGCGTTGCCCCCCGCCGGAGACCATCGTCGATGTGTTGTCTGGTGGCGAGCGCCGTCGCGTCGCACTGTGCAAACTGCTGTTGGAGCAGCCCGACCTGCTGCTGCTCGACGAACCCACGAACCACTTGGACGCCGAGTCGGTGAGTTGGCTGGAAGGGCACCTGAAGAACTACCCCGGGGCAGTGTTGTGCGTCACCCACGACCGCTACTTCCTCGACAACGTGGTCGGATGGATCTGCGAGGTCGACCGTGGGCGGCTGTTCCCGTATGAGGGCAACTACTCCACCTACCTTGAGACCAAACGCAAGCGTCTGACTATCGAAGGCCAGAAGGACGCCAAACGCGCCAAGATCCTAGAACGGGAACTGGAGTGGGTGCGGTCGTCCCCGAAAGCTCGGCAGGCCAAGAACAAGGCTCGGCTGGCCCGCTACGAGGAGCTGGCGGCGGAGGCCGAACGCAACCGCAAGGTCGACCTGGGCGAGATCAACATTCCGCCGGGCCCGCGCCTGGGCAGTCTGGTGCTGGAGGCGAAAAAGCTGACCAAGGGGTTCGGTGACCGCGTCCTGATCGACGGGCTCGACTTCGACCTGCCGCGCGCCGGGATTGTCGGCATCATCGGGCCGAACGGTGTCGGCAAGACCACGTTGTTCAAGATGATCGTCGGTGAGGAAGAACCGGACGCCGGCTCACTGCGGATCGGTGAGACGGTGAAGATCAGCTACGTCGACCAGAGCCGCGGCGGGCTCGACCCGTCGAAGAACGTCTGGGAGGTCGTCTCCGACGGGCTCGACCACCTGAAGGTGGGCAACTTCGAGATGCCCAGCCGCGCCTACGTGGCGTCCTTCGGTTTCAAGGGCCCCGACCAGCAGAAGCCGTCAGGGGTGCTGTCGGGCGGTGAGCGCAACCGCCTGAACCTGGCCCTGACGCTCAAGCAGGGCGGCAACCTGCTGCTGCTCGACGAACCCACCAATGACCTCGACGTAGAGACTCTGCAGAGCCTTGAGGACGCGCTGCTTGAGTTCCCCGGCTGCGCCGTGGTGATTTCCCACGACCGCTGGTTCCTCGACCGGGTCGCCACCCACATCTTGGCTTGGGAGGGCGAAGACGCCGAAGGTACTCCGCGCTGGTTCTGGTACGAGGGCAACTTCGCCGACTACGAGCAGAACAAGGTGGCCCGGCTGGGTGAAGAGGCGGCGCGTCCGCACGCCAGCAAGCATCGCCGCCTAACCCGCGACTGAACCGGGGTGGCAACCGGCACGTAACTCGCGTGTCCCGCCGGGCGACAAGAGCCGCAAGGCGGGGCCAGCCGCTTCGGCAGGCCCACAGAACCCATCGCGGTCTAGGTCTGGGCGAGGTGTGAAGCCAGCAGTTCCGCGAGTGTCATGGCCTGGCTGCCTTCCAGGTCGGCCACCTGTTTGCGGCAGCTGAAGCCGTCCGCCAAGATGATCGCGTCCGGGCCGGCAGCCCTGATCGCGGGCAGCAGGTCGTGTTCGGCGACCTTGACCGAGACGTCGTAGTGGCCGCGTTCGACGCCGAAGTTACCGGCCAGTCCGCAACAGCCGCCAAGACTCACCACGGTGGCGCCGGTACGAGCCAGCAGGTCGGTGTCTGCCTGCCAGCCGAGCACTGACGATTGGTGGCAGTGCGGCTGGGCGACGATAGTGTGCCCGATCAGGTTCGGCGGGTCCCAATTGTCCAGCGACCCGAGCAGTTCGGCGAGCGTCCTGATCCCTGCTGCGACCTTGTCGACGCGAGGGTCGTCGGGCAACAACTCAGGGGCGTCTGACCGCCAGACCGCCATGCAGGAGGGTTCCATACCGACGATCGGGATGCCCTGTTCGGCGATCGGGTCTAGCACGTCCAGCGCATGCCGCAACTGCTTGCGGGCCCCGTCCAACTGGCCGGTGGTGATCCAGGTCAGGCCGCAGCAGGCGTCCTGCGAGATCACCTTAGGGCTGAAACCGACGGCGACCAGCAGCTTCAGCAGTGCCACCAGTTGGCCGCCAGCGAAGGCGTCGGTGAACGAATCAACCCAAACCGCGACCGGGCCGCGGCTGGCTGCCATCTCGCCGAGTTCATAGTCTTGTTGGCTGGCCGCCGCCCCGGTCCGGAACCTCGGCATCGGACGCCGCTGGTCAACCCCGGCCACCGCCCGTACCAGGTGCCTGAGCCCCGGGGTTTGCAGGGCGAGGTTCGCCAGCGAGCCGAGCCGCAGCTTGGTTGCCAGCCGTCCCCAGCGCGGCAGCCAACCCAGCGCGTAGTGCGAGCCCGGCCGCAGTCGTGCCTTGTACTTGCGGTACAGCACCTGCGACTTGTAGGCAGCCATGTCGACGCCGGTCGGGCAGTCGTGTCGACAGCCTTTGCAGGCTAGGCAAAGTTCGAGAGCCTCGGCGACCTCGGGTGAGCGCCAGCCGTCGCGCACCAGCGTGCCGTTGATCATCTCTTGCAGGACGCGCGACCGGCCACGTGTGGAGTCCTTTTCCTCGCCGGTGGCTTGGAAGCTGGGGCACATCACGGCACCTGAGCGCGTGGTGTCCGCCCGGCATTTGCCGACGCCGGTGCATTGGTGCACGGCGAGGTTGAACTCCGGGTACTGCACCGCCAACGCAGAGCGGCGGGTCTGGGCGATCCGGACGTTCCTAGCAAGCGGCTCCGGGTCGACCAGCACACCCGGATTCAACAGGTTCTGCGGATCGAACAGCCGTTTGACCTGCGCAAACAAGC
>JAAYVP010000220.1 GCA_012517115.1 Brooklawnia sp. | reverse complement strand
TCCAAGGCCGTCGGCAAGACCATCGGCCTGCTGGCCGATCTGCAGGGCCCCAAGATCCGACTAGGCAGGTTCGCTGAGGGGCCGGTCGAACTGGTCGAAGGCCAGACCTTCACCATCACCATCGAGGACATCCTCGGCAACGCCGAACGATGCGGCACCACCTTCAAAGGCCTTCCCGGCGATGTCCGTCCCGGCGACACGATCCTGATCGACGACGGCAGGGTGCAACTTGAAGCCGTCAGCGTGACCGACACCGATGTTGTCACCAAGGTGGTCGTACCCGGCCCGGTGAGTAACAACAAGGGCATCAACCTGCCGGGCGTCGCTGTCAACGTGCCGGCACTGTCCGACAAGGACGAGGACGATCTGCGCTTCGCCTTGCGCAACAATTTCGACCTGATCGCCTTGTCCTTCGTCCGCACTGGGGCCGACGTCAACCGGGTGCACGAGATCATGGCAGAAGAGGGGCTCACTCTGCCGGTGGTCGCCAAGATCGAGAAGCCGCAGGCGGTCGAGAATCTGGACGACATCATTGCCGCCTTCGACGCCTTCATGGTTGCTCGCGGAGATCTGGGTGTTGAGTTGCCGCTGGAGTTCGTGCCAATGGTGCAAAAAGACATCATCAGCAAGGCCCGTACCAAGGCGAAGCCGGTGATCGTCGCCACCCAGATGCTCGACTCCATGATCGGTTCGCCCACACCGACACGTGCCGAGACCTCCGATGTCGCCAACGCCGTTCTGGACGGTGCCGACGCGGTCATGCTTTCGGGTGAGACATCAATCGGCGCCTACCCGGTACGGACGGTGGCGACGATGGCACGGATCATTGCCCAGACCGAGGCGATGGGCATGGACCGGATCCAGAAGATCGACTGGAAGCTCGATTCGGTTCCTGGCGCGGTGACGATGTCTGCTCTCAACATCGCCCACATCGTGGGTGCCACACACATCGTCTCCGGCACCCAGTCCGGAGACACCGCCCGTCGGCTGGCCAGATATCGGGGTCGAATCCCGTTGGTCGCTTTCACCCCAGACGTGAAGACTGCCCATGTGCTCACGCTGCTGTGGGGCACTCAGGTCTTCGGACTGCTCGAGTACCACACCACCGAGGAGATGCTGTACCTGGTCGATAAGAAGCTGATCGAGCAAGGTGTCTGTCAGCCGGGCGATCGAGTCGTCGTGGTTTTCGGTTCACCGATCGGTGTGCGTGGGCACACCAACTCGCTGAACGTGCATGTGGTGCAGGACGTCACCTCGACGCCAGCCCACCAGAGTCAGTAGTGGGATGTTCTCCGGGCCGGTCCCGCGGGGTGGGTCCGGCGAGCCCGCGGCGTAGACTTGCCGCGATCGTCCACCCAGAAACAATGAGGTCACAATGAAAAAGCTCGTCGGATCCGTGGTGCTGCCAGTAGTTGGTTTGGCGTTGTTGGCTGGGTGTGCGCCCACCGGTGGTACCGCCGCCATCGTCAACGGCGTCGAGATTCCCGATTCGAGGATTGTCCAGGCCACCGAGGGTTGCGCGTCCGTGTTGCGCGAGTTCGGAGTGACGGAAGGCCAGATGCGCCTCCAAGTGGTCCGGTGGGCTGTGATCGACGAGGTGGCCAGTCAGTTCGTGGCCACCTCAGATCTGAAACCCACAGACGCTGAGATACTCGCCGAGGCTCGCGCTGAGGGCGCAGAGGCGTTCCTGGCTGATGCGCGCTGTGGCCAACTCACCAGCGGAGTCCTCCGCTACAACTTGTTGGCGGCAGCCCTCGCCGAGTCCGGGGAGGAATGGCCGCAGACCTTCCGGGCACCCGATATCGAGATCAATCCGCGCTACGGCGTCTGGGATCCGTCCTCCTTGACCTTGGTGAACACCGGGTCGCTCTCTCAGTTCGACGAGAATTACCGGCCGCGGGCGTGAGCCAGCTTCTCCGGCTCGCCGAGATCATGGCGCGCCTGAGGACCGACTGCCCGTGGGACGCCGAGCAAACTCACCGTAGCCTCGTCAAGCATCTGATCGAAGAGACCGCTGAGGTGGTGGACGCGATCGAGGC
>JAAYVP010000219.1 GCA_012517115.1 Brooklawnia sp. | reverse complement strand
TCGGCGCCGATGCGAATGATGCCACGCTCGTCGAGGTTGGCCAGCATGTCGTCGGACACGTTCGGGATGTCGCGGGTGATTTCCTCGGGTCCGAGCTTGGTGTCACGGGCGTCGACTTCGTGTTCCTCGATGTGAATCGAGGTGAGGACATCTTCACTGACCAGGCGCTGGTTGAGGATAATGGCGTCCTCGTAGTTCAGGCCCTCCCACGGCATGAACGCGACCAGCAGGTTGCGGCCGAGGGCCAGTTCGGCGTGATCGGTACAGGGACCGTCGGCCAGCGGGGTGCCGGGCTCGACCCGGTCACCCGGCTTGACGATCGGGCGCTGGTTGACGCACGTGCCAGCGTTCGATCGGCGGAACTTCTCCAGCCGGAACGTCTGGTAGGTGCCGTCATCGTTGGCAACTTCGATCAAGTCGCCGGACACACTGGTGACCACGCCGGGCTTGGTGCCCAGCGTGACATCGCCGACGTCGACGGCGGCCCGGTACTCCATACCGGTGCCCACGTAGGGTGCCTCGCTGCGCACCAGCGGCACCGCCTGGCGCTGCATGTTGGCACCCATCAGAGCACGGGATGCGTCATCGTGTTCCAGGAACGGGATGAGTGCAGTTGCCACCGAAACCATCTGACGTGGCGAGACGTCCATGTACCCGACCTCGGAGGCCGGCACTGCGTCCACATCACCATGGCGAACGCGGACGATGACTCGGTCTTCGGTCAGGCGGCCTCTGGAATCGATCGCGGCGTTCGCCTGGGCGATGTTGTAGCGGTCTTCTTCATGGGCAGTCAGATACTCGATCTGATCGGTAACCTGACCGTCCACAACCTTGCGGTACGGAGTCTCGATGAACCCGAACGCGTTAACCCGGGCGAAGGACGCCAGCGACCCGATCAGACCGATGTTCGGGCCTTCAGGAGTCTCAATGGGACACATTCGGCCGTAGTGCGACGGGTGGACGTCACGCACTTCCATGCCCGCGCGGTCACGGGACAAGCCGCCCGGCCCCAGCGCCGACAGTCGGCGCTTGTGGGTCAGCTCGGCCAAAGGGTTGTTCTGGTCCATGAACTGCGACAACTGCGAGGTGCCGAAGAACTCCTTCAGCGCCGCGGTCACCGGGCGGATGTTGATCAGCGTCTGCGGAGTGATGGCCTCGATGTCCTGAGTGGTCATTCGGTCACGAACAACACGCTCCATCCGACCCAGACCGGTCCGCAGCTGGTTCTGGATCAACTCACCGACGGTGCGCAGCCGACGATTGCCGAAGTGGTCGATGTCGTCCGGCTCAACGATGACCGCGGCAGCGTCCGGACGCACCAGCTCGGCTTGGCCCTCGTGCAGCGCGCAGACGTACTCGATGGCTGCGACGATGTCGTCCATCGTCAACACCTGGTTGTCGAACGGCAGGTTCAGGCCCAGCTTTTGGTTGATCTTGTACCGACCCACCTTGGCGAGGTCGTAACGCTTCGGGCTGAAGTAGTAGTTGGTGAGCAACTGCATCGCAGCCTCCCGGGCCGGCGGCTCACCAGGGCGCAGCTTGCGGTAGATGTCGAGCAGCGCTTCGTCCTGAGTGGTGACGTGGTCGCGTTCTAAGGTCAGTCGCATTGAGTCGAAGTGGCCGAACTGCTCCAGAATGCGCTCCTCGGTCCAGCCGAGGGCCTTCAGCAACACGGTGACGTTCTGCTTGCGCTTGCGGTCTAGTCGAACGCCGACCTGGTCTCGCTTGTCGATCTCGAACTCCAGCCAGGCTCCCCGCGACGGGATCACCTTGCAAGTGAAGATGTCCTTGTCGGAGGTTTTGTCGGGAGTCTGTTCGAAGTAGACGCCGGGAGAGCGGACAAGCTGGCTGACCACGACGCGCTCTGTGCCACTAACGATAAACGTGCCCTTGTCGGTCATCAGCGGGAAGTCACCGATGAAAACCGTTTGGCTCTTGATCTCACCGGTCTCGTTGTTCATAAACTCCGCCGTTACGAACAACGGGGCGGCGTAGGTGGTGTCACGGTCCTTGCACTCCTCAATGGAGTGCTTGGGCTCTTCGAACCGGTGGTCACGGAAACTCAACGACATCGTTTGGTTGAAGTCCTCGATGGGGCTGATCTCGTCGAAGATTTCCGCAAGACCGGACTTCGGGTTAATGTCGGTTCGCCCGGCGGCTAGTGCCTCTTCGGTTTTCGCGTGCCAGGAATCGCTACCTATCAGCCAGTTGAACGAGTCGATCTGGAGGTCGAGAAGATTCGGGACCTCCAAAGGCTCAGGGATCTTCGCGAAGGAGATCCGACCGCTGGTGGAGATGACGTTGGTGTTCTTCGACGCAGTGCGCGAGGTGGCCAAGATGTCGTCCTTCCAGAACTCTCAGAGGTTCTATGCATGCTGAACGACCCATGTCAAACCATGGGTCACCGAACGCAATGGGGCAAATAGGTACGCTACACCAGCGAATGCCCGCACGCAAATGGAAGGTCGTCATTGACTCAAGTTGTACATCAGGCTGCCGCAGCAGTCGCCCGTCGGAAAGCGCTGCGGCCTGACGGCGGAGCGAACGCCGCACGTCTTGCGCTCCATTGCACCAGCTTCAACGCTGGAGGTCAAGCCCTCGTATGCCGCCAGTTGGAGATGTCAACCCCAGTGACGGGCGGGGGTGATGTGGGGGGAGGCGGTCGTCTTGGGGGGAGATGCCGCTGAAGCCCGCCACTGGGTGATTACAAGCTAACCAGACTGGCTACTCACTTGTCAATTATGCTAGACAGTTTTTGTCAAGTCCGCACGTGACCTCGGGTCAGTCCAACTCGGCGTACCGATGCCAGATGGCGAGTGCGCGATCAGGCGCTTGAGCCGCCTCGAAGTGGGCCGCGGCCTGCCGCAGGGCAGTCTTGGCCGACGCGATCTGCCCGAGCGCCAGACGCGCGGACGCCAGGCCTTCCATGACGTCCCCGAGCAAACGCACGTCGTCCAGCGCCGCCGCGTCCAGCGCGAGATGCTCCAGTAGCTCAGCGGCTGCGGCAGGTTCGCCCCGGCGCAACCGCAGGTGCGCCTCTACTAGTCGCAGATCGGCTAGGTCGCCGGCATTGCCCAGCAGCATGATGGCGGTTCGACACTGCTCGAACAGGCGTTCGGCAAGTTCAACGTCGCCTCCTCCCGTGATGAGGTGGAAAGCTGTCGATTGCCGAAGCCGAGCCCAAGCCCGGGCATCGACCCGCGGGTCGCTCAACTCGGCACCCCGAGTATGCCAACTCAAGCCGCGAGCCAGGTCGCCGTGCGCAAATGCGGTGTTGCCCAACGCCCAGGCGACGCTCGCCGCGTCCGGTGCGTCGAGCTGGTCGATGAGCGACGTGAGCCTGTCTTCGATCTCGGTGACGTTTGCATCCGGTGTGCCCATCACGACCGCGCTGAGCAGCGCGATCAGCGCGGCGGCCTGGGTCGCAGGATCGGCGTCCTCAGCGGCCGCTGCCGCTGCCCGGGCATGTCGTGCCGCGTCGGCCAGTCGACCACTGGCGCGACAAGAACGAGACGCCAGAATGCTGGCTTCAGCGCGCAACTCGGGGATCGCGCCCACCACAGGGTGCTCGGCCAGTTGAGCGGCCCGGGCGGCAGCTTCGGGGTAGCGTCCGGCAGCTAGCTGTGCGGTTGCCAGCAGGAAGTCGGCCTCCCAGCACCGCGGCTCTCGTCCAACATCGCACGCGATCGCCACCGCACTTTCACAGGTTCGAACGGCCCGATCCCACTGATGCGTTTGCAGCAACCGGCGTGCCGTCGCCAGCAGGCTGACCACATCAAGGTCCGCGAAGTCGCGATTCGCAGAATCGAGTTCGCTGGGCTCCACCCCGAGCCGTGCCGCGATGAAGGCAACAACATCAGTGCCCGGGCTGCGCCGCCCGTTCTCGATGTGCGAGATATAGCTGCCCGAATAGCGGGGCTCACCCAACTCGGCTTGAGACAACCCCCGCTTGACCCTCGCTTCGCGGATTCTGACACCCAGCGTCTGCACTATGCTCCGCCTCCTAAGCTGCTCGCCGCCTTCCGACGCGTCAAGGCAAGATACTCTAGTGCATTGATTATTGACACCGGAGTCAAGTCTTGTCTAGTCTCATGTCAACTAAGTCAGTGAGGAGTGAAGATGAGGAAGTCGAGCTTCGCCAGGATCGCCTTTGCCGCCGCCCTGGTTGGGGCGTTCGCACTGCCCGTCAGCGCCGCTGATGCCGCCGTCCCACTCAAAGGCGACAAGGTTCATGTCGTCGTTGTTCAGAAGCCGACGCCTCCGGGTGGCGGCACCGTTCGACCGCTGAGTGAAGGCATGTGGCCGTGACCGGCTCTCCCAGCTAAAAATCCTGCGGCCAACCAGACGAGGTGGCCGACTACCTGCTCCCAGAAAAGATCGAAGGGTGGGACCACGACGTGGGTCTCACCCTTCGGTCGTCCTTGCCCCCGGACAACTGGCAACCGTTGCGTCACTGCCGGGCGAAAAATGACTGTTGGGGCAGGCCGACGAGTTGACCTGCCCCAACAGCGCGCGTTACCAGCGCCCAGCACTGGTCGCGCGTTGATTCACTTGAGGGTGACAGTGGCGCCCTCAGCCTCCAAAGCAGCCTTGGCCTTCTCTGCTTCATCCTTCTTGACGTTCTC
>JAAYVP010000024.1 GCA_012517115.1 Brooklawnia sp. | reverse complement strand
GTAGTCAGCTCATCGAACGCGAAGGTGATGTCGGCACCCAGTTCGTGCTGGACGCGCATACTCACCTCGGGGGTGAAACGATGTCGATCCCCGTTGATCGGGGAGGTGAACCAGACTCCGTCGTCGTCCACGTGGGCTTGGCGTTGCTTGCCCTCGGCGATGACATCGTCGTTCTGCAAGCCGGTGACGTCCATCGCCAGCACCTTCTTGAACCCGACTCCGAGGCTCATCACCTGGAAGCCACCGGAGTCGGTGAACGTGGGGCCCGGCCAGTTCATGAACGCACCCAGACCGCCGGCCTCGTCCACCAACTCGCTGCCGGGCTGCAGGTATAGGTGCAGCGCGTTCGCCAAGACCGCCTGAGCGCCGAGTTGGGCAACAGATTCCGGCAAGACCGCCTTCACAGTGGCTTTGGTGCCGACCACCACGAAGGCCGGCGTGTGGATGTCGCCGTGCGGGGTGCGGATCACTCCAGTGCGTCCCAGCCCGTCCGGTACCTGCCCGCAAACCTGGAACCCGAAGTCTGGTCGACCGTCGCC
Organism: Brooklawnia sp.; assembly: GCA_012517115.1. Lineage (GTDB taxonomy): Bacteria > Actinomycetota > Actinomycetes > Propionibacteriales > Propionibacteriaceae > Brooklawnia. The sequence goes on along the minus strand of JAAYVP010000024.1, from coordinate 4,778 downwards.
AGCCTGCTCGGGTGCCTCAGTCATCGTCGGAATCGGTCCTACCCCAGTACTCTGCCTCGGCTTCGGCGGGGGTGAGCAGGCCTTCGCGGATCTTCTTCTTCAGCACACGCTTGTCGTTGCGACGGCAGATGACCTCACTGACCAGGTACATGATCATCATCGGCACTGATAGCGCCAGCATTGAGAACGGGTCACCCGATGGGGTGGCGACCGCGGCGAAGACGAAGCAGCCGAAGATCGCGAACACGCGCGCCTTGCGCAATGCGTGCGACTTCAACACGCCGAGCAAGTTCAGCATGACGATGATCACTGGCAACAGGAAGGCCGCGCCGAAGACCAGCAGCATTCGCATCTCGAGGGCCAGGAAGTCATTGAGATCCTGCAGGTTGGCCACCCCAGCCTCGGCCACGGTGAACCCCAGCATGAACTCGAAGGCCTTCGGCAGAATCAAGTAGCCGACCACGACGCCGGTGAGGAACAGCGGGATCGCCGAAAGGAGGAACAGGGCGGCGATCTTCTTCTCCTTCTTGAGCAGACCCGGCACTACGAACGCCCACAGTTGGTACAGCCAGACCGGGCAAGCAGCGATGATTGCGGCCAAGCCAGCGGCCTTCAGCGCCAAGATCATGGGTGCGGCAACGCCGGAGTTGACGACCTGGATGTTGGCGCTCGGGTCGCGCGCACGCACGTTGGCTGCGGCGATCTCGTAGGGCCGCAAGATCACTTCGACTATCGGGACGTAGAAGATGAACGCAACGACGAACAGCAACACCACGGCGATCACCGAAATCACCAGGCGATAGCGAATCTCGCGGAGGTGGTCCCACAGGCTCATCGCCCCACTGTCATCGAACTTGGGCGGGCGAAGCCACGCGAACCTCCCTCCGCTCTCGCGCACGCCGGTGTCGGTAGCCATGGCTGCAGGTCAGTTGTTCGGACGCTCGGGGTCTACCACCTCTGCGTCATAGACCACGCTGGGCGGCTGGGTCGGTTGGGCCGGGTACTGAGGCTGCTGCGCCGGGTAACCCTGCTGGTACGGCTGCTGCTGGTACGGCAACTCCTGCGGAGCCGGCTGGACGGGTTGCACGGGCTGGGCAGGCGTGCTGGCCTCGGGCGTACCCGCGTTTGGCGCGTTCTTCTTCAGATCCTGCGTCTCTTCCTTGAATTCCCGGATCGCTTTACCGGACGCCTTGCCGAGGCCTGCGAGACGGGTGGTGCCGAACAGCAGCAGAACCACCACAAGAATGATCAACAGCTCAGGCCAACCGATAGGGCCCATGGCTTCCTCCTAGCTACGCGAAGCGAGTCAGACCCATGCTATGCGTTGGGCAGTGCCGCGGGAAACACGGGCAATCGGTCAGTCCGGCAGACCGCCGCAGATCAACGCGGTGAGCGCCAAGGCCTCTTCCGCCGCCCGGGCAGCGCTGGCACCAGCCCCGAAAGGATCGAGCACGCTAGCCTGATCGCCCAAGCGAAGCAGCAGCGATTCCAGCCAAGCGGGATCGCTGAACGCCATCCGCACCATCAAATGGCCGTCCTGGCGCTCGTCGATGGCGAGCATCGGATAGTAATCGGCAACCCAAGCTGCCGACTGAGTCAGCAGCAAAGTGACCGCTCCGTCAGAGGCGTCGAACCAGCCCTCGGGGAGTTGCGGCGGTTGACCGTGATCTTCGATAGTCTCACCGGTCATCGCCAGCTCGGCGATGCGATCCAGTCGGTAGGTGCGCCAAGCCTGCCTCGACACGCTCCACGCTTGCAGGTAGGCCGCGGAGTCCCGCATCTGGATTGCGGCCGGGTCGACCACGGGCGTGGTGGTCTCTCCGCGAGTGGCCCCGTCATAGGTCAGCCGGACACGCCGCCCCGCCTCGATGGCCGACAGCAGTTGTTCGCGGAGTTCTTCATCACCGGTATCGACAGCCAGCAGGACTGGATCGTGGTGGCCAGTGACGAGGGCAAGCTTGCTGGCGGCGCTCTCGGCAGCCTCCCGCAGCCGACCCGAGGCCATCTCACTCACCGCCTGCAAGGCGACCACCAGCGAGACAGCCTCGTCCCGGGTGAACCGAAGTGGCCGGCTCAGGTAGTCGGCGTTGCCCAGATGGACGATGCCCTCACCCTCTGCGGCGTCCATGTCAATCTCGATCAGATCGTCCGGTAGCCCGCCTGGTAAGCCACACATCCACAACACGTTCAAGTCGGCCAGCACTTGGCGTTTGGTGACCCCGAAGACCTCAGCCACCTCGGCGATGGGGACGCCGGGGCGGGCCTGCAGGTACGGCACCATCGCGAGCAGCCGGGCGACTTGGGTTGTGGCGGTGTTCATGCTGGGTTCCGCTGCGGCTCGGGTCGGTCGGGCGCGTGTGCTCTGAGGACGCCGCGCAGGTGCGAGACCACTTCGGCACGCAGCGTCTCCGGCTCGAGGACGACCACATCGGCCCCGAAGGAGGCTATCTCGCCAGCCGCGTATCCGCTGGTGAACGGCACTCGGTAGGCATGAAACCCGGCCGGCAACGGCCGCGCCGCCTGGGCCGGGGCACCGCGGCGACGCAAGGCCGGCGCCCGAGCGCCGCGGATAGCGAGCAAAGCCGTCAGGTCGGCGACCCGCGAAGTCAGGACCGTCGTGTGCCGGCTAATCAACTCCTCATCCGGACGGTCGAAGGCGTCCGGCTCACCGACGGTGCTGGGCACGCCGGTCATGCGAGCCAACTTGAAGACCCGGGGCGCCCGGCGATCACGGTCATGACCGACCAGGTACCAGCTGTTGTTGCGCCAGGCCAGCCGCCACGGCTCCACGGTGCGCACTTCGTCGGCTGTCCGGTAGCCGAACTGCACGACCTGCCGGTCGACGACTGCCTGCCAAAGCGGTTCGAAGGCCTCTTCTCGGGCGCTGAGCCGAGGCGCTAACGCGGTCAGCCGTCCAGCATCCGGCTCGATGCCTGCCGCGCGGAGCTTCGCCAACGCATGTGTGGTGTCTTCGGCCATGCTGGCCTGCTGCCAGACGGTGGAGGCCAGACCGAGTACCGTCGCCTCGTCCGGAGTGAACTCGATGGGCGGCAGTTCGAAGTCGGTCCGCGAGATCCGATAACCCTGCTCGTCGCTGAACAACGGATCGTTCGAGCCGGTCTCGATTGGGACGCCGAGCGCACGTAGTTCATCCTTGTCGCGCTCGAACATGCGCTGAAACGCTTCCTCCGAGGAACCGCGGTAGCCCTCCACAGTCGCCCGGATCTGCTCCCGGGACACGAAACGACGCGAGCTGAGCAGCAGGATCGTCAGGTTGACGAGCCTTTCCGTCTTGCGTCGAGCCACTCATCCAAGCTAGCAGCCCGCCCGGCCCGGTCCAGGCCGACACAACCCCAACAATCCATTGCCGAGCCGCGTCGTTGGTCCCTGTGGCAGAGTGACGCCATGACCGAGCCCGCAAAGTCCTCCGACAAACCGCTTGATCAGAAGGAAGCCATGCGCCAAGCGCTGGAGGCCAAGAAGAAGGTCCAGCATCAGCACAACGATGGGGCAGCCGGAGTCAAGTCGATGGGCGCCACCCACGCGAAGGCCGCCGGGAAGCGGCAGTTCCGCCGCAAGGCCGGCGGATAGACCCATCGGCATTCCATGCCCGCCGGTCGCTTCGCGCCGAGCCCAACGTCCGATCTGCACCTCGGCAACTTGCGCACCGCCCTGCTGTCGTGGCTGTTCGCTCGCGACGCAGGGCTCAGCTTCCTGCTGCGCATCGAAGACCTGGACCAGCAACGCGTCGCGGCTGCACCCGGCATCGCCGCCCGTCAGTTGGCAGATCTGAGCGCGCTGGGGCTCGACTGGGACGGGCCGGTCGTCCAGCAGTCGGGGCGGTTCGAGATCTATCGGGACGCAGCCGCCGGTCTGGACACCTATGAGTGTTTCTGCACCCGCCGTGAGATCGCGGAAGCGTCTCGAGCGCCCCACGGAACATATCGCCCCTACCCCGGGACCTGCGCACAGCTGACCGAGACCGAGCGTGCCGCACGACGGCGTGATCGTCCCGCCGCGATCAGGGTACGCGCGCAAGGCGCGACCATGGTGGTGCGCGACATGCACGCCGGCGAGATCCGCGGTGTCGTGGATGACTTCGTGCTCTTCCGGGCCGACAGCACGCCCGCCTACAATCTGGCGGTCGTGGTGGACGACGGACTCCAGGGTGTCACCCAGGTCTGCCGGGGGGCCGATCTGCTCGATTCGGCTCCCCGGCAGGCCTGGCTCGCCGCCCGGCTCGGATTCGAGGTGCCCAGCTACGCCCACGTCGGGCTGGCAATCAACGCTGCCGGTGCCCGGCTGGCGAAGCGCGATGGCGCCGTGACCCTGGCCGCCCTGTCTCGGCGGGGAGTCAGCGCCGCCCAGGTCTGCCGCCGACTCTGCGCCTCGGCGGGGCTGCCGGAGGCCGACTCCGCAGGCGAGCTGCGGCAAGCCGTGGCTGGCTCACCCTGGTGGGAGACGCCGGCTATCTGGGCGCCCTGGGTGGTCAGAGCCGATCAGTAGGGCTCAGTGAACAAGAGGTCAACGACGCACGCCACTGGAGTGTTCGGGGCGATACTGGGCGTCGGGTTGCCGTTCGGGTAGGCAACCGAACCGGGCAAGGTAACCAAGACGCGACTGCCGGTCTGCTGACCGATCAAGGAGTTGAACAGCGCCTGGTGGACCGCGCCCGCCGCCGCATCGGCCGCCGCCGTGCTGCCGTAGTCGTTGTAGAACTCGGCGCCGTCCCAGGTCACACAGACCGAATGAGAGATCAGCCCATCGGTTGGGCCGAG
>JAAYVP010000218.1 GCA_012517115.1 Brooklawnia sp. | reverse complement strand
TCAGTGGACAATCCCTACGTCCCGACCAGCGAATGGGGTTGGCCGATCGATCCGGTCGGGCTGCGCTACTCCTTGGCTGCCTTGTCCGAGAGATACGATCTGCCGCTGTTCATCGTCGAGAACGGCTTCGGTGCCGTCGACGAGGTGAATCCCGACGGCAGCATCAACGACGACGCCCGCATCGAATACCTGCGCCGCCATATCGAGCAGATGGCGAAGGCAGTCACCGAAGACGGTGTCGAACTCATCGGCTACACCCCGTGGGGCGTGATCGATCTCGTTTCGTTCTCCACCGGCGAGATGTCGAAGCGGTACGGGATGATTTATGTTGACCGCGACAATCTGGGGCACGGCTCGATGAAGCGGTCGAAGAAGAAGTCGTTCGACTGGTATGCCGAAGTGATCCGGACGAACGGGACGACGTTGTAGGGCTGAATGGCCTCAGAGCACGGAACACGGGAAGGAGGGGAGAAGATGACGGCAGGCCAGGGCACACTGCTCCGAGTACTCAACAACAATGCAGTGATGGTCGACACCGACACTGGACGACAGATCCTGCTCGGTCGGGGTATCGGCTTCGGCAGACAACTGGGCGACCAGATCGAGTTGAACCTGGCCGACGAAACCTTCTCCCCCTCCTCACCCAACGACCTACGGCAATTGACCGACTTCGTGACCGAGATCCCGATCGAGTCCTTCGAAGTAGCTAGAGAAGCGATTCGCATGGCCGAATCAACCGCAGGGATCCAACCCAGCCAGTCGCTGCTGCTCGCCATCGCCGATCACCTGCACTTCGCGCTGGTGCGCACCCAGCAAGGCATCACGATCGACTTCCCATTGAAATGGGAGATCACCCAAATCTACCCAACGGAACTGTCTCTGGGACGTGCGGTCATCGACCTCACCAAACAAAAGTTCGGCGTGACAATCGCCGAGGACGAAGCCGTCGCATTCGCAATGCACTTCGTCAACGCCCAATTCGCACGCGCCGATGTCTCCGAAACCGCGACCATGACCGAGCTACTAACCCAAATCGTCGGCGAGATAACAACCAGCCTGGGACCCGAATCCAGCCTCGACTCGATGAGCGTCGCGCGTTTCATCACCCACCTGCGCTACCTCTACGCACGCATCTCCAGCAACACCCAATTCGAAGACGAACCACCCATGCTGCTCACAACCATCCACGACGCGTACCCAGAAGTAGCCGGACTCGCCCAAAAAGTACGCTCCCTAATCGAAACCAAACGCGGCAAACTCACCGAAGCCGAACTACCCTACCTCGAACTCCATCTCGCCCGGCTCATCCAATCGGCCGGACGCGGAGCGAAACCGGCGCGTGCGTGAGCCAAGACCCGTGCACGATGCCCCGAGACATCACACCTCTCGGCTCAAGACCGGACTTGGGCCACGTCTACACATCCGGCTGACTGATTTGTGGTTCGGCGAGGTGTGTCTCGCCCGGAGAGTCGGGGATTTGTGCGCTGGCCGGTGGGTGTGATCGTGGTGTGTGCGGACCCGTGAAGACCTGTGACCGCGGTTCAGATCGTGTGGGAGTTTCATCGCGGCGCCCGGGAGATCAGGCGCCTCGGCTCGGCCTGCATCCGGGCGGCCGACTGCGGGGCTGCGGCGGCGCAACGGATCGCCCCAGGCCAGGACCGTGACCAGTTTCCTTCGATTGAGTCTGGTTTCGGTGCCGTCGCCACGGTGTCAACCGCGCGCGTTGGCCATCAGCCAGCAATATGAAGGAAGCCTGTCACCCGAGTTGGGCAAGGTTCACCCATCCGGTGCCGCGGCCCGCCTGCCGGGCGAAGTGTTGGGAATCTGGTAGAAGGTCAACCCGGTCGCGGTGACCGGTACCCGGACGGGCCACCTGCTGGACCGTAACGAGCACGCCCACCACCAACTCGGCATGAACGCTGCGACCGGCACAGACACGGTGTACGAGGAACTGGCGACCGCCCCGATCATCGAACCGGACTAGCGATCCTCGCCCAGCTTCATGGCCAGGGTGCGCACTAGTCAGGCCCAACTCAGGACGCGTACCCAGAAGTAGCCGGACTCACCCAAGAAGTGCGTTCCCTCATCGAGTCCAAACGCGGCAAACTCACCAAGGGCGAACTACCCTACCTCGAACTCCATCTCGCCCGGCTCATCCAATCGGCCGGACGCTGAGCGAAACCGGCGCGTGAGCCAAGACCGTGCACGATGCCCAAGCCATCACGCCCCCTTGGCTCAAGACACCGTCCACGCGACTGTCCGGAAGTTTCAACGGACCTGGACGCGGGGCGATCTCGACACGGCGACGACGCGATCGATTGCAACACCATGTCGCTGACGGCGCGATGTCCCCCCGGCTACCGTGACCCGAGGTAATCCCCGCCGCGTCGCAGATGTCGGGCGAGGTAGGGGCCGGTGACGGAAGCGGGATCTAGGGCGAGTTCGATCGGGGTTCCGCTGGCGACGACCCTGCCGCCGTCCTTCCCGCCGCCGGGGCCGAGGTCGATCATATAGTCAGCGTTGGCGATCAGATCAAGGTCGTGGTCGATCACGATGACGGTTGCACCG
>JAAYVP010000217.1 GCA_012517115.1 Brooklawnia sp. | reverse complement strand
GACTTCGATGACCAGGCTTCCGCCGAGGAGTGGTTGAGCAGCTTCTACCTCGATCTGCAAGACCTCGGCGTCAGCCAGGTCAGCCTCTTCGAGGCCGACCGGTTGGTCTACGGGCCGATGTCGCTATCGGACGTGTGATTCGACGAACGGCGGCTTGACCAGTTCGAACTGCTCGACCCGACTACGCACCTGAACACCAACCCGGGATCCGGGTTCGTGATCAACGCCGACGAGAGCCAGTCCCACCCCAGTCCGCAGGGTGGGCGAGAAGGTGCCCGAAGTGACCTCGCCGATGATCTTGCCGGCACCGTCGATCACTGCCATCCCCGGACGCGGGATGCCGCGTCCGAGTGCCTTGATGCCCCTCGACCGTCGCGATGGGCCAGCTTCGCGGATCGCCAGCAGAGCATCACGGCCCGCGAAGTCGGGCTTGGCCCAGCCGACCGCCCAGGAAATCCCCGCGGTGACGGGGTCGATCTGCGGGGAGAGTTCGTGCCCGTGTAGGGCATAGCCCATCTCGGTGCGCAGGGTGTCCCGCGCACCCAGACCACAAGCTTGGACGCCGAACTTGCTGCCTGCGTCCAGCAAACGCTGCCACCAGTCGGCTGCTTCGTCGGCGGGCACCACCAATTCGCAGCCGCGTTCACCTGTGTAGCCGGTGCGGCAGACGGTGGCCTGATCGCTGAGAGGTTCGAAGCCCATGTAGCCCATCTGTGTGGGCACACCGAGCACGCCCAGGAGTTCGTCGGAGCGGGGCCCCTGGACGGCGATGATCGCCAGCTCGTGATGCAGGTTCGAGACGTGGACACCCTCGGGCGCAGCGTCCGCGAGCAGGGTCGCAACGGTGGTCGTGTTGGCCGCGTTCGGGATCAGCAGCACTTCGTCGGGGCTGACCAGGTACGCGATCATGTCGTCCACCACTCCGCCCTGGTCGGTGCAGAGCACATGGTATTGCGCCTTGCCGGGTGAGATCCGCGTCAGGTCGTTGGAGAGTTGCCGGTTGAGGTAGTCCACCGTGCCCGGCCCGGTGATGCGAAGCTTGCCCAGATGCGAGACATCGAAGATGCCGACCGCCCCACGCACGGCGGCGTGTTCGGCGAGTACACCGGCGCCCGCATACTCCAGCGGCATCAGCCAGCCGCCGAACTCCGCCATTTTCGCGCCTGCGGCCTCGTGCGCACCGTGCAGCGGCGATCGATACAGGTCTTGATCAGCCATCACATCACCTAACTGGAAGTCAACCAGCCCAACCTACTGCACGTTGGCCGACGGGCTAGCCTGAAGAAGCAGACTCGAACCGAACCTCTGGAAGGCATCAGATGGCGACTCCGCAGCAGCCTCTCTTCGACTCGACGCGCTTCGACCCTGGCCGCACAGATCTGCCCCCGGTCGAGCTTGTCAAATCGATCGGCCGAGCAAGCGACGTCATCGTCGGGTTGGCCGAATCCAAAGGCCGCCCCACCTTGGTCGGCGCAACCGCGGAGCTAGAAAAGCTGGCGGGGCGGGGCATACAGCTGTTGGCTACCCTGGTCGAGCAGGGCGCGCAGTCCCGAGTAGACACGATCGCCTGCCTGAACCTGCCCGGTGTTCGGGTCTTGGCGGTAGGCCTGGGCGACAGCCTCGACCTCAGTCCCGAAGATCTGCGGCGCGCCGCGGGGATCGGGGTTCGTCATACCGCGTCCATCGCGTCGCCGTCACCGCGCCGCATCGTGGTCAGCCTGGAGGCCAGCTCGGACGCCCAACTGCAAGCGGTCGTCGAAGGCGCCCTGCTGGGATCCTACGATTTCGTGCCGCTGCGACGCCACCGACCGACGCGAGCCATCGAATCGATCGGAGTGCTCAGTTCGCCTCGCGCGTCCCAGCAGGCGCTCGACGCTGGCCGCAGCGTCGCCCACGCGGTTTGCGTGGCCCGCGACTGGACGAATCTGCCAGCCAATCTGCTCGGGCCGTCCGACCTGGTTGAGCAGGCACGCAGCTACTTGAAGGACCTTCGCGTCGGGGTTGACGTGCTGGACGAACACGCACTGGCGAAAGCCGGCTTCGGCGGGATCCTCGCGGTGGGTGGGGGTTCGGCGCGTCCGCCCCGGCTGCTGCGCCTGGACTGGCACCCGCGCGGAGCGCGCAAGCACCTGGTGCTGGTGGGCAAGGGCATCACCTACGACTCCGGCGGCTACAATCTCAAATCCGCCGAAAGCCTACTCACAATGAAACACGACATGGCTGGCGCAGCCGCCGTGATCGCGGCCACGCATGCCATCGCGGAGCTAGGGCTGGGGGTGCACGTCACGACCTACGCGCCGATCGCCGAGTCGATGATCTCTGGCAACGCCTACCGTCCTGGCGACGTTCTGACAATCTACGACGGCACCACGGTCGAGAACATCGACTCCGACTGTGAGGGACGCATCGTGCTCGCCGATGCGTTGGCGCGCGCCAACGACGACCTACCCGATCTGTTGGTTGACGTCGCCACCCTCACCGGCGCCTGCATGATCGCGCTCGGTACTCGGGTAGGTGGTCTGATGACGAACGAAGATGCCACCGCCGATCAGGTCTTGGACGCCGCCGAGATCGCCGGTGAGGAGTTCTGGCAACTTCCGATCACGTCCCAAATCAGGAGCCAGCTGTCCTCGGAGGTCGCCGACCTGCGCTCCAAGAAGGACAAGTTCGGAGGCGCATTGTTCGCCGCCGCCTTCCTACAGCACTTCGTGGCGGACGGCACGAGTTGGGCTCACTTGGACATCGCCGGGCCAGCCTGGAACCGAGAAGCCGCCCATGGCTACGTGCCAACCCATGCCACCGGCGCCGGGGTGCGAACACTGATCGCACTCGCCCAGTCGATGGCCAGCTGAACTCGGGCTCAGCGGCGCCGAGCGTCCCAATCCCGCTTTCGCTGCGGATACGGCACGACACCTGCCTGGTAGGCGGGCACCTCGTGCCGGGAGCAGAATTCGAATGCCCATGCCCCGGACGGCACAGCACGGCGAACCCACTCACCATCGTGCGCAACCAGCAACAGTGACGGCTTGTTGAACCTGGTCGGAGACTCGACCCAGGCCTCGACACCACGCTTGTCGTGAATGAACGTCAACAAGAACTGCCGGGTGTCATCGTCGAGGGCACGGTCGCCGCGGCTGAGGCCTGCCTGACGACGTGCCCGGGAGAAGAGCCGCCGGATGGATATCACCCGTCCATTATCCACTCCCCGGTCAGGACGAGGATCACGTCCTCACCTGCAACCCAGCGCACAAGCGGGACGCGGGGCGGCCATTCCGGTTAGGCTAGCTACGGTATCCATGGCATTTCGAAGGAGAGCCTTACCCATGTCGACTGAAGTCACCCTGCCCGCCCTGGGCGAGAGCGTAACCGCAGGAACCGTCTCCCGTTGGCTCAAGGAAGTCGGTGAGCACGTCGAGATGGATGAGCCGTTGCTGGAGGTGAGTACCGACAAGGTCGACACCGAGGTCCCATCCCCGGTCTCGGGCACCTTGCTTGAGATCCGGGTCAACGAAGACGAGGAGGCACCGGTCGGCGCCGTGCTAGCCATCATCGGCGATGCCTCCGAGGCGCAAGCTGCCCCGGCACCACAGCCACCGGCACCCGCAGCCCCCGCCCCGACACCAGCCCCTGCCTCGGCACCCGCCCCTGCTCCGGCACCGCAGCCTGCGGCATCCTCCGATGCAACCGAGGTCTTGCTACCCGCTCTTGGCGAGTCCGTCACCGAAGGCACCGTCTCGCGTTGGCTCAAAGAGGTTGGCGAACCGGTGGCCGCCGACGAGCCGCTGCTTGAGGTGAGCACCGACAAGGTCGACACCGAGATCCCTTCCCCGGCTTCCGGTGTCCTGCTCGAGATCAGGGTTAACGAGGACGAGGTCGCCGAAGTCGGCCAAGTGCTCGGCTTGGTCGGCTCGCCTGCCGCGGCCCCCGTCCAGCCACCTGCACCGGCCGCCCCGGTCGTCGAAGCGGCCCCCGCAGCTGCCCCGCCCGCTCCGGCCCCGGCGCGCGCCACCCAAGAG
>JAAYVP010000216.1 GCA_012517115.1 Brooklawnia sp. | reverse complement strand
GTTGGGCCCCAAGGCGCAGTTTTCAGCCCTAGGCTAGGGCAGTCTCAGCACGTAGTCCTCTGGAGTAAGACATGAACCTCGAGAAGGTCGTCTTTGGCTTCTTCATCACCCTTGCGGCCGCCTTGAACTTCGGTTTTTGGACGGGTCCTATCGACAGCGTGATGGCGCACAACGGCACAGAACTGGCCGCCGCCCTGGTGGCCAGCCTGGTGGCCACGGTGCTCAAGTTCGGCGATCGCACCCAACTGGGTGCCGTCCACTTAGCCACCAGCTTGGTGGCCGACCTGCAATTGGTGGTTGCCGCCGTTGTCTGGGTCTGGGCACACGAGATGACTAGCGAGGGTATGACACCAGCGCACATGTCGGTGGTGGTCTCGATGTCTGGTGGTGCGCTGCTGGCCAACTTCGTCTCAGTGATGCTGATGGTCAGCGAGATCGTGCAAGTTCGGCGCTGAGCTCGCATGCCTTCTCGAACCGCGCCCACCCGCCAAGCGGTGATGAGTGACGTCTTCTACCTCATCTTGCGCAGGATGAGGTTCCCACTGCTGCTTGTTATTGGCGTGTATGCGGTCTGCTCGGCCGGGTTGGCCATGATCCCCGGAACAGACGCCAACGGAGATCCAGCACCGTCACTCACCATCTTCGAAGCGGTTTACGTGGTGAGTTACACCTCGACGACCATCGGGTTCGGCGAGGTGCCGGGCCCATACAACGCCGCCCAGCGGATGTGGATGATAGTCACCATCTACGTCTCGGTGGCCGCCTGGACGTACTCACTGCTCAACGTCATCGGCCTTCTGCAGGATCAAGGCTTCCAGAATGCGGTGCGGATCGCACGGTTCGCTCGACGAGTCGGGCAACTGCGTGAACCGTTCTACATCGTCTGCGGCATCGGTGAGACCGGACGCCTGGTTTGCCACGGATTGGACCATCTGGGGCTGCGATTCGTCGGAATCGATCAGGATTCGGCGCGCATCCAGCAGTTGCGTCTTGACGAGTTCTCGGTCGATCCCCCAACGGTTGAAGGCAACGCCAGCCAGCCGGGGCTGCTTGAGCATGCTGGCCTGCTCAACCCGTACTGCCGGGGCGTGGTCGCCTTGACCGATGACGATCGCACCAACCAAGCGATCGCTGTCACAGTAAAGCTTCTGTCGCCGCGGGTGCCGGTGCTGGCACGCATCCGTGACGCCGAAACCGAGACCCACATCGGTGTCTTCGGCGGTGACGTGGTCATCAATCCCTTCGAGAGGTTCGCCGAGTATCTGGCGGCGGCCATCGCCGCTCCTGAACGCTATCGGCTTCGTGAAATGCTGACCTCGCTGGCAGGATCCCCGGTCGTCCCGCTCTCCAGGCCTCCGAAGGGGCATTGGATAATGTGCGGATATGGCCGCTTCGGACACGAGGTCACCGAGTCGTTGCGGGCCGCCGGCATGGACATCAGCGTGGTCGACAACCTGCACTACGACGAAGGCGGCGTGGACGTCAAGGGCAGCGGCATCAGCAGCGAAGATCTGAAGGCGGCGGGTATCGACAGGGCTGTTGGGCTGGTGACAGGCAATGCTTCCGACACCAAGAATCTCGCTATTGCGGTGACCGCACGGGCGCTCAACCACGACCTCTACATCATCAACCGGCAGAACGTGCTGAACAACTATGCGCTGTTCGAGGCGTTTGACCAGGACCTGCTGATGGTGCCGAGCCGCATCGTGGCGCAGGAGTTCTTAGCGCGCATCACCACACCGATGCTGAACCGTTTCCTGCGTCTCATTCCCCAGCGAAGCGAGGCGCAGTGCTCCGCCCTTTACGCAGAGTTGGCAAAACTTGATCCGGGGCGTCATCCCGAGGTCTGGGACTTGGTGATATCTCAAAAGCACGCACCGGCGTTGACTGAACTGACTCAAGCCGGCGGCCTCTTCACAGTGGGGCATTTGCGGGCTGATCCGTTCGATCGGAGCCGACGGATGCACTTGATGGTGCTGTTGGTGCGCCGTGGCAATCGGAGTTATCAATTGCCCGCGGACGATCTCGTGTTGTGCCCCGAGGATCGCCTGCTGCTGGCCGGCTCGCCGCTGGCAAAAAGGCATGTCAAACTGACATTGGACAACCCTGATCGGTTGAACTACGTGCTCACCGGTCAGGAGACCAGAGGTGGGGCTATCTGGCGCTGGCTGACCCGCAAGCACCCACCGAAGGTCGTGCCGCTCAGTCCCCAGGACATGCTGCCGCCCCGCCAAGAAGACGGCGAGTCCGTTGACACGAACCATGACTTCAACACCTTCGACTACCGAGGCTGAATCAACGATGGCTCGCCTGCCCCGGCCGGGCGCGTCAATTGGCTTCGCCCAATTGCTTGACCAAGCCGCGCACCGCGTCCATCAACAGCACCGAATCGACTGAATAGGCCACCGAATCGAAGCCCTGTTCGTAGCGCTGCCGAGCGTCGTCGATGGTGGTGGAGAAGATGAAGGAGGCCTTGCCGACAGCTTGACACGCCTTGAGTACGCGATCGATCGCGGCGATCTGGTCAGGGTTGCCGAAGTCACCAGGCCTGCCGAGCGCTGCTGACAGATCGAACGGACCTACGAAGATGCCGTCGATCCCGTCCAAGGCGGCGATTTCCTCGATCTCGCGGAGGCAACCGGCGGTTTCGCACTGCGGGATGAGCATGGTTTCGGCGTTGCTGATGGCCATGTACCGGTCCAACCCCGAGCGCGCCCAGGCCTGTTGCCAGTATCCGGTGCCCGGGGT
>JAAYVP010000215.1 GCA_012517115.1 Brooklawnia sp. | reverse complement strand
GCTGTCATCGGGGTCAGCCAAAGTGAGCATGAGCGACTCCATCGCTAGCAGCGGACCGACGTTGTGCTCCAGAGCCTCTCGGGCGGCCAGGATCGCGTCCACCCGGCGGACGGTCTGCTCGGCGGTGGACGATGCGGCGGCCGCCGCAACCTGGTCACGCAACTCCGCGTTGATCAGCCCGACTCCCCCAGTCGTCGACTCCAGGTGGTCGGCATCGACCGCCCCCAATTGCACCGACAGCACATCTCGGTACCAAGTGGTCAGTTCGGTCAGGACGGCGTCCAACGCGTCGCGTTGCAGCCGCTTGGCGCGGCTCTTCTGCTGATCCTCCAACTCCTTCAGCGCTGCTGCCGCCTGCCGGGGCCGGGCACCTTTGGCGCCGAATCCCAGGGCTTCCTTCAGGTCGGCGAGTTCAACCGAGTCGAGTTCGCTGGTGCGGCGTTCGGCTTCGGCAGTGGCCGAACTGACAAGCGCCTCAGCCGCCTGCAAGCAAGCCGCGACGCTGGTCAGGCTGGCTGGTACCTTGAGCACTCGGTGGCGGGCGTTGCGCACCTCTTCGTTGCGCGCGAGCGCCCGGGCGCGGCCGATGTGTCCCTGCGCCGCTCGGGCGGCGTGCGCCGCCAACCCAGGCTCAATGCCGTCGCGGCTGGTGAGCAGCCGGGCCACGTCGGCGTCGGTGGGAGTACGGAGGTTGACGTTGCGGGTTCGGGACCGAATCGTGACTATCACATCGTCCGCGGTCGGGGCGCACAAGACCCAGATCGTGCGCGGCGGTGGCTCCTCAAGCGACTTCAGCAGGGCGTCCGCGCCGCGCTCGGTGATCCGGTCCGCGTCCTCGATGACGATGATCTGGTAGCGCCCGACAGTGGGCGCCATGCCCGCCCGATTCGCCAACTGCCTCGCCTCCTCCACACCGATCGACAGCAACTCGGTGCGCACCAGGGTGACGTCAGGGTGAGCGCCGGATCCGACGGTGCGGCAGATCGCGCATTCGCCGCATCCCCGCCGCTCGCACAACAAGGCGGCGGCGAAAGCCCGAGCGGCGTTGCTTCGTCCCGATCCGGGTGGCCCGGTGATCAGCCAGGCGTGGGTCATGGCGTGACGCGCGTCGCCCGGCGTGTGCGCCGCCTCGGCGGCCGCCCGCAGCACAGCAACGGCACGCTGCTGGCCGACCAGTTCGGTCCAAACCCCGACCGAGGGCTGCCCGGCGCTCATCGAAGCTCCCGACTGTCAGTACCGGCCGGCCCACGAAGTTGGATCAACTGCGGCTCGGTCAGTTCGCGGCCGAGCAGCGCACCGACTGCTGTCCGGACGCGGGCGGCAGTGGCACGCAGACTGACCAACCCTGGCAACACCAAGTAGCGTTCCGGCTCGGCCGCGGCAAGCTCACGGAACCCCTCCCGGACGCGGGCGTGGAAATCGGAGCCAGCCTGCTCCAGCCGGTCCTGGTCGGCCACTCGGCCCACCGCCCTGACAGGGTCGGTGTCTAGCAGCACCGTCAGGTCGGGGCGCAGGCCGCGGGTAGCCCAGCCAGCGATCGCGGCTAGATCGGCGACCTGCAGGGCGCGTCCGGCCCCTTGGTAGGCCAGCATCGAGTCGACATAGCGGTCGCAGACGACCACCTTGCCGGCGGCGAGCGCGGGCTGCACCACGTAGCGCACGTGTTGCGCCTTGTCGGCTGCATAGAGCAAGGCCTCGCAGCGCTCATCGAGATGATTGCTGGGGTCGAGAAGCAGTCCCCGGATAGTCGCCCCCTCACGGGTATCGCCGGGCTGGAAAGTGACCAGGTGCTCAACGCCAGACGCGGTCAGGGCTGCCGCGAGCGCATGCACCTGGGTGGACTTGCCGACCCGGTCACCGCCCTCGAAGACGACGAACCAGCCCTTCGTAGTGCCCGACGCTTCAGTCATCGTCGTCCTCCTTGACCCTGCCAGCGGTCAACGCTTTCTGGTCGAGCGGGCTGGCAGCCACTTCCGGCCATTCGTCGAGCAGCTTGCCCCTGGTGCGCGGCCATTCATTCAGCAGCCTGCGCCGTGGCCCGCGTGTCTCATCCTGGCCCCGTTGGTAGTCACGGCCGGCCTGATAGGCCATCGCCGGCGGCAGTTTGGCCACCTCATCGGGGTGCGGCTCCGCCACCGGATTAGCTGTCCCCGCGATATCACCGAGCAACCTAACCAGGCGCCGACGGCGAGCGATGAACTTGCCGAGCACCGGTTCGCCGGCGTTGAAAACGCGCAGCACTTGCTCGGCAGCCCGCAGCCCGTGAGCCCACTCGGCATCTGTGGCGCTCTCGGTCAGCGCGTCCACCGCGGTGATCACCTCGGCAAGTCGAGCGGCAGCATCGGCGCGCAGCAGCTGCCGCGCGGAGGCGGCCGCCCGGCCGTCCGACGGCCCGATGTCGGGCAGGTCAGGGCGCAGTCGTGGCGATCTAGCGGCGGCAGCCAAGGCGTCCAGGGCATCGAAGTAGGCCTCCCCCAAGTCGTCGGGATAGCTGCGAGGCGACTGGGCGACGGCGCGTCCGATGTGCCAGCTCGCTTCGTTGGCCCAGATCGGGTCGACCAAGACCGTCAGACCGCGAAGCAGGTCGGCCACATCGGCCAGTTCGTCGGCAAGCAGCGCGGTGTCGGCGACCTCGCCCTTGCGAATCTGCAAGTCGGCGCGCAGCAAGCCGAGCAGTCGGTCGGTGAACAGCCACCTGAGGAAGTCCTCTGGATCGGCCCCCGAGGCGGGCTTGGCAGACACCGCCACTGGATGGGTGAGCGCCGCCAGTCGATCGATCAGCTCTGGGAACTCACTGACGCGCACTCCTCCGGTCAAATGCAGCCGGTCGACGACCGTGCTGCGTTGCTGCGCAGTCATGCCCGCACCGGCTTTGAAAGTGACCTCGCGATGGCGGGCGATCGCCAATCCGCCTCGTCGCACCACGACCCGGTCGTCCAACAGCCGACCGAGCTCGACGCCATCCGGGTCGAGCAGCTGGTAGACGGTACGGTCGAGCCGGACATCGGCGATCGGCCCGAGCAGGGCTCGGCGCCGGAACGGCAGCAACAACCGCGCCAGGCCTTCGGGCAGTGAGTCTCCATCGTCGAGCGGTTCGAGGCGTTCAGCCGACAGCCAAGGTTGCCAGTCCGGGGCACGCAGCAGCCAGTTGCCTGTCTCACCAATCACCTGCTGGACGAGCAGCACCCCCGCCCAACTGAGGCGCTCATCAGTGGTGTCAAACAGTGTCACGGCGCAGGCACTGCGATCCTGCGGAGCGCGCATCCGCACTCGGTCGATCCCGGATTCGACGTCGGTCAGGTGAGGCGCATCCACCTGATACGGCATTTCGAACCGGTAGCTGCGGACGCGCTTGGCCATCTCACTCCTCGTTGGGCTGGGGCGTCGTGACCTGGGTTTGTGGACGCCTATTTGCTCCCAGTCTTGCGGCTGGCTGGCCTCGGGTTGGCCGATTTCGTCGGGGACTTGCGGGTCGTCCGCTTCGGGGCGGGCCCCTTGGCCCGTTTCGCGGCGATCAGGTCGGCGGCCTGGGCTAGGGTGACCTCGCCGATCGGCTGGCTGCGCGGAACTGTGACGTTGTATTCACCATCGGTTACGTAGGGCCCGAAGCGACCGTCTTTGATCACCAGCGGTTTGCCGGTGGCTGGGTCGGTGCCGAGTTCCGCGAGTGGACTGGCGGCCGCACGGCCTCGACCTCGGGTGCGGGGCTGCGCGAGCAATTCCTTGGCCTCATCGAGGGTTACGGTGAACAGCGACTCTTCACTGGGCAGCGTCCGCGAGTCGGTGCCGCGCTTGATGTACGGGCCGTACCGACCGTTCTGAGCTGTGATTTCGACGCCCTCGTCGTCAGCCCCGACCACCCGCGGCAGGCTGAGCAGCTGAAGCGCCTCGTCCAAGGTGATGGTGTCGATGTTCATCGAGGCGAACAGCGAGGCGGTGCGCGGTTTGGGCTGTTTCGACTTGGGGACGGACTCGTCGTCCGGCAGCACCTCGGTCACGTACGGACCATAGCGTCCAGTCCGCGCGACAAGCGAGTGGCCGCTGCTCGGGTCGATGCCAAGTTCGCGTTCCTCACCGGTCGGGTGAGCGAGCAGTTCCCGGGCGGCTTCCAGCGTCAGCTCATCTGGGGCCAGACCCTCGGGCACGTTGGCGCGGTGCTCCTCGGCGTCCTCTACGTAGGTGCCGTAGCGGCCGACGCGCACGTTGATCCCTTCGGCCGGGTCACCGATCGAGAACGTGGACAGCCCACGGGCGTCGATCTCGCCAAGGTTGTTGACCATCTCGTACAGGCCGGTGCGTGACTTGTCGTCCGGGCCGAAGAAGAAGTCCCCCAAGACCTGAAGGCGCTCGGCGTCGCCTTTGGCGATCTCGTCGAGTTTGTCCTCCAAGGCGGCTGTGAACTGGTAGTCGACCAGCTGCGGGAAGTGCTCCACCAGCAGCCGCGTCACCGCGAACGCCAGCCAGGTCGGCACCAGCGCGGGGCCCTTCTTGTAGACGTAGTCGCGTGCGGTGATGGTGCGGATGATGGACGCGTAGGTAGACGGCCGGCCGATCTCCAGTTCTTCGAGCTTGGCGATCAGCGTCGGCTCGGTGTAGCGGGCGGGCGGCTTGGTCTGGTGACCCTCGGGCCGAACATCGGCTAAGTCGAGGCTCTGGTCGGCGGCGAGCTCAGGCAGTTTGGGCTGCTCTGAGTCGCCGTCATCGGCGGAGTCGACGTAGGCCTTCAGGTAGCCGGGGAAGGTGACGGTTCGGCCAGACGCCGAGAACGTGACCTTACCGACCGTGGTGGCAGCCATCTCAGCTCCAAGGCTGAGCCGCTGCGCGAGGTCGGCGCCGACCCGGATGCTGACCGTCTGCCCTCTGGCGTCGGCCATTTGGGACGCGATGGTGCGCTGCCAGATCAGCTCGTACAGCTTGGCTTGGTCACCGTGCAGTTGCGCCTGGGCGGGGGTACGGAACGAGTCACCAGCGGGCCGGATCGCCTCGTGAGCCTCCTGAGCGTTCTTCACCTTGGAGGCGTAGCGGCGCGGCGTGGCCGGCACATAGTCGGGGCCGTACAGCGCCCGGGCCTGGCTGCGGGCAGCCTTGATCGCCTCCTCAGACAACGAAACCGAGTCGGTACGCATATAAGTGATGTATCCCGACTCGTAGAGTTCCTGGGCGACCCGCATCGTACGGTCGGTGGTGAAGCCGAGCTTGCGTCCAGCTTCCTGCTGCAAGGTGGTGGTGCGGAACGGAGCTGCCGGGCGGCGGCTGTAGGGCTTGGACTCCACCGAATCGACGGCGAAGGCGGCCGCCGGCAGTGCGGCTGCTAGCGACCTCGCGGACCGCTCATCGAGCACCAGCACGTCGCCGGTCAACTCACCAAGTGAGTCGAAGTCGGCACCCTTGGCGACGCGCCAATCGTCCAGCCCAGTCAGCTTGGCGTCGAACAGCCGCGGGTTCGCATTGGCGCCAGCATCCAGGGTGGCCGTCAAGTCCCAATAGGACGCCGACCGGAATGCGATCCGTTCACGTTCCCGGTCGACGACCAGCCTGGTCGCAACCGACTGCACACGGCCTGCCGACAGTTTCGGCATCACCTTCTTCCACAGCACCGGCGAGACTTCGTAGCCGTACAGCCGGTCGAGGATGCGGCGGGTCTCCTGGGCGTCCACTAGGTCGAGGTCGAGGTCACGAGGGTTCGCCACTGCATTGGCGATAGCCTCCGGGGTGATCTCGTGGAAGACCATTCGCTTCACCGGGATCTTCGGTTTCAGCTCCTGCAGCAAATGCCAAGCGATGGCCTCGCCTTCACGGTCCTCGTCAGTGGCCAGGAAGAGTTCGTCGACGTCGGTCAATGCCTGCTTGAGCCTGCGGATGGTCGGCTTCTTATCGGCGCT
>JAAYVP010000214.1 GCA_012517115.1 Brooklawnia sp. | reverse complement strand
CGCCAGCACCGGGTCGTTGACCGCGATCTCTTGCGAACCGGACAGATCGTCGTCCCAGTTCGCCGACCAGGTGATCTTCATGTCATCACCGGTGATCAGCGATTTCGGACGCGCCACCGGCACGTGCGGCGAGTTCGCGGGCGCCTTGAGCAGCATGTCGTACTCGTATGTCCACGGCTCGTAGTAGTCGGTCAGCTGAGGCATGTCAGGGTTGTGGAAGATGTTCAGCAGCTTCCACCAGCGTCCGCCGGCCCGCAACTGCAGCTTGCCGCTCGACTTGCGTCGCCAGCCGCCCTTCCACCGGTCTTGGTTTTCATAGGTCTTCGGGTAGCCCAGGCCCGGCCGGGTCTCAACGTTGTTGAACCAGATGTATTCGGTTCCGGCTCGGTTGGTCCAGGCCTGCTTGCAGGTGACCGAACAAGTGTGGCATCCGATGCACTTGTCGAGATTCATCACCATTGCGGTTTGCGCCATGATTCGCATCAGTACTGCACCTCCTGGCTACGACGGCGAACTACCGTCACTTCGTCGCGTTGATTGCCGGTGGGGCCCACGTAGTTGAACGCGTAGGCATGTTGTGCGTAGCCACCAATCAAGTGGCTGGGTTTCATCAGCACCCGGGTCAGTGCGTTGTGGATACCGCCGCGGTTCCCGGTCGTCTCGGAACGGGGCACGTCGACGGTACGTTCGGTGGCGTGGTACATGAACACGGTGCCCTCCGGCATCCGGTGCGAGACCACCGCCCGTGCCACCACCACGCCGTTGCGGTTGTACGACTCGACCCAGTCGTTGTCGGCCACCCCGATCTTGGCGGCGTCGGCCGGAGACATCCACAAGCTGGGGCCGCCCCGGCTCAGCGAGAGCATGTAGAGGTTGTCCTGGTACTCCGAGTGGATCGACCACTTGTTGTGCGGAGTCAGATAGCGCACCCCGACCTCCACCTCGGCCGGCCGATGGCCGGTGGTGGTGGCGCCGATCTTCGCGTCCCCGAACAGCCGGTGCATATCGAGAGGCGGCTTGTAGGTGGGCAGGTTCTCGCCCATATCGGCCATCCAGTCGTGGTCCAGGAAGAAGTGCATGCGTCCGGTGAGGGTATGCCAGGGCTTCTCGCGTTCGACGTTTTGGACGAACGCCGAGTAGCGCCTGCCGCCGGTCTCCGATCCCGACCACTCCGGTGAGGTGACCACCGGCTGGGGCTGCTTGACGGTGTCGTCGAAAGTGATCCGGCGGCCCTCGTTCTCTTCGGCCAGGTCGGCCATCTTGGTGCCGGTTCGCTTCTCCAGGGCCTTGAACCCTTGGGTGGCGAGCCGGCCATTCGACGTGCCAGACAACCGCAGAACCATCTCAGCGGCCTTGATGTCTGTGTTGATCAGCGGACGCCCGGCACAGGGGCCACTGCGGGCCACGCCATGCTCCTTGGCCAGTTCGGCGATCTCCTGGTCGGGACGCAGCACCAAACCCTTGATGGGGGTGCCAGCTTTCTCGGGCAGCGGACCGATGGTGTCGAACTTGGCGCGGATCGCGGTGTAGTCGCGCTCGATGCTGATCAGCTTCGGCATCGTCACCCCCGGCACCAGCGGGGTCTCAGACAGCGGACGCGTAGCGCCGTGCGGCATG
>JAAYVP010000213.1 GCA_012517115.1 Brooklawnia sp. | reverse complement strand
TAGTCAGCTGAACCGCCGATGATTGGCAGCGCCACGATCTCTGGCGCATCATAGACATGCATCTCACGCACTTGCTCGACCAGTTGGTCGAGCAGGGCGGTGCGCGTCTTGACCATCATCAGCACCTCGGATACGTGGTGCACTTCGCTGGACCAGCGGTAGGTGGACCCCACCTGGGTGACCTGGACGCATGCGCCAAGTCGTTTGTCGATCAGCATGTCGGCGATCCGGGTCGCCAATGCCTCATCGGGCGTGGTGATCAGTACGATGCAGCAGTCGGTGGCTGCCATGGTGCCTCCCGGTTCTCGTTATCCCATTGTCGTTCGCTTCTGTTGACACTGCCGTGAAAGTGCCCGGAATGGTCGGGACCAAGCAGGGCGGCCGCCGGGCCGATGCTTGATGGTCACCCGATCTTCTCCCGGCGGTCGGGGTATTGACCTGCGATTATAGGAGTCCTATGGTTATCTGAGTGGATCGACCAAGCGATCCCGAACGATCGGAGCCGATGATGAACTCCACTGCACCCGGATACACCTACGACCAGACGCTTGCCCCCTCACCGGTCTCGATGGGCGAACTCGACGAACTCAAGGCGTCGGTGGCCTGGACAGATCGAGACCGGGCGGCCCTTCGGCGGGCCGGCCAGATCCTCGTCCCCAGGGCGGAGGAGATCCTCGATGTCTGGTACGGGTTCGTCGGGTCCCACTCGCACCTAGTGGGCACGTTCGCCGCGGCGGACGGCCAACCTTCCGGTGAGTACTTGGCGGCGGTACGCAAGCGGTTCGCCTTATGGATCCGCGACATCTGCGAGCGGGACTACGACCAACGTTGGCTCGACTACCAGCAGGAGATCTCGCTTCGCCACCACACGGAACGGAAGAACCAGACCGACCATGTCGACTCGTCATCCAGCTACGTGCCGCTGCGGCACCTGATCGCTCTCGTCGCCCCGGTGACACTGACCATCCGGCCGTTCCTGACCGACGGCGAGTCCGACGGGGCCCAGGTGGACGCCATGTATGCGGCCTGGCTCAAGGCGGTCACGCTTTCAGTTGCGTTGTGGGCCCGGTCCTACGCACCGAGCACCTGGTGAGCGCTGATCAACAGACGGGGGAGATCGCCAGCAAGATCGATGCTGCGTTGACGCAATTGGCCCGCGCGCGGCAGATCCAGCGTCAGTGCCTGGCTACCCGCCATGGGCTGAGCCCGCTGCAACTGGACATCCTGATGACAGTTGCGGCGGGCGAGCCGCCGGAGCCGTCGATCAGCTTGCTTGCCCGTGAGTTGGGGGTCAGCCAGCCCACGGTGACGGCTGCGGTGATCACGCTGGAGCGCAAGGGCCTAGTCCGG
This sequence comes from Brooklawnia sp., assembly GCA_012517115.1. Lineage (GTDB taxonomy): Bacteria > Actinomycetota > Actinomycetes > Propionibacteriales > Propionibacteriaceae > Brooklawnia. Next base: position 400 of record JAAYVP010000213.1, on the reverse strand, counting down.
CGGGAACCGCTGCCACCCAGACGGACCTTGGTCAGGCTGGAGCCATCCGGTCAACCCGCCCTGGCCGACCGGCCGTTCGTCGACGCAGCCAGCCGGCTGGATCCGGCACTTCAGGAGGCGATGCTGGAGGGCGCCTTGGTCATGATTGCCCACTTGGTGGACAACGGAACGCTCAGCGTCGCCCGCACGTGTCTGACCTGCCGCTTCCACCGGTCGGACGGCGGCCACTACTGTGTTCTGCTTGACCTGCCCTTGGCGCGCTCCGATCTGCGAGTCGACTGTCCGGAGCACCAGCCAGCGGCGTGACTGAGTTCCTGCAGTTGCTCCAGCACGAGAGGCCCTGCAGCCGGGGCGCCACTGTCGACGGGCAGAGGTGAAGGAACCTGGTCACGCAGCCGGC
>JAAYVP010000212.1 GCA_012517115.1 Brooklawnia sp. | reverse complement strand
GCCACCCCGCCCGAGGTCGCCCACGACGATCAGACCGACACTCAGGCAGCTGCGGCCCGGGGGTTGGTGCGATGATCGACGTTTCTCCCTCGCTCGCACTGCTGGTGCTGGTTGGCGTGATGGTCGGCTGCGGCACTGTGCTCGTGCTGGAACGCTCCCTCAGCCGAATAGTGATCGGGGTGAGCCTGATCACCTACGGAATCAATGTGATGGTCCTGATGGCCGGCGGCCGGGCTGGCGGGCCACCGATCATCGGTCAGACCGAGGTTGAGGAAATGGCCGACTCCCTGCCGCAGGCGATGGTGCTGACCGCCATCGTCATCGGGTTGGCGCTTACCGCCTTCATGCTGGCGATGGCCTACCGCACCTGGCAGCTCAACGGCAACGACGAGGTGCAGGACGACCGGGAGGATCGTCGTATCGCGCTGGCTGCCGCACGTGACGCAGTCGACGAACGCGCCACCGACGATTCGGGGGCCACCCTCGACGAGCAGGCAGCCATCGTCTTCGACGAGACCGAAGACATGCCAGCCATCGAGGGGTCCGACGACAAGTCCGAGCGCAGTCAGCAGCGGGGAGGAGGTGCCCAGTGAACCCCGACGAATGGACTTGGGTGCTCGGCATCCCGGTCCTGGTGCCGTTCGCAGGTGCCGCGCTTGCCCTGTTGCTCGCCCGCCTACCCGCCGCGCAGCGGGTAGTCTCGCTGGTCACCCTGACGATCGTCTTGCTGGACGCCATCTTCATCGGCTATCTGAGCTTGCGCGGGCCGTTCATCTTGGACGTCGGGGGCTGGGCTGCCCCGGTAGGCATCACGCTGGTCGCCGACCGGTTGAGTGCGTTGATGCTGATGGTTTCGGTCTTCGTGACGCTGTGCGTGCTGGTCTACTCGTTTACCCAAGATCTGGCCGAGAACCAGCGGTTGCCGATCGCGGTCTTCCAGCCGACGTTTCTGATCTTGTCGGCGGGGGTCTCCAATGCGTTTCTCACCGGTGACCTGTTCAACCTCTATGTCGGCTTCGAGATTCTGCTGGTCGCCAGCTTCGCGCTGATCACGCTGGGCAGCACCCGCGAACGCATCAGGTCGGGCACCGTCTACGTGATCGTCTCGGTGGTGAGTTCGGCGATCTTCCTGATCGCACTCGCGATGGTCTACGCCGCGCTGGGTACCGTGAACATGGCCCAAATAGCGATCCGGGTGTCCGAGATCGATCAGGGTACGGCCCAGCTGATCCAGGTGATGCTCTTCGTGGCGTTCGGAGTCAAGGCGGCAATCTTCCCGCTGCACGCTTGGCTGCCCGACTCGTACCCGACCGCCCCAGCGCCGGTCACCGCGGTCTTCGCCGGTTTGCTGACCAAAGTGGGTATCTACGCGATCATCCGGACGCAAACCACGCTGTTCTCCAACTCGAACCTGAACGGTGTGCTGCAGGTCTTTGGCCTGGTCACTATGGTCGTCGGCATCATGGGAGCGGTGGCCCAGGACGACATCAAACGGCTGCTCTCGTTCACGCTGGTTTCGCACATCGGCTTCATGCTGTGGGGAGTCGGGATCGGTACCGTTGAGGGTCTCACCGCCGCGATCTTCTACACCGGCCACCACATCATCGTGCAGACTGCGCTCTTCCTGGTCTCCGGTCTGATGGAGCGCGTGGGCGGATCGACATCCCTTGTGAAACTCGGGTCGCTGCTGAAGAGCTGGCCGCTGCTGGGGGCGCTGTTCCTGATTCCGGCTTTCAACCTCGCCGGCATCCCACCGATGTCCGGCTTCCTCGGCAAGCTGGGGCTGATCGAGGCATCCGTGGCGGTTGGGCGGCCACTCGATTGGGGACTGGTCGCAGGGGGGCTTCTCACGTCGCTGTTGACGCTGTATGCGCTGATGCGGGCTTGGAGCATGGCGTTCTGGCAGCCGAGCGAAGATGACGAGGTCTCCAAGCCGCAGGTGCCGTGGACGATGACCGGGGCGACCATTGCGCTAGTTGCCGCTTCACTCGGGCTAACGGTATTCGCTGGACCGATCTATGCCTACGCCCGTGGCGGCGCGATCGAGTTGCGTGCGCAGGCCCCCTACGTGGTGGCGGTGCTACCCGACGCCGAGCGTGGCACCGGTCAGTCACACACCGAGGCGGCGGAGGAACAGGACAGCCCGACGACGTCTCCCACCCCGGTGGTCCCGCCGTTGGGGACGCCCAGTTCGTGGTCTACACCGTCGCCGAGCTCAGGAGGCGCGCCATGATGGCCAGGACCACCAGAACGCCGTGGGATCGCAGCGCGTCGCCGCTGAGCATCCTCCTGCTGACGGCGATGTGGGTGCTGCTTTGGGGCGACCTCAGCTGGGGCAATGTAATCGCGGGTCTGGTCTTGGCGCTCCTGATCACTTGGTTGCTGCCGGTGCCGCGCGGGCCCAGGCGGCGGCTGACGATTCGTCCGATCGCTCTAGTGCGGCTGGCGGTGCTGTTCATCTACGACATCTTCGTCGCCGCCTTCCAGATCGTGCGGGTGATCCTGACTAGGCGGACCCCGCGGGAGGCGATCATCCGCGTCCAGACCAGGGCCCATTCGGACGGCTTTCTGGCCGCTACCGCGGGGTTCACGGCACTGGTCCCGGGCTCGATCGTGATCGATGCGCATCGGCTGACCGGCACTCTCTACGTCCACGTCTTCGATGTCGGTGAGGGGCAAGAGGCGCTGGACGAAGCACACCAGCGGGTGATCGTCCAGGAAGAACGCATCCTGCGCGCGCTGGGGTCTGCCGAGGAGTTGAAGGACGCCGGATACCGACCGGGCGGGTCGATGAAGGCTGGCCGGTTGACCGAGGCCGAGATGGCGGCGCACCGGGCCAGCGTGCTGGCCAAGAGGGGCCTCTCTGACGATGGGAGGCCCGCGTGATCTACGTCCTGTATATCTCGCTGGCCGCCATCCTGGTGGCAATGGGCCCAGTGCTGCACCGGTTGGAGCGCGGCCCAGGGAATCTGGATCGCGCGGTGGCTTTGGACGTCATCACCTCGGCATCGGTCGGCGTCGTGGTGATCGTGATGGCGCTCACCGGACGCATCGACCTGCTGCCGCTATTAGTCGTTTTCACGTCGGTGGGCTTCATCAGCAGCACCACGATCGCACGGTTCTCGCCGGCCGAGTCGATCGGCGAACGACGTGTCCTCACCCCGGAAGAGGCCGCGCGCACCGAGGAGCCCGAGTTTCAAGACAGCGACGCGCCAGTGCACCCCGATGCTGATGAGATCATCGACCCAGAGCCTGCTGGGGGTGAGATCCGATGATCGAGTGGCTGCAGGTCATCGGGGTGGCCTTCATCGCGCTCGGCGCATTCTTGATTGTGGTGACCGCAATCGGCATGCGTCGGCTGCACAGTCTGTTCGCTCGGATGCATGCGTCCACCAAACCGCAGGTGCTGGGAGTGATCGTGATGTGCGGGGGCTTGGCCTGCGTGATGCAGGATTCCCGGGTTTCCTACACGCTGCTGTTGGTCGTGATTATGCAGTTGGTGGTAGCGCCGATCTCGGCGCACATGCTTGGGCGCGCGGTCTACCGGCTGAAGCAACTCGACCCCGAGGTGATCGTGCTGGACGAGTACGCCGAAGACCTGGCGCGCGCCGTTCAACACCTGAACGAGGCCGGCGAAAGCGAAAGCGTAGCCAGTGGCGACCCGATGCCGCCGCCCACCTAGCTGGGCTAAAGGCGGGTGCGGATCAACGGCGAAAGTCCGACCGCTCGCCCCGGCGCGTCGGCGTCGCCGCAAGCTGCCAGCCAATTGCCGAGCATCTGGTAGCCGCCCTGGGTGAGTACCGATTCCGGATGGAACTGGACCCCCTCGATCGGCAACGTGCGATGACGCACCGCCATGATCGTCCCGGACTCCGTACGGGCGCTGATCTCTAGTTCTGCTGGCAGCGTGCCGGGGTCGATCGCCAGCGAGTGATATCTCGTCGCGGTGATCGGGTTCGGCAAACCGGCGAAGACGCCACGCCCGTCGTGGAGAACCGGCGAAGTCTTGCCGTGCAGCAGCTCAGACGCGCGCCCGACCACTGCGCCATACGCCACACCGATCGCCTGCAAGCCCAAACAGATGCCGAAGATCGGCACACGCCCGCCGATCCGGCGCACCACATCAATGCTCACTCCAGCGTCCTCGGGCGTCCCCGGCCCGGGCGAAACCAGGACGCCGTCGTAATCGGCCGCCCAATCGTCGGACGAGAAGCGCTCGTCGTCGTTACGCCAGACGTCGACCTCGGCACCGATCTGGGCGAGGTAGTGGACGACGTTGTAGACGAACGAGTCGTAGTTGTCGACGACGAGGATGCGCACCATGGGCCCAATTATGCGCCCGCGTCAGCGCACGCCACTCGCCTGCTGGGGCAGCGGGCCGGCGTAGGCAGGCATCGTGGTCTGATCCAGCCGCTGCTGCTCGTAGCCGAGCTGGTAGGCCTGCGCGTACTGACGGTAGATTTGTACGCCCTTGTTGGACGCCAGCCCCGCCTCAAGCAGGGCAGGATCACCGATCGCGGTCACGGTGTAGGGCGGGGCGTAAGCGGTGCCGTGCAGCACGATGGTGTTGCCGACACACTTGACGGCGGTGGTGGAGACCACTCGTTGACCCTGAATCGTCATCGCCTCGGCGCCTGCCGTCCACAGTGCGTTCACCACGTTCTGGATGTCCTGCTCGTGGACGACCAGCAAGTCGCCGCTCACTCCGGGTGGAGTGAAGTCGACCGGAGCATCGGTGAGCACCACTCGAACGGCCGGCCCTTTGACCGCTGCCAGCCCGGCGATCCGCGAGGCCAGATCTAGGTCGGGATCGTAGCTGGCGGGAGCGCCGCCCTGGGCAACGGTTAGCCGGTCAGTCTCGGTGCGCAACTCGGCGGCCCGCTGCGAGAGTTGCAGGTTGCGCGCCTCGGCTTCGGCAACCAGTTGGGCGACGTCGCTGGTTCGGGCTGGACGCAGGTCGCTGCCCTGAGCGGTGATTGCGGTGGCGCCAATCAGGACGCCAGCCAGCACCCCAACGAGCAGTGTGCTCAAGCTGACCTGCCGACGGGTCGACCTGCGCCCGCCCAAGCTATCGTCATCGCCTGCCACCTAGCCAGACTACCTGTCCGTCAACCGGCTCGACTTGGGCGACCTCCGGGCTGGCGTCCATACTGGAGGGGTGGCCGCAAGCGCCACTCAACCCGGAGCAGGAGCAGACGCAGTGCCGCAATCGAAGGTTCGCAAGGAGTCGGCGGAGAAGAAAGTCGCCAAGAACAAGGCGAAGGCGCAGGTCGAGCAAGCGAAGAACCAGGCGAGGATCGCCGCGGGAACACGTGACTGGGTGCCTTGGGTCTTCATCCCGGTCGGTTTGCTGGGCGTGTTGTGGCTGCTGGTCTTCTACGTCGCAGGCAATCAAGTGCCGCTGTTCCGTGACCTTCGAGACTGGAACTATCTGATCGGCATCGGCCTGATCGCCAGTTCCTTCGTCATCGCGACCTTCTGGAAGTAGCCGCTCAGCCGCCCTCAGGGGACGAGGGCGCGCTGGTGGTGCCGTTCGACGAGGCTGGCGGCGAGTTGGAAGACGACTGAGCCCCCACCCACAACACGATCGGGACGGTCTTGTCATGGGTCTCGCCGGCCGACGGCGATTGTTCCACCACCCGCCCCACCAGGGCTGCGTCATCGACAGTCCGGTACTCGATTCTCGGGACGCTAGTGAAGCCGACTGCCACCAAGCGGTCTAGCGCCTGCGCCTGCGTGAGCGAATCGGACACCAGGTCAGGCACCACGGCTCGGCCCTGCGCCAGATAGAGGACGATCGGAGTGCTACGAGTCACCTGCTCGCCCGCTGTCGGTGAGGTGCGGACGACCTGCCCCGCCCGTGCTGTGGGAGACTCCTCGCCCACGCCGACGGATTGAGTCGTGACGTTGGTGAAGCCGGCCGCGATCAGCGTGCTTCGTGCGGTGGTGCCGTCCTGACCCACCAGGTCGCCCGGCATCCGAGTCATCCCGGACGCGATGTACAACGTAACCTGCTCGTTCGTTGCGACCTCGGAGCCTTCGGCTGGGCTCACCCGGACAACCTCACCCTCCCGCGCATCCAAGCTGTCGAGTCCGGCCGGGGCTGGGAGCGGTTCGATCTTGGTGAAGCCAGCCTCCCGCAGCAGCGCGACGGCCTCGTCCTGCAGCATGCCGACCAGCCCAGCCGGGATCTCGGAGACCGGCGGCCCCTCGTTCACGGTGAGAGTCACCGTGCTGCCCACCAGCACAGTCGCGTTGCCCTCCGGACTCTGCCGAATGACGGTGCCCTTGCCCTCCGCTGGGCCGGCGACCCGCTCGACCCGCGGCGTGAGTTGCGCCCCGTTGATGAGCTCCACGGCCGCTTCCTCTTCGAAGCCGATCACGGCAGGCACCGGCACCTCGTTGTTGGACGGATCGCCCATCAGTCGCCAAGCGAATAGGCCGAGCGCACCGATCAGCAGCACCATCAGGCCGATGAGTACCACAGTGGCCGCAGAGACACCACGTTTGCGCGGTGGCTCCGGCTCCTCGGTGTAGAAGGTGTCCTCGGCGCCTTCAGCTGCTTCCTGGTCTGGTTCCTGCTGCTCGGGCAGTGCCCGAGTCGGCGTGGTACTGCTGTCAGGGGCAGCGGCTGAGCTGGGAACGACGGCCGGTAGGTGGGCGGTGACGGGTTCATCGTTCAGCAGCCGCCAGCAGTCATCGCGCATCGCCTTAGCCGATTGATAGCGATCATCGGGGCTCTTGGCGAGCGCCTTCATCGTGATCGCGTCCATCTCCGGGGTGATCTCGGCGTCCAGCTGGCTGGGGGGGATCGGCATCTCACGCACGTGTTGATAGGCCACGCTCACCGGCGAATCGCCCAGGAACGGAGGGCGCCCAGTCAGCAGTTCGTAGAGCAGGCAGCCTGCCGAATAGATGTCGGAGCGGGCATCTACCGGCTCACCGCGCGCCTGCTCGGGTGAGAGGTATTGCGCGGTGCCGATGACCGCGGCGGTCTGCGTCATGGTGGCGGAGGTGTCGGACACCGCACGAGCAATGCCGAAATCCATCACCTTGACTGACCCAGAAGGGGTGATCATCACGTTCGCAGGCTTGATGTCGCGGTGCACGATGTCGTGCTTGTGCGAACTGCTGAGCGCGTCCAGCACACCCATGGTGTACTCGAAGGCCTTCGCCGGCTCCAGCACGCGGCCCTGGCGCAAGATCTCGCGCAGCGTCTGGCCTTTCACCAACTCCATCACGATGTATGGCACCGAGATGCCGGACGCTGGGTCGACCTTCTCGCCGGTGTCGTAGACGCTGACGATGTTCGGGTGGTTAAGGCCGGCAGCGGCTTGCGCCTCGCGCTGGAAACGAGCTTGGAAGGTGCTGTCGGTGGCCAGGTCGACCCGTAGCCGCTTGATCGCGACCAGGCGGTCGAGGCGGAGATCGCGCGCACGCCAGACTTCAGCCATCCCGCCGCGCCCGATGACCGTCTCAAGCTGGTAGCGACCGCCCAAGACGACGGGCTCGTCGGTCATCTCGTGGCTCCTCTCCAGCAGCCCAAGACGATACCTGCCGAACAGCATTTCATGAGATCGCCTCCATGACTGCCCGGGCCACCGGTGTCGCCGTACCGCCGGCATCGGTGGCTAGATAGACCGCCACCGCAACGTTCTTCTCCGCCGCGAACCCGGCGAACCAAGAGTGGGAGGACGCACCCGGCGTAGTCTCGGCGGTGCCGGTCTTTCCGCCGACCGTCAGGCCCGAGATCTGGGCCTGGGTGCCGGTGCCACGTTGCACCACATGCGTCATCATTTCCTGCAGCAGTGCGGCGTTCGCCGGTGTCATCGCCTGATTGACCACGGTCGGCTGGTGGCTGCTCACCACCCGCTGGTTGTTGTTGCGAACCTCTTCCACGACATAGGGCTCCATCACCGTGCCGTCGTTGGCGATGGCGCCGGCCACCACCGCCATCTGCAGCGGGGTCGCGGCAACCTCGAACTGGCCGATGGCGCTCATCGCGAGCTGCGCGGGGTCTGGGTCGGCCGGGAAAGTGCTGACTGCCGACGCCATGTCGCCCCCGAACGCGGAATCGAAGCCGAACGCCTGCGCTTGCTCACGGATGACGTCATCGCCCAGATCAAGGGCGACATTGGCGAACGTGGTGTTGCACGACAATGTCAGGGCATTGTCTAGCGACTGTTGAGTGTTGCCGCAGGCGGCCAGGTTCGGCAGCGTGATCAAGGTGCCGGGTAGCGGCAACTCCTGAGGAGTGTCGATCATGGTCTGCGGTGCATATCCATGATCGAGTGCCGCAGCCGCCACCACCAGCTTGAAGACCGAGCCCGGGGCGAAGATCTCCTTGGTCGCCCGGTCGCTCATCGGACTCGCCGGGTCGGTGTTCAACTGGTCCCACGCCTGTTGCGTGGCGGGGAAGTCGAGGGACGCCAGCGTCGATGGGTCGAAGCTCGGCCTGCTGACCCACGCCAGGACCGCGCCGGTGGTGAAGTCGATGGCCACAACCGCCCCCTCGCGGTCTCCCAGGGCGTCCCAGGCGGCCTGCTGGGCGCGGGGTTGGATGGTTGTTTGGATCTGGCCGCCCTGAGGCGCACGGCCCGACAGCGTGTCCACGATCCGCTGGGTGAACTGGGAGTCGGCCTGCCCGACAAGTTCGGCGTTGTACAACGCCTCGAGACCGCTGCGTCCGAAGATATAGGAGTAGTACCCGGTGATCGGGGCGTACAGGGGCCCGTCGAGGTACTGCCTTTGGTTTGCGTAGGGACGCGTCCCGGTCTCGACGCTGTCGGCGATGGGGGTATTGGCGGCCAGGATCGGCCCTCTGGGGGCACCGAACTGTTCGTCCTGAACGCGAGTGTTACGGGGATTGTTGTTGAGTTCGTCAGCGCGCACCCAGTAGCCGACAGTGGCGTTGATCAGCAATGCCAAGAACATCAGGATGGTCACGATCGCCACCCCACGGATCGACTTGTTCATTGGCCGACACCGCCTTGCGCTTGGATCACCGCTGTCTCGTCGTCGGCCAGGTTCGCATCGACCGGGGCCATTGTGGTAGCCGGACGCCGCGCCTGATGGCTGATCACTATCAGCAACGCGACGATGATCCAGTTGGCCACGAGCGAACTGCCGCCCTGGCTCATGAAGGGGGTGGTCAGGCCGGTCAACGGCAGCAGCCTGGTGACGCCGCCGATGATCGCGAAGATCTGCAGCGCGAAGACGAAGCTGAATCCTGCGGCCAGCAGCTTGCCGAAGATCACAGTCGATGTCAGGGCCACCCGAAGCCCCCGCGCCACCATCAGCAGATAGAGGACGATGATCACCGTTAGGCCGACCAGGCCGAGTTCCTCGGCGATCGCAGCTGAGATGAAGTCGGAGCTGGCTACCGGTGTCAGCCCCGGCCGGCCCAGACCCCAGCCACGGCCGAACAGCCCACCCCAGGCGATGCCGAACTGGGCGGTGATGATCTGGTAGTTGCGATCGTAGTCGCTGAAGGGGTCGAGCCAGCTCGAGATCCGGGTGGCGACATGCGGGGCGACCTGGCCGATCAGCAGGGCTGCGGCGGTGAAGGCAGCCACCCCGATCACCACCCAACGGATCTGGCTGGTGGCGACGAACAGCATCATCACGAACAGACCGAAGAAGAGCATCGAGGTGCCCAGATCGTTCTGGAAGACCAGCACCAGCAGCGCGGCAGCCCACATCACGCCGATCGGAACGAGATCGCGCATCCGGGGCAAGTGGAAGCCCAGGACGCGACGTCCAGCTAACTGCAGCAGGTCGCGGTTCGCGGTGAGATAGGACGCGAACGCCAGCGTCAACACGATCTTGGCGATCTCGGCAGGCTGGAACGAGTAACCGAAGATCTCGATCCAAATCTGCGAGCCGTTCTCGACGTTGCGCGGCGAGGCCAAGCCGGGCACCAGCGGCAGCAGCAGCAGCACCATGCCCACCAGGAAGAGCACATACGGGAAACCTTCAAGGACGCGATAGTCGCGCAGGTAGATCAGGATCAGCGCGAACAACAAGACGCCCAACACGGTCCAGACCAGTTGCATGGTAGCCGCGGCCATGGGTGGCTCGAACCCGATGTCGATGCGGTGAATCATGGCCAGTCCCAAGCCGTTGAGGGCCAGCACACTCGGCAAGATCACCGGATCTGCGTAGGCACACCTAACCCGGACGACCAGGTGAGCGCCGATGCAAAGCGCGACCCAACCCGCGCAGATCAGCAGCGATGTGATGGACAGGGCGTCCCCGCGGTTCAGGTGCGTGATCAGGTAGCCGCCGATGCCGAAGAGACTGGCCAACAGGCACAGGCCGAGCTCGGCGTTGCGCTGCTTGCGATACACCACTACGGGCAGGGCTTCGGACGCGGACATCATCCGCAGGCCTCCAGGTCTGGACGAGGGGTGGCCGTTCCGGACGGGGTGCCCGTCGATGACGACGCAACGGTCGCCCCAGGAGTGGAGACCGGGGTGGTGGCGCTGGCGTCCGGGATGGTGGGGCTTTCAGGGGCAGCCGTGGCGCTGTCGGTCGTCGGTGCGGCGGCGCCGGCCGCCCGTTCAGCGATACAGCGCTCAGCCATTCGTCCCAGGTTGGAAAGCTCTTCGTGGGCATCGTCGAGTGACCCGTATTGCAGGTCGCGGCGTTCGACCCGGCCGGCATAGTAGGGCGGCAGGTCGGCCACCTGAATGCTGCTGGTCTCAACCTTGCTCCACAGTACGCGGCCAAGGATTTCCTCCGGGAGTCCCCGGTAGATCGCCACGCGCTTGTCGTCCGGGCCGATGAAGTACTGCGTCTCAACATACTTGCGGGCGCCCCAGAAACCCGCAAGTGCCACCACAAGCAGAGCCACCACAGTGGCCAGCACCGGTAGCACACGACGCCGTCGGGAAGGCAGATGCGGGGTGTATCTGATCGTCTCGAACTGGTCGGGGTCGATCAGCCCCGCTGGCGGCTGGTCGAGAGACCCGGCCGCAATCAGAGCGGCGGTATCGATTGGCAGACGCGAGGTGTCCTCACGCCACTCGATTTCGGTGCCGCGGGGGCGGCCGACCCGGGGGATCTTCACTGTCTGGGCTGCCCCGAGAACTCGCGGGGTGACCGCCTCAAGCTTGTCGTCATGCGCTACGACATCGGCGATCACCAGGGTGATGTTGTCGAGCCCGCCGCCGGCGTGCGCGGCCTTGGTCAGCGCGGCGACGATGGTCTCCAGGTCGCCGGTCGCGGCGAGCAGCTCGGCGATGACGGCGTCGTCGATCATGCCAGACAGCCCGTCGGAGCAGAACAGCAGGCGGTCGCCGAGTTCGGCGTCCACCAGCTCATAGTCGGGGATGTGCGTGGGCTGGCCGTTCAGCACCTTCAGCAGCAGCGAGCGGTGCGGGTGTTCGGCGGCCTCGGCCTGGGTGATCTTACCTTCGTCCACCAGCGACTGCACCCAGGAGTGGTCGTGGGTGAGCTGGCGGAGCTTGCCTGCTCGCAGCAGATATCCGCGGGAGTCGCCGATGTGGGCGATGCCGTACTGGCTACCTGAGAACATGGCCCCGCAAACCGTGGTGCCCATGCCCTCCAGCGAGCGATCGCTGACGACCAGATCGGCCAGTGTGTCGTTGGCCTTGGTCAGCGCGCCACCAAGAGCCTCCAGCATTTGCTCGCCGGTCAGTCGTTGTCCTTGCCCATCCGGTCGGTTCGCCTCGTCGGCGCGCCGCAACTCCCGGACCGCCACCGCACTCGCCAAGTCACCGGCTGCGGCACCCCCCATGCCGTCGGCGACCGCGATCATGGTGGGTGAGACGTAGGCCGAGTCCTGGTTGTTGGAACGGACCAGCCCGATCTCGGAGTGCGCTGCGACCTTCAGCGAGAGTGCCATGAATCAGGCCTCCAGCTGCATCTGCGAACGCCCGATGCGAATCACGTCCCCAACGTTGATGCGGGTGGGCTGACTGATCTGTTGGCCGTTGACATAGGTGCCGTTGGTGGAGGCAAGATCTTCAACGACGAAGCCCTCCTCGTCACGCCAGATCTTGGCGTGACGACTGGACGCGTAGTCGTCGTCGACTTCGAGTTCACACGACGACGCCCGGCCAAGAATGATCTCTTGACCCACTTCAGGCAACGTTGCGCTGGCCCCCGACGCGCGCCCGGTGGTGATGGCGACTCTGGTCGGCGGCGGTTTGCCCGCTCTGCGGCGACGCAGTCCGCCCTGGCGGATCGAAGACGCCCGCTCGTCGGCGGCAACCAGCTCTTCCTTCGTGACCCGGCGGCCGAAGAGGTCGGCCCGGATGGTGTTGACCACAAAGAGGATGAAGACCCACATCAGCAGCAGGAAGGCCACCTTGAGTGCGGCAAGAAGTAGGGTGCTCAAGATCTCACGACCCAACAGGCGAGTGGACGAGCATGCGTGTCGACCCGATCTCAATCCGTGACCCGTCGGCCAAGGTGACGTTGGTCACCCGCTGCCCGTTCACTATCACCCCATTGGTGGAGCCGAGGTCTTCGATGCTCACGTCGACCTCACTGGATGCGTTCTGCTTCACGATGACCCGAGCATGAAGGCGGGAGATTCCCGGATCGTTGATTCGCAGGTCGGCCTCGCTGCCCCGCCCGATGGTGAAACCGGGCGGCAGAAGCGGATGACGAACGCCGTTCACTTCGAGCACGAGCGGTGCGCGCCTGATCGCGGTGGACGACGCGGCCCCGCCGCTCTCGGCCACCGTGGCGACGGCCTCAGAATCAACGCGGAAGCGGCCCACCGTGAGCGATTCATCGCACTCGTAGTCGATGCGGATGGGCCCGTTGAAGACGTAGCGGCGCTCACCGGCGTGGCGGCGCATCTCGGGAACGATGTCGTCGTTGATGGCACGTGCCATCGGCGCGAGTTCGTCGTAGTCATGGCGCGACAGGTAGACGGTGAAGTTGTTCGGCACTAGACGCTTGTCACGGTTGAGCAACTTGGCCTGCGAGTCGAGTTCCTTGGCCAGCCGGCTGGCTATCTCGATCGGTTCGACCTCGCTGCGGAAGGCACGTGCGAAGACGTTGTTGACCACGTTCTCAAGCTTTCGTTCAACGTCATACAGCCAACCCATGGGCACCTCCTTCCCGCTGATGACAGCCTGCTACATGATGAACGACCCTACCGGTTCGATCGAGCAAGGCTAAGGCCACCCATCGATTCCGTCGTGGTGCCCAG
>JAAYVP010000211.1 GCA_012517115.1 Brooklawnia sp. | reverse complement strand
GCGTCCAGCACGAGACCGACCACTTGAGTGGCACCGTCTTCGGTGATCGGCTCTCCAACCGCTCACGTCGCCTGCTCGATCAGCAGAAGAAGCAGGCCGCGCACCTGTACCCCGACGACTGGCCGATCAGCCCCAAGGGAACCCAACCGGCAATGTAGCCACCGCAGCAGAAAGGCCCGAACGTGTCCAAAGATTTCGAACTGGTGCGCCGCGATGGTCGCGACATCATGCGTGTCGCATGCCGGGGCCGCGATGTGCTGAACAACCCGATCATCAACTTCGGCACCGCCTTCACCACCGAGCAACGCGAGGCCTTGGGTATCACCGGGTTGTTGCCGAACGCGGTGATCAGCATGGACGCCCAACTGCGTCGCGTCTACCGCCAGTTCAGCCACGAACCCAGCGATTTGGCCAAGTACCTCTACCTGACCACGATGCAGGACCGTAACGAGACCCTGTTCTACCGGCTGCTCACCGAGAACATTGAAGAGATGCTGCCGATCATCTACACCCCCACCATCGGGCAGGCCATCCAGGAGTACAGCCACTGGTTCCACAAGCCGCGCGGCATCTACCTCGATATCGACAATCCGGACGCCATCCGGCCGGCGCTGCTCGCCGACGGCAAGGGGCCAGATGATGTCGACCTGATCGTGGTGACCGATTCCGAGGGCATCTTGGGCATCGGCGACCAGGGCGTCGGAGGCGTCGCGATCTGCGTCGGCAAGCTGAGTGTCTACGTCGCCGCGGCCGGCATTCATGCCGATCGAGTCATGCCGATCGTCCTGGACACCGGGACCGACAACCTTGATCTGCTCAACGACCCTGCCTATCTGGGTGTCCGGCACTCCCGTGTCCGCGGCGAACGCTACGACCAGTTCGTGGACCGCTTCGTCCAGGAAGTAACAGCCTGTTTCCCGAAGGCGCTGCTGCACTGGGAAGACTTCGCGGCAGGCAACGCACACCGCATCTTGAACCGCTACCGCGACCAAATCTCGACCTTCAACGACGATATCCAAGGCACCGCCGGCGTGGTCGTCGCAGCCATTCTCTCGGCAGTGGCGACCTCCCGCACCGAACTATCCGACCAGCGCATCGTCGTGCACGGCGCCGGCACTGCCGGAGTGGGAATCGCGAACCTACTAGTCGACGCCATGATGGCCATCGGGATGAGTCGCGAGTCCGCGATGCAACGGTTCTGGGGTTTATCTAGCCGTGGCCTGCTCGTCCGGGGTGGCCGGATGCGCGACTTCCAGGAGCCATTCGCCCGATCGGCCGATGAACTGACTGACTGGCGCTGCCGCGTCCCCGGCAGGTACGAACTGGCCGACGTTGTGCACAATGTGCAACCCACCATCCTCATCGGCACTTCCGCGCAACCGGGCTCGTTCACGGAGCAGATCGCGCGGGAGATGGCGTCCTACTGTGAGCGGCCGATCATCATGCCGTTGTCGAACCCGACGGCCCGAGCCGAGGCGTTGCCCGCCGATTTGCTGGCGTGGACCGACGGACGCGCGTTGATCGCCACCGGTTCACCGTTCGATGATGTCATGCACGACGGCACTCGCTTCGAGATCGCACAAGCGAACAACGCGTTGATCTTCCCCGGAATCGGTCTGGGTGTGGTCAGCTGCCAAGCCAGTCGGGTGACTGACGGCATGGTTGCTGCGGCCGCGGCCGCGGTCTCCTCCGCAGTCACCGACCGACGCAAGGGCGCCTCCCTGCTGCCAAGGATGTCCCAGCTGAGGGCGATCTCCGCGAGAGTGGCCCTGGCGGTCGCCGAGACCGCGCAGGCCGAAGGACTAGCAGGCCGAGTACTGGACAACCCGGTGCAGCAGGTCTACGAGGCCATGTGGCAGCCGCGCTACCCAGAGATTGAGGTGGTCACACCCAAGGCGTAGCAGGCGACCGCCGCCGCGGCCGCCACATTGAGCGAGTCGATCCCCCGTGCCATGTCGATCCGGACAGTGATGTCGGCCTGTCCCAGCCAGCGCGAACTCAGTCCGTCGCCTTCGGTGCCGAGCAGCAACGCGATCGGCCTGGGACGCGCCCGCAGGTCGGCGGCGTAGTCCGGCAGACTCACTGCGTCCGGCCTGAGCGCCATCGCGACGACCTCGAATCCGGCTGCCTGGAGTCTGGGCAGGTCGTGACGCCAGTCGATCAAGCGGGCCCACGGCATCTCCAGGACCGCACCCATTGAAGTCTTGATGGCTCGCCGATAGAGCGGGTCGGCCGCCCGTGGCGCGAGCAGCACGCCGTCCCAGCCCAGCGCCGCCGCGCTGCG
>JAAYVP010000210.1 GCA_012517115.1 Brooklawnia sp. | reverse complement strand
GCACAGTGCCGCAGCCGACCATCACGCCAACCAGCACCAGCAGTGCGAGCGAGGGAGAAACGTCGATCATCGCACCAACCCCCGGGCCGCAGCTGCCTGAGTGTCGGTCTGATCGTCGTGGGCGACCTCGGGCGGGGTGGCACCCTCGGCCTCGGCCTGCCGATCGACCTCGGCGCCCAGCGAGCTCAGGATGTCGAGCACCAGACCGATGACGATCAGGTAGACGCCCACGTCGAAGAACAGCGCGGTGGCCAGGTGTACCTCGTTGAAGATGGGCAGTACTAGGTCGAAGACAGTGGTCTGTAAGACCGTCCCACCGAACGGAATCGGGGCGAGGGCTGCGGTGGTGGCCAGTGTCATACCGATGCCGAGGATCGCGCCCGGCCGGATCCGGGTGGCCAGAGCCAACTCGTAGCGTCCACCGGCCAGGTACCTGATAATCAGGGCGATACCGGCCAGCATGCCGCCCGCGAAACCGCCGCCGGGGTTGTTGTGGCCGGAGAAGAGCAGGAAAAGCGAGAAAAGCATGATCGGGTGGAAGACCATTCGGGCGCCGATCTCGAAGACCAGCGACCGGCGGACTGGGGACAAGGTGGCCACCCCGGCGAGCCAGATGCGTCCCCGTCGGTCGGGACGCAGCGGTTCACGACGGGGACGCAACCTGCCACGCGCCACCAGCTGTTCGGCCTGTGCGCGCGGCTCAAGACGGTGACTGCCCCAGACCGGCCTGTTCGGGACCGCGGCTTGGAAGGCGCGCTGCAGGTCGGGGATACTCGCGCGCTCCCGAATGAAGATCAGGGACGCGACCCCCGTCGCGGCGGCCAGTACCACCGAGATCTCACCCAGGGTGTCCCAGGCACGGGTGTCGACGAGGGTGACGTTCACGATATTGCGCCCGTAGCCAAAAATCAGCACTTCCGACGGGTAGTCGACGGTGACCGGCGGGTGGACGCGGGCGGAGGCCGAGATCCACGCGAGCATCGCGACCGCGGTGCCGACGATCGCCCCGATCACTACCCGGCGCACCCTCGACGACACGTAGGGCCGGTTCGAGAAGAACGGTGGCAACCTGCGCAGCACCAGCACGAAGAGCACCAGGGTGACAGTCTCGACCAGCGCTTGGGTCAGCGCCAGATCGGGGGCGCCCTGCAAGGCGAACAGCAGCGCAGTCGAGTAGCCCACGAAGGCCATGATCAGCACGGCTTTCATCCGCCGCCTGGACCGCACGATCAGGACGGCCGCGACACACGAGAGCAGCACGATCATGCCTTGCGCGGGCGAGTCCCACAAACGCAGCCCCGAAAGCTGCGGCGTGGCGCCGGTGAGAATCACCAGCACCGCGGCGACAACCGTGGCGAGCAGCATCACTGACAAGTAGCTTGGCAACGAGCCGGTCTGTACCGCAGCGGTCAGGTCAGCGGACAGATTGTTGACGGTTCGCAGCGCACCGCGGTAGGCATTGTCGGCGCTGGGGAAGCGGAGCCGGGCCTGGGCGCGGCTGACCTGCCGCCGCCGGAGGAAGAGCAGACCACCCACCGCGAAGATCAGCAAGGTGGCAGCCAGCGGTAGCCCGAAGCCACTCCACAAAACCAAATGCCCGGCATGGCCGGGGTAGCTGTCGGCGTGCGGGGCGAGCAGCGCCGCTAGGCGTCCGGGCCACAGACCGGCCACCAGGCCGCCGAGCCCCAGCACAGCAATTGGGCCGCTCAGCCGCACGTCCAGCCGATGTGCAGACACCGGCTCCACGCCCCGCTTGTCGGCGAACGCGCCCCACCAGAACCGCAGCGAGTAGGCGACGGTCAGCATCGAGCCGATGACCAGCACGGTGAAGGTCGTCCAGTCGCCCAGTTCGACCAAGGAGTGCAGGGCGGCCTCCTTGCCGACGTAGCCGAGCATCGGCGGCAACCCAGACATGGACGCCAGCGCGAGCGTGGCGAACCCGGTAAGCCCGGGCAACGCACGGGCCATGCCGGACAGTTCACGCAAATCACGAGTACCGAACTCGTGGTCGATGGCGCCGACCACCAGGAACAGGGCGGCCTTGAACATAGCGTGCGCGGCTAGCATCGCCAGCCCGGCCAGCGCCATGCCCCGGTCGCCGTAACCGACCAGCACCATTACGAAACCGAGTTGCGAGACAGTGCCGAACGCCAGCAGCAGCTTGAGGTCGTACTGTCGCAGCGATCGATAGCCGCCGATGATCATCGTGGTCAGCCCGACCGCAAGAACCGCTGGTTGCCAAACCTGGTAGGACGCGAAACCGGGAGCTAGCCGGGCGACCAGGTAGATGCCGGCCTTCACCATCGCGGCGGCATGCAGGTAGGCCGAGACCGGGGTCGGGGCTGCCATCGCCGCGGGCAACCAGAAGTGGAACGGCACCTGTGCCGACTTGGTGATCGCACCGAGCAGGACCAGGACCACCGCCGTCGGTACCAGCGCCGGATCGGCCCCCTCGCCCAGGGCGCCGGCACTCGCGTTGGCCACCAGCTCAGAAAGCAGGAAGGAACCACCGGGCATCAGCCCGAGCGCTGCGATACCGGCAAGCATGGCCAGGCCACCGAGTGTGGTGACGATGATGGCCTGCATGGCTGCTTGCCGGGAGGGCTGTCGTTCGTGGTAGTGGCCGATGAGTAGAAAGCTGAAGACGGTGGTGAGTTCCCAGAAGAGATACAGCACTACTGTGTTGTCAGACGTGACTAGGCCGAGCATCGCCCCGGCGAAGGCGACGAAGACGCCGCCGAAGCGCCCCAGATTGCTGGCGCCGTGCCCGAAGTAGGCCCAGCAGTAGATCAAGATGAGCGCACCGACGCCCCCGACGATCAAGACCATCAACCAGCTGAGCGCGTCGAGCCGGAAGACCAAGTTGAGGCTCAGCTGGGGCACCCAGGCGAGCTTTTGGCTGGGTAGCCCACCGCCGAAGACTGCGCGGGTGTTGGTCAGCGCCCAGATCGCAGCGGCCGCCGGCACCAGCGCGAGCAGGCCGAACGTTTTGCGACCGAGGAGTTTGAACAGCAGCGGGGCAACCACAGCCGCGACTGCATGGACGCACAGCAGCTGGATCAAGGTGGAGCCCCCATATGGTTGCGTGGATTCGAGCCGATTCTAACGGACGCCACCGACGCCCCAGCTGGCGCCGTAGCCACCGAACGCGGAAGTCAGTGCGGCCGCAGCAGCGGGAACAGGATCGTCTCGCGGATCCCCGCTGCCGTGAACATCATGATCAACCGGTCGATGCCCATCCCCATGCCGCCCATCGGCGGCGCACCCTGCTCGAGCGCGGCGAGGAAGTCCTCGTCCAACTGCATCGCCTCGGGGTCGCCAGCGGCGGCAGCCAGCGACTGTGTGACCAGGATCTCCCGTTGAACGATCGGGTCGATCAGTTCGTTGAACCCGGTGGCTCGCTCGACGCCGCCGATGATCAGGTCCCAGGCCTCGATCTTGCCGGGCTCGCTGCGATGACGGCGGGCCAACGGCTGGGCGACTTCCGGGAAGTCGCAGACGAAGGTGGGGTTGATCAGGCGGGGCTCGACCAGTTCCTCGTAGAGTTCCATGATCAACTTGCCATTGCCCCACTTCGGGTCCCACGGCACCTCGTGGGCGTCCGCGTGCTTGCGCAGCACCTCGACGGGGGTGTCGACATCGACCGGCTCCCCCAGCGCCTCACCGACGGCCGGATAGATGGGCAGCCAGCTCCACTCGGCATCCAGGTCGATGACCTGACCATCGGGGCGTTTGATCTGATGGATGCCCACCACATCGGCGGCGTCCATGATCATCTTCTTGGTGAGTTCGGCGATCGTGCGGTGGTCGCCCCAACTCTGATAAGCCTCCAGCATCGTGAACTCGGCCGAATGGGTGGAGTCGATACCTTCGTTGCGGAAGATCCGCCCGATCTCGTAGACGCTGTCGACCCCACCGACCATGGCCCGTTTCAGGTAGAGCTCGAGGGCGATGCGCAGCGTCATGTCGATGTCGAACGCATTCAGGTGAGTGCGGAACGGACGCGCCGCCGCCCCGCCGTGGACCAACTGGAGCGTGGGGGTCTCGACTTCCAGGAAACCGGCCTCGTCCAGCGTGTGACGCAACGACTTGGTGATGGCGGCACGCGCCCGCACGACCTCGCGGGCCTCGGGGCGCACGATCAGGTCGGCGTAGCGTCTGCGGACCCGCGCTTCCTCGGACAGGTCTTTGTGCAGCACGGGCAGCGGCCGCAGCGCCTTGCTGGCCATCTTCCATTCGGAGGCCAAGACCGACAGTTCGCCGCGCCTGGAGCTGACTACCCGGCCGCGCACCCAAAGGTAGTCGCCTAGGTCGACGTCGGTCTTCCATTCGGTCAGGCTCTGCTCGCCGACTTCGGCGAGCGAGATCATCACCTGTAGCCGCTCCCCGTTGGAGTGCTGGTCGAAGCCGTCTTGCAGGGTGGCGAAGCAGAGCTTGCCGGTGTTGCGCAGGAAGACCACCCGGCCGCCGATCTCGACGACGTCGTCGGTTTCCGCGCCGGCCGCCAGTTCGGGCCAGCCCGCTCGCACCTGCGCCAGTGTGTGGGTGCGTGACATGTCGACCGGGTACGGCTCACGTGAGGTCCCGATCATCCGGGCACGCTTCTCGCGGCGGATTTGGTGCTGCTCGACGACATCGGACTGGTCACTCACGCGGGCAAGCCTAGCGTTTGGCTTCGTGGACGAAACTCACCATCCTGCCACCCACCCAGCGGGCTTTGCCTTGGTGGCCGGGCTGCACGCGGGACGCCAAGGCCGCATCGGCGACAACGATGCGCTCCATCCGGTCCGGCAACTGCAGCACCAGTTCACTGTCGGCGTCCTCTCCGCGGCCGAGTTTGCGCATCTTCAGCACTGTCACAGGCGACTCTTTGACAACTTGGCCGGACGCGGCGCGGCCCGACTTGCTGCCACGCACGGCGTGGCCGATCAGGAAACTGATCAGACCCAAGACAGTCAGTCCGGCTACGATGCCGAGCAGCCAAGTCAGGAGTTCGATGGGCGCCATGCCGCGCCTACTCGCTGCTGTGCAGATCGTGGACGCCACCGCCGAGTTCAGGGACCCAGCCGGTCAATCGGTCGCCGGCGAAATGCACCACGCCCTGTTGACCACGGAAGATGACGTCGGCCTGGCTGGGGGTGGCGAGCAGTTCACGCTGATGCCCGTCGCTGAACCGGAATGCGACCCAGTGCTGGGCGGCTCCGGACACGGCGATCTCGCGCACTCCCAGCACTTGGGCGTGCGCGGATTCGATCTCGGACGGTGCGTTGCCATCGGCCACCCTCAATACCAACGCGACCACCCCCAAGATGGCCAGGCCAACCACGGCCAGCAGCAAGTAGAGCCACATCGTCATCGGCATCAGCCTCTCGCGGTCAGGACCTCACCGGGCAACCCCTCGGTTGTTGCCAGCCGCGCGTCGTCGACCAGACAGCCGTGGTAAGCCAGCGAATGCAGCTTCATGGATGCTCCCTCGGGTGGTGTCGCGTGCTCGCCTGTCCCCAGTTTGGCACGCGACGATGACGCGCGGGCCGTGCGCGGGGGCCCCGGCGCACTCTACGTTCGCACTGCGATCAGCAGGTCACCGCTGGCCAAGGGTGACTTGTTGGACGCTCGGGCAAACCGCGGGACTCGGGTTGCCGCATGTTTCCGTCAGAACTTGTGAGTGAGTGCTCACTCAGCTATTTTTGAGCGCCGTGGGTAGAGCATCTCCATTACCACCCGACGCTCGGCGTCAGACCATCATCGCCGCCACCCGGCCGTTGCTGATCGCCAGTGGCACCCAGTTCACCACCCGGCAGGTGGCCGAAGCCGCTGGTGTCGCCGAGGGCACGATCTTCCGGGTGTTCGAGTCCAAACAAGACCTGCTCACCGCGGTGATCGAAGACGCCCTTGACCCGGCCGACCTGTGCGCCCGCATCCGCGATACCCCGCCGGAGCCGACCCTGGCTGGTCGGGTAAGCAGTTTGATCACTCTGCTGCGCGAAGACATCGGCGCGATCAACGCCATGGTGTCGGCTCTGCACGTCACCCCAAGCTGTGCCTCACCGACCCATCGCGGCCACCAGCCAGCACATCAGCATCGCGCTTTGGCGGTTCGCGACGCCCTGATCGACGCGCTGGCGCCGTTCGCGGAGCAAGTCCGCGTACCGCTCCCACAGGCTGCGGCAGTGATCCGCGCCATGGCGATGGCGTCCGGGCATCCGATGCTCGCCGACCCCGACCTCAAAGACCCGGCAACGCTGGCCGAGGTCATCGTCGATGGCATCCACACGACTTCCGAGGAATCAAATGCTGACCAAGCTGATTAACCGCTTCATCCGCCCCTACTGGTCGCTGCTGGTCGGCGTCCTGGTCTTTCAGTTGATCGCCACCGCCGCTTCGCTGTCACTGCCCAATCTCAACGCCCGCATCATCGACAACGGCGTGGCTATGGGCGACACCGGTTACATTCTGCGGAACGGCGCGATCATGCTCGCGGTCAGCGTCGTGCAGGCCGTCAGCCAAGTCATCGCCGTCTACTTCGGCGCCAAGGCCGCGATGAGTTTCGGACGCGACGTACGCGCCGCCGTGTTCGAACGGACGCTGTCGTTCAGCACCCGCGAACTCAACCAGTTCGGGGCGCCGAGCCTGATCACCCGCACCACCAACGATGTGCAGCAGGTGCAGATGCTGGTGCTGATGACCTGCATCATGATGGTCTCAGCGCCGATCACCATGACCGGCGGAGTCTTCATGGCGTTGCGTGAGGATCTGGTGCTGTCCTGGTTGATCCTGGTCGCCGTCGTATTGCTTGGCTCAGTGATCGGGGTGCTGATCTGGCGGATGACCCCGCTATTCCAGCTCAACCAGGTCAAGATCGACACCATCAACCGAGTGGTCCGCGAACAGATCACCGGCATCCGGGTGATCCGCGCGTTCACCCGCGAACCGCTGGAACGCAAGCGCTTCGACACCGCGAACAGTGACATCATGCGGCTGGCTTTCGCCATCGGCACCCTGTTCGCCGTGCTCTTCCCGTTCGTGATGTTCGTGATGAACCTGGGCAGCGTCGGGGTGATGTGGTTCGGCGCCATGCGGGTCGACGCCGGCGACATGCAGATCGGCCAGTTGACCGCCTTCTTGCAGTACCTGATGCAGATCCTGATGAGCGTGATGATGTCGACGATGATGCTGATGATGGCCCCCCGCGCGGCTGTCTGCGCAAACCGCATCATGGAGGTCTTGAACACCCCCTCCAGCGTGGTGCCGCCAGCCGCGCCGGTAACCGATCTGCCCGAACACGGCACGGTCCGCTTTGAAGACGTCGAGTTCGCCTACCCCGGGGCGGAAGCGCCTGTGCTGTCAGGGCTCAACTTTGAGTTGCGTCCCGGCCAGACCACCGCAGTGGTCGGTTCGACTGGGGCGGGCAAGTCGACGTTGGTGAATCTGATCCCACGACTGTTCGACGTCACCGCCGGACGAGTCCTGGTGGACGGCGTCGACGTCCGCGAGATCGACCCAGACCTGCTGTGGAGTCGGATCGGCCTGGTGCCGCAACGGCCCTACCTGTTCGGCGGCACCGTGAAGTCGAACATGGCCTACGGTGATCCGGACGCGTCCGACGAACAGATCTGGCAGGCGCTGCAGATCGCGCAGGCTGCCGACTTCGTGGCCGAGATGGACGGCGCCCTGAACGCCGCCATCGCCCAAGGCGGCGCCAATGTCTCCGGCGGTCAGCGACAACGGCTGTCGATCGCCCGGGCAGTTGTGAAGCGGCCCGAGATCTACGTCTTCGACGACGCCTTCAGCGCGCTGGACGTCGCCACCGACGCACGGTTGCGCGCTGCGCTGGCGTCGCACACCCGGGACGCGGCGGTGTTGATCGTGGCGCAACGGGTGTCGACCATCAGGCAGGCCGACCAGATCGTCGTCCTCGAACACGGCCGCATCGTCGGGGTGGGCGGGCATGATGAGTTGCTGGCCGGCTGCGAGACCTACCGCGAGATCGTGGAATCCCAACGCAGCATCGAGGAGGCGGCGGCATGAGCAGTCGCGAACCGGTGATCACCGAGCCGGACAATCCTACCGTGCAGCCGACCGCTCCCGAGCGTCCAAAACACGGCCCCCGCCAGATGGGTCACGGACCCATGGCGCAGAACGTAGCCGAGAAGGCGATCAGTTTCGGACCTTCGCTGCGCCGACTGGTGGGTATGCTGCGTCCTGAACGGCTGCTGTTCGCTGTGGTCGTCGCCATGGGGATCGTCGCAGTGCTCGCCTCGGTAGTGGGCCCGAAGATCCTCGGGAAGGCGACCGACGTCATCTTCAACGGTGTGGTCGGCCGCCAATTCCCCGCCGGCATGACCAAGGAGCAGGTCATTGAGATGCTCCGGGCGGCTGGCCAGGGTCAACTCGCCGACATGCTCGGTGGTCTGAATGTTGTCCCGGGGCAAGGCATCGACTTTGACCTGTTGGGACGCTGGTTGCTGCTCGCGCTTGGGCTCTATGTGGCCGCTGCGCTGCTCGGTTTCCTGCAGAATTTCCTGCTCAATCGGGCAGTGCAGCGCACCGTCTACCGGATGCGCGATGAGGTGCGCGCCAAGCTTGACCGGCTGCCGCTGCGCTACTTCGACGCCCAGCCGCGCGGCGAGTTGCTCAGTCGCATCACCAACGACATGGACAACGTCTCGCAGACGCTGCAGCAAACCCTCGGGCAACTGTTGAACTCGCTACTGACGCTGGTCGGCGTCACCATCATGATGTTCACCGTCAGTCCGCTGCTGGCCTGGCTGACGCTAGCTATCATCCCGCTCGCCGGTGTGGTCTCGGCGCTCATCGGCAAACAGGCGCAGAAGCAGTTCGTGGGTATGTGGGCGGCGACCGGTGAGCTGAACAGCGAGGTCGAGGAGGCCTATTCCGGGCATGCGCTGGTCAAGGTCTTCGGACGTCAGCGCGAGGTCTCGCAGGTCTTCGACCGGACCAACCAGAAGTTGTTCGACTCCGCGTTCCGGGCGCAATTCATCTCGGGCATCATCATGCCGGTCAGCTTCCTGATCGGGAACCTGAACTACGTTGTCATCGCGGTGGTCGGCGGGCTACAGGTGGCAGGCGGCCGGATGCCGCTGGGTAACGTGCAGGCCTTCATCCAGTATTCGCGAATGTTCACCCAGCCGATCACCCAGATCGCGTCGATGGCCAACCTGCTGCAGTCGGGCGTGGCTTCGGCCGAGCGCGTCTTCGAGGTGCTGGATGCCGCAGAGATGACCCCGGACGCCGACGGCACGCTGCCTGAGGGAATCAAGGGGCATGTCGAGTTCTGCGGGGTCGACTTCAGTTACACCCCGGAGCGTCCGCTTATCGCCGGGTTGGATATGGCGGCCCAACCCGGCCAGACCATC
>JAAYVP010000023.1 GCA_012517115.1 Brooklawnia sp. | reverse complement strand
CGGCTGGTCGAGCTAGCGACCGAGCAGGCAGAGACCCTGTTGCGCGATGCTGAGCGGCAATCCCAGGACCGCCTGGCCGAGGCGACCGGGCAGGCGGAGCGGGTCACCGCCGAGGCCCAAGACCGCGCAGACCAACTCGATCGCGAATCGAAGAGCCGCGCAGAGCAACTCGAGAACGAGACCCGCAGCCGCGTAGCACAACTCGAGAACGAGACCAGACAAGAAAGCGAACGGCTGCTCAGCGAGGCCCGTGGCAGGGCCGAGCGGCTGGACCACGAGGTGCGCGAGCGTCGCAGCGAGTTGTTCGCCAGCCTTGAGACTGACCGCGATGCATTGGTCGACCGGGTCAACCAGTTGCGCGACTACGAAGAGAATTACCGGCGCGCCTTCAACGGGTTCCTGCAGTCGCAGATCAATCAGTTGGAGCAGACCGAACTGAATCCGACTCAGCGTCCTGATATTGATGCCATGTACGGTTTCGGCCGACCGCAGGTCGCGACTCCGCGACTGGACGCGCTGGTCGACGAGAGCCGCCAAGAACTCAACTGAGCCGGGCGATCTGAAGCGTCCCTGCACTTCGGTGTGGGGACGCTTCATCTGCGCCCGGCACCGTTATTGCTTATCGGGCCGAGTGTCGCGGCAAATGACGCGGTGTACACTTCCCGCAACGCACATTAGGGAGAGATGAATGGCCAGCAAGACAGAAAGCGGCGCAGTCCCCATTCTGCCCGTTCTCGACGGTGAAGATCCGTGGACAGCCGAAGAGGTCGCAGAGGTACGCGCCGAACTGGAGTCGGAGCGCGACCGGCTGAGGATGGCGGTAGCGCACGCTGATGCGGAGCTTGCCGAACTCATGAACGAGGGCAGCGTTGGTGCCGGACGCGACCCTGCAGATGTCGGTTCGTCCAACTTCGAGCGCGATCAGGAACTCTCCCTCCTGAACAACCAGAAGCGCCTGCTCGCGCAGATCGAGCAGGCGTTGCGCATGCTCGATGATGGCAGCTACGGCTACTGCGAGAACTGCGGCAAGCCGATCGGCAAGCTCCGGCTGGCGGCCTTCCCGCGGGCCACCATGTGCGTGTCGTGCAAGCAGCGTCAGGAGCGCCGATAACCGCGTCTGCGCCGCCGCGGGTGGTGTCAGGCGCAACCAGCACCAGCCCGCCGCGGCTACCCAAACGGCTTCTGATGGGCGGACTCGTCCTGACGCTGTACGTGGCGGACCAAGTCACCAAGCACTTTGCCGCGACGCGACTGGTGGTCGGTGAACCAGTACCGGTGGTGCCTGACCTGCTGTACTGGTCGCTGCATTTCAATCCGGGTGCGGCCTTCAGCATGGGAACCCAGCTCACCGTCGGGTTGGCTGTGCTCGCACTCGTCGTGGTGGTCATCCTGGTCACCGTACTGGCGCCCCGAGTCAACGACTGGCTGTTGGCAGTGGCCACCGGCTGGCTGATAGCCGGTGTCGCCGGCAATCTGACCGATCGGTTGTTACGTGATCCGGGACCTTTCCAGGGCCACGTGGTCGACTTCATTGCGCTGACGGGTTTCGCGATCTTCAACGTGGCCGACATGTGCATCACCGGGGCAGCGATCCTGCTGGTCATCTGGTCCATTCGAGCGGAGCGCGGTCGATGACGCTGCTCTTGGTGCCGGACGGGCTGGATGGCGAACGGGTCGATGTGGCCGCGGCCCGCATGACCGGCCTGACTCGGTCACGCATCGCCGACCTCATCGACACGGGGAGCGTTGAGTTGGCGGGCCGTCAGGTGGTGCGGGCGTCGGCCAGGGTGAGAGCGGGGGACCTGTTGGAAGTAGATACCAGCGAGCCGGTCCGCCACCCCCGCGTCCAGCCTGAGCTCGCGGACGGGCTGCGCATCGTATACGAGGATTCCGACCTGGTGGTGATTGACAAGCCGGCCGGTGTCGCGGCCCATCCCTCGCTTGGCTGGGACGGGCCCGATGTGGTGGCGCACCTGGCAGCCGCCGGGGTGCAGGTGGCGACCTCGGGTGCCGCGGAGCGGCAGGGCATCGTGCAGCGCTTGGATGTGGGCACCTCGGGGCTAATGGTGGTGGCTAAGAGCGAGTACGCGTACAGCGCGTTGAAGCAGGCTTTCCGGGACCGTCGTGTCGACAAGACCTACTGGGCGCTCTGTCAGGGGCGTCCTGACCCTTCTGAGGGCACCATCGATGCTCCGATCGGACGCCATCCGGGCCATGACTGGAAGTTCGCGGTGGTCAATGGCGGGCGTCGGTCGGTCACTCACTACCGGACCATCGAACTGCTGCGCGCTGCTGCGTTGCTCGAGGTGCACCTCGAAACGGGACGAACCCACCAGATCAGGGTGCATCTGGCGGCCATTGGGCATCCTTGCGTCGGCGATGTGCTCTACGGTGCCGATCCGACCATGGCCGAGCGATTGGGTCTGGAACGGCAATGGCTGCACGCGGTGCGTCTCGGATTCGTGCATCCGGGTACCGGGCAGTATGTGAGTTTCGAGTCCGAACCGCCGGCTGACCTCAAGGCCGCATTGGACCTGCTGACCTCGGAGTCATGGGCCTGAACCGTAGCGAGTTCCGCTAGGGTAGACGACGTGCGTAGAGCGAAGATTGTGTGCACCCTCGGGCCGGCCACCTCGACCCAGGAGCGAATGGAAGAGCTTATCCGTGCGGGGCTTGACGTCGCGAGATTCAACATGAGTCACGGCGACCATACCGAGCACAAGAGGCGGCTGGACGAGACCCGCGCCGCCTCCGATGCAGTGGGGAAGACGATCGGGCTGCTGGCCGACCTCCAGGGCCCCAAGATCCGGTTGGGTAACTTTGCCGAGGGCAAGGTTGATCTCACCTACGGCCAGACGTTCACCATCACCACCGACGACGTGGAAGGTGATGAACACCGCGCGTCGACCACCTTCAAGGGACTGCCGGCCGACGTCAAGCCGGGTGACACCATCCTGATCGATGATGGGCGAATCGGGTTGCAGGCGGTCGAGGTGACCGACACCGACGTGGTCACTCGAGTTACCGTGGCTGGGCCGGTGAGCAACCACAAGGGCATCAACCTGCCCGGTGTGGCGGTCAACGTTCCTGCACTTAGCGAGAAGGACGAGGATGACCTGCGTTGGGCCCTGCGCAATGACTTCGACATGATCGCCTTGTCGTTCGTGCGCAGCGCAAATGACATCAAGCGGGTACACGAGATCATGGCCGAGGAAGGCGTGCAACTGCCTGTGATCGCCAAGATTGAGAAGCCGCAGGCGGTTGAAAACCTCGATGAGATCATCGACGCTTTCGATGGTTTCATGGTCGCTCGCGGTGACCTCGGTGTGGAGTTGCCTCTGGAGGGTGTCCCGCTGGTGCAAAAGAGAATCATCCGGGCGGCCCGCAGATGGGCCAAGCCGGTGATTGTCGCCACCCAGATGCTCGAATCCATGATCAGTGCCCCTCGGCCCACGCGTGCCGAAACCTCCGATGTGGCCAACGCGATCCTTGATGGTGCGGATGCGGTAATGCTGTCCGGTGAAACCTCCGTGGGCGCCTATCCGATCGAGGCTGTACAGACCATGTCCCGGATCGTCCAGAAGACCGAGGACGCGGGCATTAGAGAGATCAGCAAGATCGAGTGGGATCCGCACACCACAGGCGGGGTCATCGCGATGGCCGCTGCCCAAGCGGCCAGCCAACTAGATGCACGCCTTATGGTCGCCTTCACCAAATCCGGAGACACCGCACGGCGGATGTCGCGGCTACGCAGCAGGACTCCGCTGGTGGTCTTCACCCCCGAGGTCAAGACGGCGCACTGGCTGACGCTGTGCTGGGGTGCGCAGGTCTACATCACGCCGTTCTACGTCCGGCACGAAGACATGGTGACTGCGGTGAACCAGATCCTGCAGGAACGCGATCTGGCTGCGGTCGGCGAGCGAGTGGTCATCGTGGCCGGGTCCCCGATGGCGATCGCGGGTAAGACGAACTTGCTGCGGGTGCATCGTCTGCAACCCACCAGTTGGACTGAAGAAGCGGCCGCTGCCGAAGTGGAGTGACGGTGGGGACCGGCGTCCGGGTCGCGGCAACGTTGCCGGGCTCGGACGCCTTGATCACCCCCTCGGGTGTCGGCACCTTCGCGCTGCGCGACTGAGTCCGCGTGACACGTTGGCTGGACGGGTCGTTGTGTGGAGAGATCAGTGTGGCGGTTCGAGTGGCCGACTCCACACAGCTTCGAGACCGGCGTCCGCTGTGAAGTCGTGTCCGCAGTCCGGGCATCGGGTCAGCAGCAGTTCGGTTCGCTTGGCTCCACAGCCGGGGCAGACCACAGAGTCCGATTGAGGCTGGGCTGCCCGGATCTGCGGTTGAGCGAGGAGCAGGTTCAACAACGACTTCTCGGCTGCGCCGATGTGGAGCACCTTGTCGGACGTCCCGCTGGGAACGAGCAGCAAATCGATCCGGTCGGCGAAGGCCAGCAGCTCTGCCATTTCACCAAGTTCGGCTGCGCCAGACGACAAGCGCAGTGTCTCGACGAGGTCGACGATTTCGATGACCTTCTCCAAAGGCAGGGTTGTCTCCGCATCCGGAGCACGGAAGATCAGCTGCGTCTGCTGGGTGGTGACGCGGCCCGACTGCTCGGACCACATCTCGGCTGCGGGATTTCGATCGGCAACGCTCATGGCGGGGGTTCCTGCTTGGGTAGATTGAAGCTGCGGTCTGCTGTCACGATTCGGCCTCACCGTTGAGGTCAAAGTGATCAACTGGGATCCGGTCAGCTGTTTCAGCCAGCGTATCTCAATCTTGGCAGCAGCCTACGCAAGTCGGTCTGCTCGGTTGGCTGAACGACCCGAAATCCGGCCCCAAGGTGACGGTTTAGCGACCATGTTCGGACGCTGCGCGTCTGGTGCCCGGGAGGGGAGTCGAACCCCTACAGCCTTGCGGCCAGACGGGTTTGAGCCGTCCGCGTATACCATTCCGCCACCCGGGCCTGACAACCGCACCATTGTTACACATCAGCCGCGGTGGCGTCACACGGGGTCGGTCTGGCGGTGATGTCGGCGGGACATGTCCGCGTCTGCGTGCGGTAAACTCCTGCCGAGGTGGTTCCGTGTGGAGCGACCTAATCAGACAGATAGTCGTCCGGAGCCGCCGGACGTGCGGATAAGGGAAACGCTGTGAGTGACACCACAAAGGCGGGTGCAGGCCAGCCGCCGCGCGTTCTCGTCGCTGAAGACGAGGCGCTGATTCGGTTCGATCTCGTAGAGCTCCTCACTGACGAGGGCTATGAGGTTGTGGGCCAGGCCGGCGACGGTGAAGCGGCCGTCGAGATGGCTCGCGAGCTGGAGCCCGACCTAGTCGTGATGGACGTCAAGATGCCGAAGATGGACGGCATCGCCGCGGCCGAGATCATCGCCTCTGAGCGGATCGCTCCGGTGGTGATGCTCACGGCGTTCAGCCAGCGCGACCTGGTGGAGCAGGCCCGTGAGGCGGGCGCAATGGCCTATGTGGTGAAGCCGTTCGATGCCTCTGATGTAGTGCCCGCCATTGAGATCGCAATTGCTCGTTACGCCGAGATCCGTGCGCTGGACGACGAGATCGAAGATCTTGAGGAGCGACTGGCGTCTCGCAAGATCATCGACCAGGCCAAGGGCATCCTGCAGGAGAGCCTGGGCCTGACCGAGCCGGAGGCCTTCCGATGGATCCAGAAGACCGCGATGGACCTGCGCAAATCGATGCGTGAGGTCGCCGAGGGCGTCATCGACCACGCGAAGGCCAGTCGCAAGACGTCTTGACTCAGGGACGGCTGTCGCTCAATCCAGCAATCGGCAGCTCAGCCGACCGGACGCGAGGAGCTGTCCTTCGTCGTCACGCACGTCTATCTGGTAGACCGCGCTCGTGCGCCCCAAGTGCACGGCGCTGGCCTGGGCGTGTACCCAACCCTGGGTGGTGCTGCGTAGGTGGCTGACGTTGAGTTCGGTCCCGACCGCCCGGCGACCAGGGCCCGCGTGGGCGTTCGCGCCGAGCGAGCCAAGCGTTTCCATGATTGCCGCGGTGGCCCCACCGTGCCATAGCCCGAACGGCTGGGTGTTTCCGGCGACTGGAGCGCGCCCGATCACGCGCTGGGCACTCACAAAAGTGACCTCGAGGCCCAGCTTCGTGTCGAAGGGGCTGACCCAGGTGTTGCGGAGCTGGTGCTGCTCGTCAGTCATGGGGTTACTGTGGCACAGGCTGTAGTTGTGTCGGGCCGGCCGACTACAGTCGGGCAGGTGACCGACCCAACGACCAGCGTCCAGCCTAAGGTCATGCTTATCGACGGCCATTCGATGGCGTACCGGGCGTTTTACGCACTGCCCGCCGAGAATTTCGCGACCGCGTCCGGTCAGCACACCAACGCTGTCTACGGTTTCACGTCGATGCTGATCAACGTGCTTCGCGACGAGCAACCAACCCACGTGGCCGTGGCATTCGACGTCTCCAGAGCCACCTTCCGCGCCGAGCAGTACTCCGCCTACAAGGCGACCCGGTCGAAGAGCCCGGACGAGTTCGCTGGTCAGGTGAGCCTGATCCAAGAGGTGTTGGACGCACTGAACGTCGTGCACGTCAGTCTCGATGGTTACGAGGCTGACGACATCATCGCCACTCTTACCGACCAGGCCGACCAGCGAGGCTGGACCAGTGTCGTCGTCACCGGGGACCGCGACACCTTCCAGCTGGTAGACGACCACACCACCGTGCTCTACCCGGTGCGCGGAGTCAGTGAGCTGTCCCGGATCACCCCCGCGGCGATCGAGGCGAAGTACGGGGTGGGGCCGAAGCAGTACCCGGAGTTGGCGGCCTTGGTGGGGGAGACCAGCGATAACCTGCCTGGGGTGCCCGGGGTCGGAGTAAAGACCGCCGCCAAGTGGCTCACCGGCTACGGCAGTCTGGAGAACCTGTTGATCCGCGCCGACCAGGTGCGGGGCAAGGTCGGCGATTCGCTGCGAGCGCACCTGGACGACGTGCGTCGCAATCGTCAGTTGAACCACCTAGTGCGGGGGCTGGCTTTGCCGGTCAGCCTGGACGACCTGGCTGCGCGAAGCTACAACCGCGACGCTGTTCATCGGCTCTTCGACGCACTGGAGTTCCGGGTGCTGCGCGACCGGCTGCTGGAGACCTTCCCGATCGACGATGCTCCGGTGGGTGCGGGTTTCGAGTTGGCTGGTCAGCGCCTTCGCCCGGGCGAGCTGGCTGGTTGGCTGGCCGCCCATGCCGCCGGGAAACTGACTGGGCTGGACGCTGTCGGGCGGTGGGGCTCCGGCACAGGTGAATTGTCGGCGGTGGCGCTGGCCAGCGCCGACGGGGCCGCCTGCTGGTTCGAAGTCGCCGACCTTGAACTGGCCGATGAACAGGCGCTGGCGGGGTGGCTGGCCGATCCGGAACGTGGCAAGGCCATGCACGCCGCGAAAGGGCCGCTGCTGGCGATCTGGCAGCACGGCTGGCAGCTTGCGGGACTGGTCTGCGATTCCGAACTGGCGGCTTACCTGCTGCGTCCCGACCAGCGCAGTTACGACCTCGCCGACCTGTCGATCCGGCACTTGAAGCGTGAGTTGCGCGTGGACCCATCCGGTGCAGACCCCGAGCAGTTGATGCTCGACTTCGGCGATGGCTCACCCGACGAGCAAGCCGAGGCTGCCATGGTGCGGGCCCGGGCAATCGTCGATCTGGCGGCGGCGCTGGTCGGTGAATTGGACGCGCTGGGTCAGCGCAGTCTGCTCGACGAGGTCGAGATGCCGTTGCAATTCATCCTGGCCCGGATGGAACGCTCTGGTATTGCGCTGGACACCGATGTGTTGGATGGTCTCTACGCCGAGTTCGACATCCGGGTCCGCGCAGCCGAGCAGGCTGCCTGGGAGGCGGTGGGGAAGCAGGTTAATCTCGGCTCGCCAAAGCAATTGCAGGCAGTGCTTTTCGACCAGCTTGATCTGCCGCGCACCAAGAAGATCAAGTCGGGCTACACCACCGACGCCGAGGCGCTGGAGGGCCTGTACGCGCGAACCGAGCACCCGTTCCTTGCCCACTTGCTGGCCCACCGTGACTCAGTCAAACTCCGGCAAGCCGTCGAAGGCCTGCGCAAAGCGGTACAGGACGACGGGCGGGTGCACACCACCTATCTGCAGACCATCGCTGCGACCGGCCGGCTCAGCTCGGCCGACCCGAACCTGCAGAACATCCCGATCCGCACCGACGAGGGACGCCGGGTACGGGCCGCGTTCGTGGTGGGGGCTGGTTTCGAGGCACTGCTGAGCGCCGACTACTCACAGATCGAGATGCGGGTGATGGCTGATGCCTCGGGCGATACTGACCTGATCGAGGCCTTTCGCAGCGGCGTCGACTTCCATACCGTCACCGCGTCCAAGGTTTTTGGGGTGCCGCTGGACGAGGTGACCGGCAGCCAGCGGGCCGGCGTCAAGCAGATGAACTACGGTCTGGCCTACGGGCTGTCGGCCTATGGACTGTCCACCCGGCTGGGTGTCTCGGTGGGTGAGGCTCGTGAACTGATGGACGACTACTTCACCACGTTCGGTGGGGTGCGCGACTATCTGAACGAGATCGTCGCGCAGGCCCGCCGGACCGGCTACACCGAGACCATCCTGGGACGCCGCCGGTATCTGCCCGACCTGACTTCTTCGAACCGACAGCGTCGCGAGATGGCCGAGCGGATGGCCCTCAATGCGCCGATCCAGGGCTCGGCCGCCGACATCATCAAGATCGCCATGATCCGGCTGGACGACGCCTTGACCCGGGCCGGTCTGCGGTCGCGGATCCTGCTGCAGATTCACGACGAGTTGGTACTCGAAGTGGCTCCCGATGAACGAGATGTCGTCACCGAACTGGTCCGCGAGAAGATGGCTGGCGCCGCCGACCTCAAGGTGCCGCTGGACGTCTCAATCGGCTATGGAGACACGTGGCTGGCAGCTGCGCACTGAGCGTTCAGCCGTCGGCGAGCGGGCCGGTGATCAGCTGGCCGAAGTAGATCACCCGTCCGATGGCCTCTCCGGTAGCGACGTAGTCGGAGCAGACGATGAGGGCGAACTGCGCCGCCCCGTCCGGAGCATAGATGAGATCGGATTGGGGGTCGTAGTCGGCGACTAGCAGGTGCTGGTTGCCCGTGTAGCGATAGCAGGCGGAATTGCCCCCCGCGTCGTTGAATCGGACGATGTCACCCGGCTTGAGGAGGCCGAGATTGAGCTTGTTGCCCAGCGCCCCGCCATTGCGGAAGGTGTGGCTAGTGAGCACGGCCTTGCCCTGACTCGACCCGAGTAAGGGACCACCGCTGTACCAGGCGACCGTGTATCCCTCGTCGTCAGGGGGTGTCCCGGGCGAGCCGTCTGCGGCCAGCCCGACCGAGATCATCGGAAAGTCGAGGCCTTGAGCGATCAGGGTCATCGACACCGGGTTGGCGATCGGCTGCGGATCGAAAGGGCAGCCCTGGGGAACCCGAATCGACTGCTGGGCGTCGTTCGGCTCGGGTCTGTCGACTTCGTTGGCTCCGGGTGCATTCGGGCCGGTCAGGACCGGTCGTTGAGTCGAGTTGGTGATTTCCGTGAATTGCCGCATGATCAGCCAGATGCCAGCGAGCGCCACGCCGAGGGCGAAGACTAGGATCAGCGGTTTCGCGATCCTGCGGCTTGTCATCGTGCGCATCCCCCACGTGGTTGTCGAATTCAGCGAAACTCAACCGAGTGTAGCAAGCCGCTTCGCACGCTTGTCGACACGAGATTGACCCTCACGCGCGGGCGCAAGTAGAATAGAACGGCATTGTGGCTCGGGTCGCCTCGGACGGAGCAGGCGGCACGTGCGGTGTGACACGCCGCTCAACCGGACGAACGGCCCCTGCAGATCGACGGGTCGTTTGATATTGGCTGAGCTGGTTCACTGGACGCATCGTGACAGGTCACCCTGCGTCCAGACAACAACACAACCAGCAATCGGAGCCCTACTACATGACCTCCTCAACTGAGGCCTCGAACCAGGTCGCAATCGACGACATCGGCACGCCGGAAGCCTTCGAGGCCGCGGTCGATTCCACCATCAAGTACTTCAATGACGGCGACATCGTCACCGGCACCGTCGTTAAGGTCGACCGAGATGAGGTACTCCTCGATATCGGTTACAAGACCGAAGGTGTCATTCCCTCCAAGGAACTGTCCATCAAGCATGATGTCGATCCGTTCGATGTCGTCCAGGTGGGTGACGAGGTGGAAGCCCTCGTCCAGCAGAAGGAGGACAAGGAGGGACGCCTCATCCTGTCCAAGAAGCGCGCCCAGTACGAGCGCGCCTGGGGCACGATCGAAAAGATCAAGGAGGAGGACGGCGTCGTCGCCGGTACCGTTATTGAGGTGGTCAAGGGCGGCCTGATTGTCGACATCGGCCTGCGGGGTTTCCTGCCGGCATCTTTGGTAGAAATGCGCCGCGTGCGCGACTTGCAGCCATACGTGAGCCAGGAGATCGAGGCCAAGATCATCGAGCTCGACAAGAACCGCAACAATGTGGTGCTCAGCCGTCGTGCCTGGCTCGAGCAGACCCAGTCCGAGGTTCGTCAGAGCTTCCTGCACCAGTTGCAGAAGGGCCAGATTCGCAAGGGCGTGGTCTCGTCCATCGTCAACTTCGGCGCCTTCGTCGATTTGGGCGGTGTGGACGGCCTGGTGCACGTCTCTGAACTCAGCTGGAAGCACATCGACCACCCGAGCGAGGTTGTCGAAGTCGGTCAGCAGGTAACCGTCGAGGTTAAGGACGTTGAGCTTGACCGTGAGCGCGTCTCCCTGTCGCTCAAGGCGACCCAGGAGGATCCTTGGCAGACGTTCGCGCGCACGCACCAGATCGGTGAGATCGTGCCCGGCAAGGTCACCAAGCTGGTGCCGTTCGGCGCCTTCGTGCGGGTCGAGGATGGCATCGAGGGCCTTGTGCATGTCTCCGAGCTGGCCGAGCGCCACGTCGAGATCCCCGAACAGGTCGTCTCGGTCGACGATGACGTCATGGTCAAGATCATCGACATCGACCTGGATCGTCGTCGTATCTCGCTGAGCCTTAAGCAGGCCAACCAAGGCGTCGACATCGCCGCGGACGACTTCGACCCGTCGCTGTACGGCATGACCGCCAGCTACGACGAGCAGGGCAACTACATCTACCCGGAGGGCTTCGACCCGGAGACCAACGAGTGGAAGCCCGGCTTCGAGGAGCAGCAGGCTGCCTGGGAGACCCAGTATGCCGAGGCGCAGGCCCGTTGGCTGGCGCTCAAGAAGCAGGCTGCAGAGGCGGAGGAGTCCGCTGCCTCAGTTGCGGCGCAGTCGGCGGCGCCCGCCGGTTATGCCTCAGAACCCGCAGCAGGCGAAGGCTCGCTCGCGTTCGACGAGGCCCTGCAGGAGCTTCGCGAGAAGCTCACCAGCGGCAACAACTGATACCCAAACCCGCAAGACGCCCCGGACCTCAGGCATGGTCCGGGGCGTTTTTCGCAAACGAGGAGGACCCCATGCTGACCCTCGGCGCCTGGCCGATCCTGGACTACGACGACGATCCCGACGACCTGGTCTCGGGTCTGTCCGCCGTTCACCCTGCGGAGCGACTCCCCAAGCGGGCGGTGCTGGCAATCCTGGGTCAGCAGGTCCTAGCCCATGCGCAGTCCGGACTCCTGCGCCAGGTGGGCCTGGTCGATTTCGTCACCACTCGCTACCCCATCTACCTGATCGAACGCGCAGGACGACAGGTGGTGCTGGTGGAGGCGCCGATCGGTGCTGCGGCGGCGGTGATGGTTGGCGAGTTCCTCCGCCAGCGCGGGGTACGCAGCGCGGTAGCAGTCGGCTCGTGCGGGGCCCTGCGTCCCTTCGACGAAGGCGTCTTCATCACGCCGGCCCGGGCGTTGCGCGACGAGGGCGTCAGCCACCACTACCTGCCGCCCGGCGAGTGGGTGGAGACCGATGCCGGCGTCCGCGCCGCTTGCCTGGCAGCCATCCGGGGACGCGGACATGATGGCGCCGAGGCAGACACCTGGACGACCGATGGCTTCTACCGTGAGACACCCGCCCTGCTCGCCCATCGAATCGCGCAGGGCTGTTCGGTCGTCGAGATGGAGTGCGCGGCCTGGGCGGCATGGGCCCGGTTCCGCGGCGTGCGGTTCGGACAGATCCTGTTCACGGCGGACTCGCTCGCAGGCGGCACCTACGACGCCCGGGACTGGGGTGTGGGCTCTCACGAAGTCGCCTTGCGGATGGCGATCGACGCGGCGTTCGGACTGGAGGACTGAGGTGGCCTTCTCGGTGGCCTTGACCGGCGGTATAGCCTCCGGCAAGACGACAGTGGCGAACCTGCTCGCCAGGCACGGCGCGCTGTTGATCGATTCCGACCAACTCGCCCGGGAAGTCGTCGAACCGGGCACCCCCGGCCTTGCCCAGGTCGTGGCGAGGTTCGGCGAGCAGGTGCTGACGCCGGCCGGCGGTCTGGATCGCCAACGGTTAGGCGAGCTCGTCTTCGCGGACCCTGCCGCTCGCGCCGACCTCAACGCGATCATCCATCCCTTGGTCCGGCGCCGACGGGCCGAGATGATCGCGGCGGCGGCGGCGGATCAGATCGTCGTGTCGGTAATCCCGCTGCTTGTCGAGACTGGGTTAGTCGGCCAATTCGACGCTGTGGCGGTGGTGGACGTGCCCGTCCAGACGCAGGTGGAGAGGTTGGTGCGGCGCAACGACCTCAGTCACGAACAGGCCCAGGCCAGGTTGGACGCCCAGGCCAGCCGCGCCGAACGCCTAGCGGCCGCCGATTGGGTGGTGACCAACTCCGGCAGCCGTGCCGAACTGGAGGCGCAGGTGGCGCGGCTCTGGCTAGAGATCCGCAGTAGGGCGCAAGGCGGACGAGGGTAGTGAGACTGTCGGTGCGGCGACCTACGCTGGTCGCATGCGCCCAGTGGAAGAGATAACGCGGCGGATCGCACCATTCGAGGTGCAGTCCGAGTTCGAACCCTCCGGCGACCAGCCGGCTGCGATCGCCGAACTTGAACAACGTGTGCGGGCGGGGGAGAACGACATCATCCTGCTTGGCGCAACTGGCACCGGCAAGACGGCGACGGTCGCCTGGCTGGCCGAACGGCTGCAGCGCCCGATGTTGGTGATGCAGCCGAACAAGACGCTGGCCGCCCAGTACGCGGCTGAGTTGCGGCAGTTCTTCCCCAAAAATGCAGTCGAGTACTTCGTCAGTTACTACGACTACTACCAACCCGAGGCCTACGTGCCGCAGACAGACACCTACATCGAGAAGGACTCCAGCCTCAACGAAGAAGTCGAACGGCTCCGGTATTCGACTACCAACTCATTGCTGACCAGGCGAGACGTCATAGTAGTTGCGACGGTCTCGGCCATCTACGGCCTCGGCACGCCACAGGAATACGTGGACTCGATGCTCAAGTTGCGCGTCGGGCAGGAGTGGGGACGCAACGACCTGCTGCACAAACTGGTCGAGATGCAGTATGTGCGAAACGATCTCGCGGGCACCCGCGGCACCTTCCGGGTGCGCGGTGACACCCTAGAGATCTTCCCGATGTACGAGTCCAATGCCGTTCGGGTGGAGTTCTTCGGCGACGAGGTCGACGCCCTGTCCACCATGCACCCGATGACCGGCGAGTTGATCACCACCGACGACGAGATGTACGTCTTCCCAGCCTCGCACTACGTGGCCGGCCCCGAGCGTATGGAGCGAGCCATCAGCAGCATCGAACTGGAGTTGGCAGACCGCCTCGCCGAGTTCGAGGCACAGGGCAAGCTGCTGGAAGCTCAGCGGCTGCGGATGCGCACCTCCTACGACGTGGAGATGATGCGTCAGATCGGGACCTGCGCAGGCATCGAGAACTATTCGCGGCACATCGACGGACGCGGGCCGGGTACCCCACCGAACTGCTTGCTCGACTACTTCCCGGAGGACTTCCTGTTGATCATCGATGAGTCGCACGTTACGGTGCCGCAGATCGGCGGAATGTATGAGGGCGACATGAGCCGCAAACGCACTCTGGTCGAGCACGGCTTCCGGCTGCCGAGTGCCATGGACAACCGTCCGCTGCGGTTTGAGGAGTTCAACGAGCGCATCGGACAGACGATCTATTCGTCCGCAACCCCCGGCCCGTACGAGATCTCACGATCCAAAGGAGCCGTTGAGCAGATCATCCGGCCCACCGGGCTGGTCGACCCGGAGGTGATCGTCAAGCCCACCAAAGGCCAGATCGATGACCTGATGGGCGAAATCCGGGAGCGCGTCGAACGTGACGAGCGCGTCCTGGTGACCACCTTGACCAAGAAGATGGCCGAAGACCTCACCGACTACCTGATGGAGCACGGCGTCCGAACTCGTTACCTGCACTCCGAGGTGGACACGCTGCGGCGGGTCGAACTGCTGCGCGAGTTACGGCTCGGAGAGTACGACGTGCTGGTCGGCATCAACTTGCTCCGGGAAGGCCTCGACCTGCCGGAGGTGTCATTGGTGGCGATCCTGGACGCTGACAAGGAGGGCTTTCTCCGGTCAGAGCGGTCTTTGATCCAGACGATCGGACGTGCTGCCCGTAACGTGTCGGGCCAGGTACACATGTACGCCGACCAGATGACGCCATCGATGAGCAAGGCAATCGACGAGACCAATCGGCGTCGCGCCAGGCAGGTTGCGTACAACACGGTGCACGGTATCGACCCGCAACCGCTGCGCAAGCAGATTGCCGACATCACTGATCTGATGGCGCGTGAGGACGCCGATACCGAGTACTGGGTCGCCAGCAGCCAGGGCAAGGGGCGGCCGCGTTCTACCGCGGTTGCGCTGCCGAGCGAACTGCGCAATATGGACGCAGCGAGTCTCCCCGCGACCGAACTCGCCGCGTTGATCCAGGAACTGACCGCGCAGATGCACCAGGCGGCCGGCGAACTCCAGTTCGAACTCGCGGCACGGCTGCGGGACGAGGTTGCTGACCTCAAGAAGGAGCTCAGGCAAATGCTGGAGGCAACCCGGTGACAACCGAGTTCTCCTGTCAAGTCGCAAGCCCTCTGGCAGCGCTGGGTGCTAGTGTGCTGCCGTCGGTCTGGTCAGATTGGCGTACGTCGCGGTGAAGTGACACAATCCTGGGTGGAGGGGAGTAGCCCCCGTGCGGAGTCGTCAACACGAAGCTTGACTTCCGAGTTCGCAGCCGATTTAGACAAACAATCAGTGGCAAGACCTCCAGGATCACTCTCCCTCTATGAGTCGGAAGGCACACCGATGCATGTAACTCCCTTCGTCTGGATCGTCACTTTGTCAGTGT
Organism: Brooklawnia sp.; assembly: GCA_012517115.1. Lineage (GTDB taxonomy): Bacteria > Actinomycetota > Actinomycetes > Propionibacteriales > Propionibacteriaceae > Brooklawnia. The sequence goes on along the minus strand of JAAYVP010000023.1, from coordinate 31,870 downwards.
TAACTGCGATCCTGGTCTTCGACGTGATCATGATGATCCGAAGGCCGCACGAGCCCTCCATGAAGGAGGCGACGATCTGGATTTGCATCTACGTGGCGCTCGCCACGATGTTCGGTGTCGGCATCGGGTTGTTCGCCCACCCGGTGACCAACAAGACGAGTTGGCAGTACGCCGTCGAGTTCTTTTCCGGATACCTGACCGAATACTCCTTGTCGATTGACAACCTTTTCGTCTTCATCATCGTGCTGGGCAGCATGCAGGTGCCGCGTAAGTACCAGCAGTTCGCGCTGATGTGCGGCATCATCCTGGCGCTGATTTTCCGCGGCCTCTTCATCATGGCGGGTGCCGCCCTGATCGAGCGCTTCGCTTGGGTCTTCTTCATCTTCGGCGCATTCCTGCTCTACACCGGCATCAAGCTGGTCATCGACTACCGGAAACATGGTGAAGAGGAGGAATCGGCCAGCACCGACACCGCTGTGATGCGGTTCGTGAAGCGGGTCGTCCCGTCTACCGACGAGTACCACGGCACCCACTTCTCGGTGAAGCTCGACGGCCGTCGAGTTTTCACCCCCCTCTTCTTCGTCGTGGTCGCTCTGGGGTCCATCGACATCATGTTCGCGCTCGACTCGATCCCGGCGATCTTCGGCTTGACGCAGGAGCCGTATCTGGTCTTCACCGCCAACTTCTTCGCCCTGATGGGTCTGCGGCAGCTTTACTTCCTGCTCGGCGGCCTACTGCAGCGGCTGGTCTACCTGTCGCTGGGGCTGGCGTTCATCCTCTGCTTCATCGCGGTCAAGCTGGTCCTGCACGCCATGCATCACTACGGCTGGGTCCATTGGGAGGTCCCCACCGTGCTCTCCTTGTTGGTGATTGTGGTGACCATCGCTTTCACCGCCACACTGTCACTGATGAAGACTCGTTCGGGCGGCTCGCAGGTCGAGGCCAGCAGCCACTGAGCCATCCGGGCGAAACCCAAGATCGGCATGCGGCTGGTCTGTCACCAGCCGCGGGTTCGCCATTGCGATAGTTGAGGTCGTTCGGCACCCAGCGTCGTCGAATCGCCATGACCTGGGTGCACGACCGTCTCGTCGGAGAAGCGGTCGAAGATTTTACGGGTGACATCGTCCAGCAGGGACGAGAAGTCGGCTGGTGATTCGGTCTTGCCAACGCCCCCCGGGAAGAGGGAGTCGCCGCTGAAGATGTGGGTCGGCCCGTCGTCCCCTCCGTGCAGGACCAGCGCGATGGAGCCGGGGGTGTGACCGACCAGCCCGATCACCTCCAGCCTGACCCGGCCGCAGTCGATCCAATCCCCGGTCCAGACCCGGCGGCTGACGATCCCGGTTTGTTGGGCGATGGCGTGGGCGTCCTTGCGGCCCGCGAACGGCACGGCACCAGTTTGTGCTATCACTTCGGCCAGCGCCTGCAGGTGGTCGGCGTGCTGGTGGGTGCTCACCACCACCCCGAGTGGCCGTCCAGCCAGCATTTCCAGAAGTTGTCGAGGTTCAGCGGCGGCATCAATCAGCAGCAGGGGACTGCTACTTCCGGTGTCGAGCAGGTAGGAGTTGTTGTCCATGCTGCCCAGCGAAACCTTGGTGCAGTGCACCCCGGATACTTGGAACTCGACCGACCGGAGTTGGCCGGTGGTTTGGAACAGGTGAGGCATGCCGTCACGCTACCTGCGCATCAGGTGAGCGCAGGGGATACCGGCAAGTCGATGGCCTGGTCTGCGCTGAGCCGACCAGTCAGCCACCCGAGCAGCAGGGCGTCGGAGCCGTGGATCTCACACAGTTCTCCGGCTGATCCTACCTCGACGTGAAACCCTGTGTCGCTGGTCAGCCGCACCACTCTGCCGTCGAGCGGGCCCGGGTCCAGCATCGCCCATTCCAGCAGTAGCCGGGCGATCTCCGGCTCTACCTGGGTCACTTCGTACCCACAGTCCAGATCAATGTGGTGCAGGACGATCTCGTTCAGCCGCAGCAGCGGGAGCAGGTCGCTGCGCACCAACTCGCCAGGGGTGAGCTCGACAAGCAATTCCTGCGGCACCGAGTGCAGCACGTTGAAGCGCCGATTGAGTCGTCCGGCGCTGGTATCGAGATCGATCTGCAAGGCGAGTCCGGGGCGTTCCGAGCCGCGTTCGATGGCTTGCTCGCGATCTTCCTCTGAGTCGTACATCAGGCCCCGTCGCCCCATCAGCACCGAATCCACCGCACGCACCAAGGCATCGGCGTTGCGCGCCAGGTGGCTCGCAACATGCGCCCGCGTCCACCCGGGCAGCCGTGAGGGCTCCTGCCACGCCTGCTCGCTGATGGCTATCGTGTCACCGAGCAGCCGTTGGGTGGCTTCGACCTTGTACTTTCGCAGGCTGGCAATGTGGGTGGACGCGCCCAGCAGCGCCTGTCTTTCGAGGTCCCACGCCATCTTGAGCCCCCCACGAGTTCTGGCTTGGTGTTGCGTCGCTCACTTTACGCGCTGGAGGCCGGGCATGAGGGGGCCGCGCAACGTCAGCGCAGGCGCATACCATGAAGGACGTGAAGGACCGACTCAGAATCTCTGGCGCTCGCGAACACAATCTGCGCAACGTCTGCCTCGACCTGCCGAAGGACGCGTTGATCGTCTTCACCGGGTTGTCGGGATCGGGCAAGTCGTCCTTGGCTTTCGACACCATCTTCGCCGAGGGGCAGCGGCGCTACGTCGAGTCGCTGTCGGCCTATGCGCGGCAGTTCCTCGGCCAGATGGACAAGCCAGCAGTCGATTTCATTGAGGGTCTGTCACCGGCAGTGGCGATCGATCAGAAGTCGACCAGCCGCAATCCGCGTTCGACCGTAGGCACGGTCACCGAGGTCTACGACTACCTGCGGCTGTTGTTCGCTCGCGTGGGGCACCCGCATTGCCTGGTCTGTGGAGAGTTGATCAGCCGCCAGACGCCCCAGCAGATCGTCGATCAGGTGCTGGAACTTCCGGACGGCACCAGATTCCAGGTGCTGGCCCCGATGATCCGGGGTCGCAAGGGCGAATACCGTGAGATGTTCCGCACGCTGGCTGGCGAAGGCTATGCAAGGGTCCGGGTAGACGGCGACACCTACCAGTTGACCGACCCGCCTACCCTCGACAAGCAGCGCAAGCACGACATTGACGTGGTCGTCGACCGGGTGGTCGTCAAAGTGTCGGCGAAGCAACGTATCACCGACTCGATCGAGACCGCGTTGGGGCTGGCCAACGGGCTGATCATCCTGGACTTCGTGGATCGAGACAGTGATGACCCGCAGCGGACGCGCAGCTTCAGCGAAAGGTTGGCCTGCCCGAACGGTCACGACATTGCGTTGGACGAGATGGAGCCGCGGCAATTCTCGTTCAACAGCCCGTGGGGAGCGTGCCCGGCCTGTACCGGTCTCGGCACCATGCTGGAAGTGGATCCTGCTCTGGTCGTGCCCGACCAGCTTAAGAGCCTCGCAGATGGTGCCATCGCACCGTGGTCCAGCCCAACTGTTGCGGCGCACTACAGCCACGTCTTCGAGTCCTTGGCCGAGCAGCACGGTTTCTCGGTCGACACACCGTGGCGTGACCTGTCCGACAAGGTCCAGCAGTTCATCCTCAAGGGCCACGACGACCCGGTGCTGGTGCGCTACCGCAACCGGTTCGGCCGAGTGCGCACTTACACGCAGAAGTACGAGGGTGTCCTGCCGCAAGTACGGCGCCGATACGACGAGGCCGAGTCCGATAGCGCCCGAGATAGGTGGGGAGCCTACCTGCAAGAGATCCCATGCTCGGCCTGTAGAGGAGCGCGGTTGAAGCCCGCGTCGCTCGCGGTGACCATCGACGGCCACAACATCGACGAGTTGTCGCGGATGTCGATCGATCAGTTGGCCGATCGAATCAATGCGCTGAAGCTGTCCGAGCGCGAGATGGCGATCGCCGAACTGGTCCTCCGAGAGATCACGACCAGATTGCGTTTCCTGCTCGATGTCGGCCTCGATTACCTCACGCTGTCCCGCTCCGCCGGGTCGCTGTCGGGCGGTGAGGCACAACGCATCCGATTGGCCACCCAGATCGGGTCGGGCCTGACCGGTGTGCTGTACGTGCTGGACGAGCCGTCCATCGGTCTGCACCAACGCGACAACCGCCGCCTGATCGAGACCTTGGAACGCCTGCGCGACCTGGGCAACACACTGATCGTCGTGGAACACGATGAGGACACCATGCGGGCCGCAGACCACATCGTCGACATCGGCCCTGGAGCCGGTGAACATGGCGGCGAAATCGTGGTCAGCGGCAGCTACGACGCCGTACTAGCCTGCGACAGATCCATCACCGGCGCGTATCTGTCGGGTCGACGGGCAATCGCCCTGCCCGCCAGCCGTCGCCGCGGTAACGGCGGCTCGGTGGTTGTGCACGGCGCAGCCGAGAACAACCTGGCCGACGTCACGGTCGAGTTCCCGCTTGGACGGTTCATCGCTGTCACCGGTGTATCTGGCTCGGGCAAGTCCTCGTTGGTCAACTCGATCCTGTACACCTCGCTGGCCAAGCACCTGTACGGCGCCAAGGACGTGCCCGGCCGTCACACCGGGATCACTGGCATCGAGGCGATCAATAAGGTGGTGCACGTCGATCAGTCGCCGATCGGGCGCTCGCCACGTTCCAACCCAGCCACCTACACCGGGGTCTTCGACAAGATTCGCACGTTGTTCAGCCAGACTCCGGAGGCGAAGGCACGCGGTTACCTGCCCGGCCGGTTCAGCTTCAACGTCAAAGGCGGTCGGTGTGAGCAATGCATGGGCGACGGCACACTGAAGATCGAGATGAACTTCCTGCCCGATGTCTACGTGCCCTGCGAGGTCTGCCATGGCGCCCGCTACAACCGCGAGACCCTTGAGGTGAAGTACAAGGGCCTCAGCATCGCTGAGGTGCTAGAGCTGCCCATCGAGCAGGCCGCGGAATTCTTCGCGCCAATCACGGCCATCTCGCGGTACCTGAACACGCTCGTCGAGGTCGGCTTGGGGTACGTCCGCTTGGGTCAGCCGGCGACTACGTTGTCCGGTGGCGAGGCGCAGCGGGTGAAGTTGGCCGCCGAGTTGCAGCGGCGGGCAACCGGCCGCACCCTCTACGTTCTGGATGAACCCACCACCGGGCTGCACTTCGAAGACATCAACAAGCTGCTCGGGGTATTGAACCGGCTTGTCGACAGCGGCAACACGGTGGTAGTGATTGAGCACAACCTCGACGTCATCAAGACCGCAGACTGGGTGATCGACATGGGGCCAGAGGGTGGCCATCGCGGCGGTCAGGTGATCGCTACCGGTACGCCCGAAGATGTGGCGCATAGCCCGGGGAGCTTCACCGGTGAGTTCCTGAGTCGACTCCTGACCGGCCGCGAGGTGCCCCTGGCAGAGCCGGCCGATGAGACGCTGATCGGGGTCACCGAAGAGGCCAAACCGAAGCGGCGTCGAGCCCCGAAGGACGCTGTCGTCAACACTCCTGCCGCTTGATGGCTGACCCCGCGAGTTACCGTCCGGCGCCCGGATCGATCCCCACCGATGCGGGGGTTTACCGCTTCAGCGACGCATACGGCAAGGTCATCTACGTCGGTAAGGCGAAGAACCTGCGCAACCGGCTCAACTCTTACTTCGCAGATCCCGCCAGCCTGCACTTCCGGACGCAGACCATGCTGCGCACCGCGGCTGCCGTCACCTGGACGGTGGTTCGCAACGAGGTTGAGGCGCTGCAACTCGAGTACACCTGGATCAAGCAGTTCGATCCCCGGTTCAACGTCAAGTATCGCGACGATAAGTCGTACCCCTGGTTGTGTGTCACCTGGAGCGAGGAGTTCCCACGGGTCTTTGTCGGGCGTGGTGCCAAGCGCAAAGGCTGGCGCTATTACGGCCCGTTCGGTCAGGCCTGGGCGGTCCGAGAGTCGGTGGATCAGTTGCTCCGGGTCTTCCCGATGCGATCTTGCAGCAACGGGGTCTTCCGCAATGCGCAGGCAGCGAAGCGGCCCTGCCTGCTCGGTTACATCGGGAAATGCTCGGCTCCGTGCGTCGGGCGCGTCACCGCTGACGAGCACCGTGAGATCGTCAACGACTTCTGTGCCTTCTGGGCGGGCCAGACCCGAGGCCTCGAGCGTAAGCTGACCAAGCAGATGCAGGCCGCGTCCGCAGCTCAAGAATACGAGCGGGCAGCGGTACTGCGTGACTCACTGGATGCGCTGCGGCAGGCCACCGAGAAGAACGCTGTGGTGCTGCCGACGGGCACCAACGCAGATGTGCTGGCAGTGGCGGCCGACCCGCTGGAGATCGCAGTGCAGATCTTCCACGTGCGGTCCGGACGGGTCCGCGGCGAACGCGGGTGGGTTGCCGATCGCATCAATGATGAGCCGGTCGAAGAACTGATCGAGGGCTTCCTGGTCGGCCTCTATGCCGATGAGCAGGGCTTCCAGAGCGAAACCGGCAGCGCTATCCCGGCCGAGATCGTCGTCGATTCGCAGCTGCCCTCCGGTGAGGTACTGGCGCAGTTGCTCAGCGAGCAGCGAGGTGGCCGGGTTCGGGTGCATGTGCCATTACGTGGCCCCAAGCGGGAGTTGCTCGACACTGTGGCCCGTAACGCAGCCGAGGCGTTGGCGTTACACAAGACCAAGCGTGCGTCCGACCTGAGCACTCGAGGTCGTGCCCTGGAAGAGCTTCAGCAGGCACTCGACATGGCGTCCGCGCCGCTACGCATCGAGGGCTTCGACATCAGCCACCTGCAGGGCACCGAGGTGGTTGGCTCGATGGTGGTTTTCGAGGACGGGCTGGCCCGCAAATCGGAGTACCGACGGTTCGTGATCAAGAGTTTCGAGGGCTCGAACGACATCGCGGCCATGGACGAGGTGCTCCGGCGCCGGTTCAAACGACTGTTGGCCGACCGGGAGTCGATGACTGAGATCGGCTCGGACGGTGAGGGCCCACAGCTCGTCGACCCCACCACAGGGGCGCCACGCAAGTTCGCCTATGCCCCCGCCCTAGTCGTCGTCGACGGTGGCCTGCCGCAGGTGAACGCGGCCCAGCGGGTGCTGGACGACCTTGGGTTGACCGATGAGGTCACCCTGATCGGGCTGGCGAAGAGGTTGGAGGAGATCTGGATACCGGACGAGGAGTACCCGCTGATCCTGCCGCGCGCCTCCGAGGCCCTCTACTTGCTGCAGCGGGTCCGTGACGAGTCGCACCGCTTCGCTATCGGCCACCACCGGGGCCGCCGGTCGAAGGCGATGGTGGAGTCGGTGCTCGACGGGGTGCCTGGTCTGGGGGAGGTGCGCCGGGCAACCCTGTTGACCCATTTCGGCAGCCTGAAGAAGCTGCGCGCCGCGAGTCGCGAGGAACTGCAGTCGTTGCCCGGTTTCGGGCCGGCCACCGCGCAGGCGGTGCTAGACGCGCTGGTCGATCAAACCGCTGGCGTGGCCATCAATACCGCGACCGGTGAAGTGACCGGGCTCTGATCAGACGCCAGGCTCGGCATAATGGGGGGGTGAGCCAGTCGCACCAGACTCCGATGACGGCCGTCCCTGCCCAGCCCCGGGTGGTGATCATCACCGGGATGTCGGGTGCCGGGCGACGTACCGCCGCCCACGCCATGGAGGACTTGGGCTGGTTCGTCGTCGACAACCTGCCACCGGGCCTGCTGCCGCAGCTCATTGAGACGGTGCGACGCGGCGGCCAGGATCGGTTGGCCGTGGGTCTGGACGTTCGGTCCCGCGAGATGTTTGACCAGTTGCCGCGGGTGCTGGCCCAGTTGGAGGCACAGGGCATCCGCAAGGAGATCTGCTTCCTGGAAGCCAGCGACGAGGCGATCGTGCGTCGGCAGGAGTCGGTGCGCCGACCGTTGCCACTGCAAGGTGCCGGCAACATCACGCAGGCTGTCGCTAAGGAACGCCGCATGATGAGCAACCTTCGCGCAGACGCCGACGTCGTGATCGACACGTCCAACACCACGGTGCACCAACTGAGCTATCGGATCGGCCACATCTACGGATCGGGTGACGACAAGAACACCCGATTCTTGATCATGAGCTTCGGCTTTAAGAATGGCGTCCCAGTGGACGCTGACATGGTCTTCGATGTCCGTTTCCTGCCAAATCCGCACTGGGTGCCACACCTGCGCCCGCAAACCGGGTTATCGGTCGAGGTCAGTGAATACGTACTCAATCAACCGGGTGCTGGTGAGTTCCTGGACCTGCTGGAAGCGCTGATCGCGACCGTTGGCCCCGGCTACCAGCGCGAGGGCAAGCTGCAGGCCACCGTCGCCATCGGCTGCACCGGCGGCAAGCATCGCTCCACCGCGATGAGTGAGGAATTCGCTGAGCGGTTGCGGGTGAAGGGGGTGCAGGCCAGCGTCCTGCATCGCGATCTGGGGCGGGAATGAGCGGCGAGGGGTTGCCGCGTGTGACGGCATTAGGAGGCGGGCACGGGTTGTCGGCGTCCCTGCAAGCGTTGCGTCAGGTGACTGATCGCTTGACCGCCATCGTGACGGTCGCCGATAACGGCGGATCGTCCGGCAGGCTACGCCGTGAACTGGGCGGGCTACCACCCGGCGACCTGCGGATGGCCCTTGCGGCGCTGTGCGGTGACGACGCGATCGGTCGCGAGTGGGCGAACGTCTTGCAGTCCCGGTTCCACAGCACCGGGCCTTTGAACGGTCACGCCATCGGCAACCTGCTGATCGAAGGGCTTTGGCAAGAACTGGGTGCAGTTCAGGGTCTTGACATGGTCGGCCAGCTGCTGCACGTCGCTGGCCGGGTGCTGCCCATGTCTTTGGTGCCGCTGGACATTGAAGCCGATGTGCTGGGTGTTGATCCGGAGCGCCCGGATGAGGTGACAGTGATAACTGGCCAGCACGAGGTAGCAATCACCCGAGGGCAGGTTGAGGCCATCCGCCTGGTGCCGGACAACCCGCCGGCCTGCCCCGAGGCGGTGGCAGCGATCCAGGAGGCAGATTTCGTCGTGCTCGGGCCCGGCTCCTGGTTCACCTCCGTGCTACCGCACCTGTTGGTTCCCGAATTGGCTACTGCGATCATCGATTCGGGGGCCCACCGGATCCTCACCCTGAACATCGCCCCGGCTGCCGAGACCGCCGGAATCAGCGCCGCCCGGCATCTGGAGATCCTGGCAGAGCATGCGCCGACGCTCTGCTTCGACACCATCGTGGTGGACGCCAGCTTCGGTGGGGACGACGCCACGTTGCAGGCTTACGCCCGGAGCCTTGGGGCGCAGCTGCTAGTCGCAGACGTGCGTCGCCGTGATGGTACGGCGCGGCACGACCCGCTGCGCCTGGCCAGCCTCTTCCGCGACCTTATGACCAATTGACAAGGGGTCATGTTATTGCCTGGGAGCCATACTTGGGCGGCCGGATTGGGTGGGCCGATTGTGGAATGATGCAGTGGTGGCTTTGACGCAGCAGGTGAAATCTGAGTTGGCGACGGTCCGGGTGCTGAAGCCCGAGACTCGTGCGGCCGAGGTCGTTGCCATGGTGCGCTTCTCTGGAGGGCTTCACCTGGTTAGCGGGCAGATCGTGGTCGAGGCGGAACTCGATACCGGTGCGGCGGCCCGCCGCTTGCGCCAGGCGATCACAGACCTGTACGGCTACGAATCCGAGTTGATGGTGATCAGCGGGTCGGGTATCAGGCGCGGCACCCGCTTCGTCCTGCGCTTGGTGCGCGACGGTGAGGCGCTGGCCCGGCAGACTGGACTGATCGACTCGCACGGGCGTCCGGTTCGTGGTTTGCCTCCGCAGGTGGTGGGCGCCGGGATGAACGAGCAAGTAGCAGTCTGGCGCGGCGCATTCCTGGCGCGAGGCTCACTCACCGAACCGGGCCGTTCCATGTCGCTCGAGGTCACTTGCCCCAGTTCCGAGGCCGCCCTCGCCCTGGTGGGGGCTGCACGGCGGCTGGACATCGGTGCGAAGGCTCGTGAGGTTCGGCAGGTCGACCGGGTGGTCATTCGCGACGGGGACGCGATCGCAGCCATGCTGACCAGGATGGGCGCGCACGAGTCAGTGCTGCTCTGGGAGGAACGCAGATTGCGACGCGAGGTGCGAGCTTCGGCGAACCGATTGGCGAACTTCGACGACGCGAACCTGCGGCGCTCGGCGCGCGCTGCAGTTGCTGCCGGCGCGCGCGTCGAACGGGCCTTGGAGATACTGGGCGACGACGTGCCTGACCATCTGCGCAGGGCAGGACTGCTACGGCTGGAGCACCGGCAGGCCAGCTTGGAAGAGTTGGGCCAGTTACACGACCCTGCGCTGACCAAAGACGCAGTGGCCGGACGCATCCGGCGACTGCTGGCGATGGCAGACAAGGCGGCCGCCGAGCAGGGCATCCCGTCCACAGAAGCGGCGTTGACTTCGGAGATGCTCGACGAATCTGAATGACCTGCGGGCGCCGCGGTGTCTTTCAGATGAATCTCGATGTCATCTTAGGGATGGCGCACATGCTGGCCGGTTTCGATAGAGTGAACCTGACCAAAAAGTCTGGCATCTGCTGCACAGGCATTAGGCACGAGCATCTCTGAAGGAGATCCCCACATGACCGTGAAGGTTGGCATCAATGGCTTTGGCCGAATTGGCCGCAACTTCTACCGCGCTGCCAAGGAGCAGGGTGCGGACATCGAGATCGTTGCCGCCAACGACCTCACCGACAACAAGACTCTCGCGACGCTGCTGAAGTACGACTCGACGATGGGTCGTTTCTCGGGCGAGGTCACTTTTGACGAAGAGTCCATCACGGCCGATGGCCACCAGATCAAGGTGCTGGCTGAGCGGGATCCCGCGGCTCTGCCTTGGGGCGAGCTCGGTGTAGACGTGGTCATCGAGTCGACCGGACGTTTCACCTCTGCTGAGGCGGCCAGTGCCCACATCAAGGCCGGCGCCAAGAAGGTCATCATCTCAGCGCCCGCGAAGAATGAGGACATCACCATCGTGATGGGCGTGAACGACGCTGACTACGACCCGGCGAAGCATCACATCATTTCCAACGCTTCCTGCACCACCAACTGCCTCGCCCCGGTTGCCAAGGTCCTGAATGACCACTTCGGCATTGAGCGCGGCCTGATGACCACCGTGCACGCATACACCGCAGATCAGAACCTGATGGACGGCCCGCACGGCGATCTGCGTCGCGCCCGCGCCGCCGCCCTGAACATCATCCCCACCAAGACCGGTGCCGCCCAGGCCGTTGCGTTGGTGCTGCCGGAGTTGAAGGGCAAGTTCGACGGCTTCGCACTCCGCGTCCCAGTGCCCACCGGCTCAGTCACCGACCTCAGCTTCGTGGCCAACAAGGAGACCACCGTCGCCGAGATCAACGCCGCGGTCAAGGCCGCCGCAGAGGGCCCGCTGAAGGGCATTTTGTCGTACACCGAAGACCCGATCGTCGTCACCGACATCCAGGGCGATCCCCACTCGAGCATCTTCGATGCCTCGTACACCAAGGTGATCGGCAACCTGGTCAAGATCCTGTCCTGGTACGACAACGAGTGGGGTTACTCGAACCGCTTGGTCGACCTGACCGAGTTGGTCGCCAGCAGCCTCTGATCCACACTCCAGATGTAATGCGGGGGCGTGTGGGCTTCGGCCCGGCACGCCCCCGCACTTTTCTTCGAACCCACCAACCCACGAGAAGGGAAACCATAGTGCGATCAGTGAACGAGTGGCTGGACGACCTGCGGGGCAAGCGCGTCGTCATCCGCTGTGACTTCAACGTGCCGCTGGACGGCGACATCATCACCGACGACGGCCGCATCAAGGCTGCGCTGCCCACCCTGAACAAGCTGCGCGAAGCCGGCGCGAGAACCACCGTGATGGCCCACCTCGGCCGCCCGAAGGGCCAAGTGAACCCCAAGTACTCGCTGGCCCCGGTGGCCAAGCGGCTTGGCGAACTGCTCGGCACGCAGGTCAAACTTGCCGACGACGTCGTCGGTCCGTCGGCGCAGGCACTTTCGGCGAGCCTCGCGGACGGTGAGGTCTTGCTGGTCGAGAACGTGCGCTACGAGCCTGCCGAAGAGTCGAAAGACGAGGCCCAGCGCGCCGCACTGGCCGCCCAGTACGCCGAGCTCGGCGATCTGTTCGTTTCGGATGGCTTCGGCGTGGTGCACCGCAAGCAGGCCTCGGTCTACGACATCGCGCAACTGGTCCCGGCTGCGGCGGGCGACCTGGTGGCGAAGGAGGTCGGGGTGCTCAGCAGACTGACCACCGATCCGGATAGGCCGTTCGTGGTCGTGCTCGGTGGCGCGAAGGTTGCTGACAAGTTGGCGGTCATCGACAATTTGCTCAAGGTTGCTGACGCCCTGGTGATCGGCGGTGGCATGGCCTACACGTTCCTGAAGTCGAAGGGTTACGAGATCGGCGATTCGATCCTGGACGAGTCCAAGGTCTCGGAATGTGCGGAGTACCTGAAGCAGGCCGAGGCTGCTGGCAAGCAGATCGTGCTTCCGGTGGATGTCCGAGTCGCTGCGGGCATGGACTTCCCGGCTCGTCAGGTCGTTGGTGAGGTTTCGATCGTCCCGGCTGATCAGATACCGGCCGGCCAGTTGGGTCTGGACATCGGGCCCGAATCCGAGGAGTTGTTCGCCAGGACCATCCGCGGCGCCAAGACTGTCTTCTGGAACGGCCCGATGGGTGTGGCCGAGATCCCGGCGTTGGCTGAGGGCACCGCTGCGGTCGCTAAGGCGCTCACTGAGGTCGACGGACTGACCGTGGTTGGGGGCGGCGACTCGGCCGCCATCGTACGTGACTTGGGATACGCCGATGATCAGTTCGGCTGGATCTCGACCGGTGGTGGTGCTTCGCTGGAGTACCTGGAAGGCAAGACCCTCCCCGGCTTGGTCGTCCTTGAAGAGTCGGCCTCTGGAGCGGAGGCTGACCGATGACCCGTACGCCGATCATGGCTGGCAACTGGAAGATGAACCTCAACCACATTGATGCAGTGGGGCTCGTCCAGAAACTCGCCTGGACTCTGGCGGACGAAGGCTACAGCCGCGAGAAGTGCGAAGCTGTGGTGGTTCCGCCCTTCACTGACATCCGCAGCGTGCAGACCCTCATCGAGGGCGACAAACTGCCGCTCAAGCACGGCGCCCAAGACGTCTCGCAGCACGATGACGGCGCCTACACAGGTGAGATCTCAGCGTCGATGCTGGCCAAACTGGATTGCCGCTACGTCGTGGTGGGTCATAGCGAGCGTCGCGAGTACCACGCCGAAACCGACGAGATCGTCAATGCCAAGGCGATCAAGGCGCTCGAGAAGGGCCTCACACCCATCATCTGCGTCGGTGAGGGCCTGGAGTTGCGCAAGCAGGGTCAGCAGGTCAACCACACCGTCGGACAGGTGAAGGGCGCATTGGCCGGTATCCCTGGCGACGATGTCGCTTCCCTGGTGATCGCCTACGAGCCCATCTGGGCGATCGGCACTGGCGAAGTGGCCACCCCGGAGGACGCCCAAGAGGTCTGCGGGGCCATTCGAGCGGCCGTCCGCGAACTGTACGACGATCGGGTGGCCGATTCGGTTCGCATCCAGTACGGCGGCTCGGTCAAGTCGAGCAACGTCGTCGACATCATGGCCCAACCCGATGTGGATGGCTGCCTGGTCGGCGGCGCCAGCCTCAAGGCGGAGGAATTCGCCAAGATAGTGCTCTTCTACCAGCGGTAGGCCGACCCACCGACAGGCGACGAGCAAGCTGGACGCCCGGGCATCGCGCCTGGGCGTCCTGCTTTGCATCGGCTGCTGGGCACGATTCGAGAGGCCGCAGGTGGTGGGATATGATCGCTCGCGTGACTTTTGTACCGCTGATGACCTGGCCGATCACAGTGCTTTCGATCTTCATGGTCGTACTCAGCGTGATCCTCACCGGGTTCATCCTCTTGCACAAGGGTCGTGGTGGGGGTCTGTCCGACTTGTTCGGTGGGGGCATGACCACCGGTATGAGCGGCACCTCGGTGGCCGAGCGGAACCTCGACAGGCTCACAGTGATTGTGGCGCTGTTGTGGTTGTTGTGCATCGTCGGGTTGCTGGTGCTGTACCGGGTAGGTGTTTGAGGCACGGCTCGATGGTCCGTCATTTCTTTCGAGGAGAGTAGGAACTGTGGTTGGTGGCAACGCCATTAAAGGCAGCCGGGTCGGTGCTGGTCCAATGGGCGAGGCGGAACGCGGCGATGCCGCACCGCGCACCCGGATCAGCTTCTACTGCGCCAATGGGCATGAGACGCGTCCAGCTTTCGCCATGGAAGCCGATTTGCCGGATGAGTGGGAGTGCACGCGTTGCGGGCTGCCCGCGAACACCGATGAACTGAACCCGCCGCCGCCCCCCAAGACGCTGCCTTACAAGACGCATCTGGCCTACGTCAAGGAACGCCGCTCCGATGAAGAAGCGGTCGCGATCCTGAGCGAAGCGCTTGAGCTCCTTCGGACGCGACGCGCCAACGGCGAGGTCATTTACTAGAACCGACAGTGGTAGTACGGCAACTTCTCCGCAGCTTCCAGATCGAGGAACCAGTAGGTCGTATCGGCGCCGTGCACCAGCCCCGCCGGGATGGTCTGGTCATGGCGCAGGGCCCGGGCGATTATGTCGGCCTTTTGGGTGCCGGAAGCCAGCAGCCAAACCTCGCTCGAGCGGTTGATCGTGTTCAAGGTGAGCGTCACCCGTTCGGGTGGGTCTCTCGGTGCATTCGTCACGCCGATCGCGCTGAGGGTGGTTTCTGACTGCAGACGCATGCTGGGGTGATCGGGGTAGATGGACGCCACGTGACCATCGCATCCGACCCCCAACAGACAGATGTCGAACGTGACGTCGCCCAGTTCCTTGGCGTAAATGTAGGCGGCTTCGTCGGGATCGGAGGTGCCGGTGCTACTCGGCATGGGGTGCACTTTGGCGGACACGATCGGTAGCGACCGGGCGATCTGGGTCAACGCCTGGGTGGAGTTGCGTCGCAGGTCCGTGGTCGGCACGTAGCGTTCGCTGTTCCACCACAACTCCAACCTCGACGGGTCGAGGGCTGTTGTCTGCGCCAGGTTGCCCAGCGCCGCATACATCGGTTGCACGGTGGCGCCGCCGGTTAACGCCATGTGCACAACTGGCTTTTCGGCCTGCAGGTCAGCTAGGCGCTGCACCAGCCGACCCGCCATGCTGATCGTCAGCTCGCGCAGGCCTCGGTAGCGACAGACCCGTTCAAGGCTCACGATCCTCCTCGCGCTGCGACGTACACCATCAGCTTGTCGAATGCGTCGTCCCCAGACAGCCGCGTAAGTTCCTCGGTGAGCAACTGCTGGGCGGTGCGCCTGGCCAATGCGACGGGACGATCGGGCTGCCCAGGCAGGGTCAGGATTGCGTCAGTGGGCGAGATTCGGCGCAGCACGATCTCACCTTGTTCGGTGCCCAACCGCACACAGTGCAGGCCGGGGTAGTCGGATTCGGGTTCTGGGCGGGTCACTGGGACATTGAGCCGCATCTCAAGCCAAGCAGCCAGCAACTCGCTCGGCGAGGAATCGGGTGGGCCGATCACGGAGGCGGACGTGACGGTGCTGTGCACTTGGTCCAACGCGGCAACCAGCATGGCGCGCCACCGCGTGAGTCGTGTCCACGCCAGGTCGGTGGTGCCGGGCTCGTGTTCGGCCGCAATCCGGTGCACCGCCGCCACTGGATCGGCATCCGTGCTGGAATCGACGATCAGACGATCAGTGAGCCTGAGCAGGTCTCTGTTAGTGAGGCTTGCTGGGGCTTTGCTCGGCCACCAAATCACCACCGGGAGCTCCGGCAGCAGCAGCGGCAGCAGCACCGATTCGGCGTGGTCGTCCACCTCCCCGGAGAACTCCAGCGTGATCATTTCCGAGCCGGACGTCGAAGGCTGTAACTCGGCGTTCAGGCCAGCCTCGTTGTCTAGTCCGCGGATCGCGATCAGCATTCTCGAGGGGTGCATGGCAGCGGCATCCAAGGCCTCTGCCATCGCCCGTTGCGCGTCCTGGGCGGGAGTGTTGATCACGAGGGTGAGGACTTGGCCGGATGGGGCCTGGCCCTCTTTGCGCATCCGGAGCAGGGTTTCGTTGATCTGCCGGGCATCAGTGTTTTCGAGCCTGAGGGTCATCTGCGCTCCTAGGGACGTCGCCAGGCGAACCCGTCACGGGCCAGCATTTCATCGGAGCACTTGGGGCCCCACGTTCCGGCCTGGTATTGCTCGGGCTGTCCGGCATCGGCCCACCGCTCGAGTACCGGATCGAGGATCTCCCAGGACAATTCGACCTCTCTTTGCTGCGGGAACAACGGCGGATCGCCCAGCAACATGTCGAGTATCAACCGCTCGTACGCCTCTGGGCTGGATTCGGTGAACGATCCCGTGTAGGAGAAGTCCATGCTGACCTGGCGGATCTCCATTTGGGTGGCCGGAATCTTGGCGCCGAAATTCATCCCGATACCCTCGTTGGGTTGGATGCGCAGCACCAGCGCGTTCACACCGAGCTCTTCGACCGCGGGTTGAGTGAACGGCATGTGCGGGGTGCGCCGGAAGTTCAGCGCGATCTCGGTGATACGCCGCGGTGCTCGTTTGGCGGTGCGCAGATAGAACGGGACGCCCGCCCAGCGTCGCGAGTCGATGTCTACCCGGATCGCTGCGTACGTCTCGGTCGCGGACGCGGGATCGATGCCGTCCTCGTCCAGAAAGCCCTTGACCAGTCGGCCACCCTGCCAGCCGGAGGCGTACTGACCGTTCGCGCTATGCAGGCGTAGGTCGCCAGGCACGGTAGCGGCCTCCAGAACCTTCTCTTTTTCGCGACGCAACGCTTGGTGGCCAAGGTTGTTCGGTTCCTCCATGGCGGTCAGCGCCATGAGCTGGAAGAGGTGGTTCTGAATGACATCGCGGGCGGCGCCGACGCCGTCGTAGTAGCCCGCGCGACCACCGATGCCGATGTCCTCGGCCATGGTGATCTGCACGTGGCTGACGAAGTTCCGGTTCCACAGCGGCTCGTACATCATGTTGGCGAACCGGAACGCCAACATATTCTGCACGGTCTCTTTGCCGAGGTAGTGGTCGATCCGGAAGACCGACTCGGGCGGGAAAGCGGCGGAGACCACTCGGTTCAGGTCTTGCGAGCTCGCCAGGTCATTGCCGAACGGTTTCTCGATGATAGCCCGTTTCCAGCCCCCCGACTGATCGGTCAATCCATGGGCGTTCAACTGCTCGATGACCTGTTCGAAGTTCTTCGGCGGAATCGACAGGTAGAAGGCGTGGTTGCCGCCGGTGCCATGGTCACGATCGAAACGATCAAGTGTTTCCTTGAGCCGGTCGAACGCTTCCGGCTCATCGAAACTACCCGACACGAACTTGACACCACCGGACAGTTGTCGCCAAACCTCCGGGAAGAACGGCGTCCGGGCGTGTTCCCGGACGCTGTCCTCGATATGGCGAAGGAACTGCTCGTTGGTCCAATCACGCCGGGCGAACCCCACCAGGCCGAAACCGGGCGGCAGTGCGCCGTGGTTCGCCAGGTCGTAGATAGCCGGCAGCAGCTTCTTGCGAGCCAGGTCACCAGTGACTCCGAAGAGTACCAGGACGCTTGGCCCAGCAATTCTGGGCAGCCGACGATCCTCAGAGTCGCGCAGCGGATTGGTCCACGGATCGTTCACATTCGCCCTCCGTAGTGAGTCAGGCCTTTGCCAGCGCCGAGGTGACGCCGTCCACCAATTCACCCCACGAAACCACGAACTTGTCGACGCCCTCGGATTCCAGAGTGGCGTAGACCTGATCGAACTTGATACCGACTCCGGCGATGTCGGCCATCACCTGGGACGCCTGAGCATAGTTGCTGGTGATCGTGTCGCCCGTGACCACGCCATGGTCGGCGAAGGCGTCCATGGTCTTGCCGGGCATCGTGTTCACGCACGGCCTTGCCACCAGTTGCGAAACGTACATGGTGTCGTCGTACTCCGGGTTCTTCACCCCGGTGCTGGCCCACAACGGACGCTGCAGGTTAGCGCCCTTGGCCTCGAGAGCCTTGAAGCGGTCGGAGCCGAAGACCTGCTCGTACGCCTGGAAGGCGAGCTGGGCGTTTGCGATGGCCGCCTTGCCGAGCAGTGCGAGCGCCTCGTCGGTGCCGATGGCCTTCAGTTGCTTGTCCACCTCGCTGTCGACGCGGCTGACGAAGAAGGATGCCACCGAGTGGATCTTCGACAGGTCGAGACCGGCGGCAGCAGCGTCCTCCAGGCCGGACAGGTAAGCGTCCATGACTTCTTCGTAGCGCTCGATCGAGAAGATCAGGGTGACGTTCACGCTGATGCCCTTGGCGATGGTGGCGCGGATGGCTGGCAGGCCGGGCTTCGTCGCGGGGATCTTGATCAGGACGTTCGGCTTGCCCACCATCGAGTACAGTTGCTCGGCCTGGTCGATGGTCGCCTGGGTCTCCATCGCCAGCGTCGGAGCGACCTCGATCGAGACTCGGCCGTCATAGCCGGCGGTACCGGCGTAGATGCCGGCGAAGACATCACAGGCAGCGGCGACATCGCGGCTCATCAGGTCGCGGATTGCGGCCTCCACGTCGACGCCCTTGGCTTTGAGTGCCGCCAATTCGGAGCCGTACTGAGACAAATCTTGGAAGGCCGCCGCGAAGATGGTCGGGTTGGTGGTGACACCGGTGACCGACTTCTCGTCGATCAGCGACTGCAGTTCTCCGGTTTGAATCTTCTCGCGCGACAGATCATCCAGCCAGATCGAGACGCCGGCGTCGTGGAGCGCCTGGAGGTTCGGGTTCATGGTTCTCCCTCAAGTGGACGGTTCAACCCCGTTAGCCTATCCGCACCCCTGATGCTGGGGAGTCGGTTCCGGCAATCCCTCAAGCCAGCGGATTCTCCGCGACTACCGCGGCGTACAGCTGGTCCAACAGCAGCTGTCTGGCGTCGTAGAAGGAGGAATTGACCGGGTCTGGATGCAACTGCTCCCCGGTCTGGACGACCGCGCGGGGCACGTCGGGAGCGAGGACGTCGAGGGCGATGAAGGCATTGCCCTGCAAAGTGGACCGCTTGATGGTGACCGGGGTCAACTTGAGAGTTAGGCCATCTGCCAGCACTGTCAGCAATCCCGGTGCCTCGCTGGCGACCCGGCCACCGACCCGGGCGCTGGTGATGCCCGGGTTGAGCAGCAACAACTGGTCGGTGATGCGTTGGAACGACCACACGATACCTTCGAGTACCCCGCGATACAGCTCCAATGCCGAGGTGGAGAAGTCGACCCGGTGCAGCGTGGCACGCGCGGTGCCGACCCAGCCGGTGGAGCGCTCGCCGGTAAAGAACGGCAGCACCAGCGGGGTGATGTTGCTCGGAGGCTCATGCAACTGAGCGGCGACAGTGTCTGCATCAGGCAGGTTCAACTCGCGTGTCAGCCAGGTGGTCGCTCGCCCGACATCGTTGACTGCGCCACCGACCAGGCTGTGCCCGGCGTCCACTCGGTAACTCCACAGTCCGCCGGGCAGATCCAGCCCAGCACCGCCGATCGGATCGTCGACCAGCAGCCGCATCGCGCCGGAGGTGGAAAGCGAAATCACTAAGCTTCCCAGTCCGGTGCCCACGCCGCGAGTGGCTGCGTAGCCATCCCCGATTGGGGGGAACCAGTGGGCGTGGCGCAACCTCGGCCAGAGTCGGCGCGCGATTGATCCCCGGGCAGGTCGCAACCCCTGATCCGGGTCTGCGATGGGGGACAGCTTGGCGCCGGCTAGCCCACTGAGTTCCAGCGCCCAATCGTCCCATTGGCCAGTGCGCCGGTTCAACAGTCCTGACCAGGCGGCAGTAGAGGTGCCTGCTGCCGTGTCGCCGAGCAGCCGCAGCTGCACGTACTCACCGAGCGACAGCCACTGGGCCGCCGACTCCCATCGTTCTGGGAAGTTGCGGGCCAGCCAACGCAGCCGGGCCGGCAGATAGCTGGCATGGAAGCGGCAGCCGGTGCGCGCCTGGATCTCGTCCTCGTCGGCCTCGGCTCGCATCCTGGCCACTTCGTCGGCGCACCGATTGTCGTTGTAGTTGAAGCAGGGGGTGATGGCCCGGCCCTCGGCATCCACCCCGACCAGTGAGGACGCGAAGGTGTCCAGCGCCACTCCGGCGATCGGAAGGTCGCCGGCGAGGTCGACCAGGTCTGTGATCAGACCGGTGACCTCGTCGACGACCTGGTCGGGGTCGATGATCGAAGTGCCGTCTGCGGCGGTTGTGAACGCATGCGGAGTCTTCGCTCTCGGTCGTAGCGGCCGTCCGGTGGCGTCGAAGAGCGATCCGCGGCTGGCTGTCGAACCGATGTCGAGCGCCAACACCAAAGGTGACGTCATTCGGGAGAGTCCGATTTCGAAGGTCTTACTGGCCATGGTTGAGCCTAAACTCCTGACTTGGCTCCATGGGCCACAATGGGCACATGGCCAGCGAACCAACTCCGGTGCGTCCAGCGGGGGACACCGCAGTGGACGAGCGGTTGGGCGAACAGACCAAGACCGTGCAGCCGTGGGTGACGATCGTCTGGGACGATCCGGTCAACCTGATGAGCTACGTCACTCACGTCTTCAGCACCTACTTCAACTACTCGCGCGACCGTGCCGAGCGCCTGATGATGCAGGTGCACATGGAAGGCAAAGCGATCGTGAGTTCTGGGGTGCGAGAATCGATGGAGTGCGACGTGCAAGCGATGCACAGCTACGGGTTGTGGGCGACGCTGGATAGAGCCGATTGATGCGTGCCTTTCGTCGTCGGCGGGGGGAGCTCAGCTGCCAGTTCGAGGACGCTGAGCTTGACCTGCTGGGGGGACTGCTCAGTCAACTGATCGAACTCCTGCTTAGCGACCTGCCAGGCCCCAACGGGCCGGGCACCCAACGACTGCCGGTTGCGGCGCCCAGCGACGATGTCTTCGCCCAGTTGGAGCACGAGATGAACGCCTACGGCGACGAGATCTTCGACGATGAACCCAGTATCGATCCGGTTCTGCATCGGCTTTTCCCAGACCCATACCCCGACGACCCTGCGGCAAGCCACGATTTCCATCGCTTCACCCGTGCCGCACAGCTGGACGACAAGGTGGTCGCCGCCCGAGCGATGCTCGCAGACCTGCGGTCGGTTCGCGACGGGGGCTACTGCTCGGTCCCCGAGCAGCACACGATGGCTTGGTTGAAGACGCTCACCAACGTGCGGCTCGCGCTCGCGGTCAGAATGGAGATCTCCGACGCCGATGACTCAGAGCGCATCGCCGAACTGCCGGAAGACGACCCCCGCAGTTGGATCTTCTCCATCTACGAGTGGCTCGGCTGGGTACAAGAGTCGCTGCTGGCAACCCAGGACTAGAGTTGCCGGGTGACCAGTGCTGCCGCGCAGTTGCCGATCGGCATCTTCGACTCCGGCTTCGGGGGATTGACCGTTGCCCGGGCTATCGTCGACCTGTTGCCCCACGAGGAGATCGTCTATCTTGGCGACACCGCCCGCACCCCTTACGGGCCCCGTCCGATCGCCGAGGTCCGTGAATACACACTGCAGTGCCTGGACTGGTTGATCGAACAGGGTGTCAAGATCTTGGTGATCGCCTGCAACACCGGTTCATCGGCGGCGCTGCGCGACGCGCGGGAGCGATACCACGTGCCAATCGTGGAGGTGATCCTGCCAGCCGCGCGCAAAGCCGCCGCCACCAGTCGTGACCGGCAGGTGGGGGTGATCTGCACCCAGGCCACAGCCACTTCGCGCAGCTACAACGATGCGCTGGTGGCGTCGCCGGTGCACCTGGTGACCCAGGTCTGCCCGTTGTTCGTGCCGTTCGTCGAGGAGGGCATCACCACTGGTGATGCGCTGATGGCTGTCGCGGAGGAGTACTTGAACCCGCTGAAGCAGCAGCAGGTCGACACGCTGATCCTCGGTTGCACGCACTACCCGCTGCTGTCCGGTGTGATCAGCTACATCATGGGCGACGAGGTCACCCTGGTGAGCAGCGCCGACGAGTGCGCGCGAGCGACCTTCGCCACGCTGCAGCGCCTGGGACTGCTGCGCGAAGGCGGACATCGTCCGAGTCGCCGGTTCGTCACCACCGGCGACCCGGCACGCTTCGAAGGTCTGGGCAGCCGGCTGATGGGCGGTTTCGTCAGCGGCGTCCAACAGGTGGGGCTGGACTGAGCCGACCCGCGTGGCCATCAGCGCGACGGGTGTCCTGCTCTACAGCGCTCGGCTGGCGATCTCCTCCAGTCCGTGGATGTAGGTTCTGCCCGTCGCGCGGGTCATACCGAGTTCGCAGGTGCGGTTGCACGACAGATATAGCTGCGCGTCCAACTGCGCGACGGAAGCGGCCTCATCAGCGGTAGCGGTTGCAGTCAGTTCCTCGTGCAGCAGGCCGCGGTGTCCACCGCAACCGCGAAGCGGTCGAGGGCGCGAGTGGTGACGGCATCGGTGCCGAGCGCGGCAGCCAGTTCCTCGACTGCAGCCTGCGGGGTCTCGGTCAGTTGGGTGCGGGAGCTGATGACAGACATTGGCTTACTCCTGATCGCTGAGTGGTTAGACCATAGCGAATCCGGATGCGCCTCTGAACGCCCGGGGGGGGGTCATCGCGGCATCGGCAGAATCGAGTAGGCATGCCGGATGTGTTCCTCGATCAGATCTGCGGCGCGTGCAGGTTCGCGACTGGCGACCGCCTCGAAGACACCTCTGTGCTGGCGGATCAGGTCGGCGCGGAACGTCGCATAGTCGGTCAGTTTCATGCTCGCCTGCTTGATGGGGCCGGCCAGTGCCTGGCGCACCGCAGTCGTCAGCACGATCACCAACTGGTTGCCGCCCAGTTCGGCGATTCCCACGTGGAAGGCGGTGTCGAGCCGGTTGAACTGGTCCAGACCGATCTGGGGATCCTCCATCGAGGCGAGCACGATACCTAACTTGGCTAGGTCTTCGAGACTGGCATGGGCGGCAGCCAGTTCGACGTTCCGACGTTCCAGCATGATGCGAGCATCGACCACATCGTCGATCGGGAACTGGGATAGTGCGACATGCATCTGCAGGAGTTTGCCGAGGGCGGGGGAGTGGGCGTCGGCAATTCGGGTGCCTGAATTCGGGCCTGCACCGACTTGGGAGGTGATCAGGCCCTGCGCCTGCAGGGTCCGCAGCGCTTCGCGGACCGCGGTGCGGCTCACGCCGAGTTGCTGGGCTAGGTCGCGTTCGGGTGTCAGGACCGAGCCCACGACCAGTTTGCCGGACAGGATCTGTTGCTCAATGTGGGCCAGCACCGCCTCGTACGCCTTCATGGATGCAGCCTAATGGCCTGACCGAACTTCCTCCGAGTTCGCTTGACATTGGTCAGACCATTAACGGATACTTTAAGCACCCTCAGTCATCATGGATAACAAGGAAGTCATCCGATGCCATTTCAGCCAGACCTCGCGCCGGTCAACGGCAGCCTCGCGCTATCGGCAATGGTGGCGCTGTTGCCGCTGCTGGCAGTATTCATCTGTTTGGGCGTGTTGAAGTGGAAGGCACACTGGGCCTGCTTGACCGGTCTGGCAGTGGCCCTGGTGCTTGCCGTCGCCGCGTTCGGCATGCCGGTCGGGATCGCGATCGCCTCGGCGACCGAAGGCGCGGCCTTCGGCATCTTCCCGATCACCTGGATCGTGTTGACAGCCATCTTCTTGTTCGAACTCACTGTGGCGTCCGGCCATCATGACGACCTGATGAGCACCTTCAACGGGATTTCGCCCGACACCAGAGTGCTCGGGGTGCTGCTGGCGTTCTGCTTCTGCGCTGTGTTGGAGGCGCTCGCAGGCTTCGGTGCGCCGGTCGCCATAGTAGGTGTGATGCTGGTGGCGATCGGTTTCCCGCCGATGAAGGCAGCGGTCACTGTGCTGGTCGGCAACACCTTCGCGGTGCCCTTCGGGGCGATCGCGACACCGATCATCACCGGTGGTCGGTTGACCAATATCGACTATGGCGAGATCGGTGCGACGGTGGCTGCCCAGACTTCTGCGCTGGTCTGGGTGGTTCCGCTGCTGCTGCTGTTCATCATGGACGGTTGGCGTGGGCTTCGCGAGGTGTGGCCGTTCGCGTTGGTGGTCGGCGTGAGCTACGCCGCGATCACCTGGTTGAGCGCCAACTTCATTTCGGTGGAACTCACCAACATGATCGCCGGTCTGGGCAGCATGGCTATCGGTGTGGTGATGCTGCGCATCTGGCGGCCGGGCGGCAGCGCCGGGGAAGAAGTTGAAACTACCCCGGTCAGTGCGAGCCGGGTTGCCTGGGCGCTGTATCCCTACCTACTGATCATCCTGGTCTTCGGGGTGACCCAGCTGATGGCGCCGGTGAAGCAGTGGTTGAGCGGCACCGACCTGGTCTTCGGATGGCCGGGGCTGTGGCGGGGCGAGCAGAACATGGTCTTGACCTCAGACGGGGATCCATCGGCCTCTGCGACCTTCACCTTTGGCTGGCTGAGTTCGCCAGGTACGTTGCTGTTGATCACTGCGGTGGTCATTGGCTTGACCTACCGGTTGCCGGTGCGGACGATTGCTCGGGTGTTTGCCACCCAAGTCTTCAAACTGCGGTGGACCTTCCTGACGATCGCTTCGGTGCTCGCCCTTGCCTACGTGATGAACCTGTCCGGACAGACACTGACCATCGGGCACTGGATCGCCGGCGCCGGTGCCGTCTTCGCCTTCCTGGCGCCGATCCTGGGCTGGATCGGGACCGCAGTGACCGGCTCGGGGACCTCGGCGACCGCACTGTTCGCGTCCTTGCAACAGACTGCCGCCGAGGGCATCGGCGTCGATCCCAAGCTGCTGGTGGCGGCGAACACCGTCGGCGGCGCGGTCGGGAAGATGCTCAGCCCACAAACCCTGGCCATCGCGGCCACCGCAGTGGCGGGGAAGGAATCCGACATGCTGCGCAAGGCGCTGCCCTGGAGCGTGGCCCTGCTGATCGCGCTGTGTCTGTTGGTTGGCCTGCAATCCACCCCAGTACTTGGTTGGATGGTTCCGTAGCACGTCTTATAAGCCTCAAGGAGGAGGTTATTCATGACAGCCACCATTACCCGAAAGGGTCTGAAGGTCGCGCTGTTCGCGACTTGTGCCAATGATCTGATGTTCCCCCAATCCCCGATTGCGACCGTGGAACTGTTGGAGCGACTCGGTTGTCGCGTCGAGTTTCCTGAGGAGCAGACCTGCTGTGGCCAGATCTTCACCAACACCGGCTACTACGACGAAGCCATGGGTTCGGTGAAGAACTATCTGAAGGCGTTTGAGAAGTACGAGTTCATCGTCGGGCCATCAGGCTCGTGCGTCGGTTCGGTTCGTCACCAACACGAGATGCTGGCTCGTCGCGACGCGGGGGACGCGATCGGCGACCGGGTGGCCGCTGTGGCCGCCCGCACTTACGACATCAGCGAGTTCATCGTCGACGTGCTCGGCATCACCGACGTCGGCGCCTATTTTCCGCACCGGGTGACCTATCACCCGTCCTGCCACTCGGTTCGCGTCGCCAAGGTGGGAGACAAGCCACTGCAACTGTTGAAGGCGGTGCGCGGCATCACCGTGCTGGATCTGCCCAACTCCGAGCAGTGCTGCGGCATGGGCGGCACCTTCTCGTTGAAGAACCCAGATATGTCGATGGCGATGGCCGGCGACAAGGCGAGGAACGTGGCCAGCACCGGCGCCGAGTATCTGGTGGCGGGCGACAACCTGTGTTTGCTGAATATCTCGGGCGTCCTGAACCGCACTCGCGCCGGGATCAAACCGATCCATTTGGTTGAGATCCTGGCCCGCACAGAAGGGGGAAACTGATGAGCACCGATGTCAGCCGAGGATCACGGGCACGTCATGATGCGGAACCGGCTCGCCGCACCCCGGCACCGCCCGCCGGTGATCTGATCGATTCTCCGAGGTTTCAAGAGGCAGTCAAGGTCGCCTTGGCGAACCAGCAGCAACGAGCGAACCTGCGCCATGCCACCACTACCATCCGCGGCAAGCGGGCCCGTGTGGTCGCCGAACTCGACAACTGGCAAGAGTTGCGACAAGCAGGTGAGCAGATCAAGACTCGCGTGGGACGCCACATGCCCGACTACCTGCTGCAGTTCGAGGAGAACTTCACCAAGGCCGGCGGCGTCCTCCACTGGGCACGCGACGCCGAGGAGGCGAACCGGATCGTCATCGACCTGGTGCGGCAGACCGGTGAGGATGAACTGGTCAAGGTCAAGTCGATGGTCACCCAGGAAATCGATATGAACGAGGCGCTGGAGGCGGCCGGGATCGCTGCCTGGGAGACCGACCTCGCGGAACTCATCGTCCAACTCGGGCACGATCGACCCAGCCACATCCTCGTGCCGGCCATCCATCGCAACCGGGCAGAAGTGCGCGAAATCTTCCTGGAGGAGATGGGACGCTACGGCACGCCCGCGCCCGAGGGCCTAGACGATGAGCCGGCTCATCTGGCTGCCGCCGCCCGCACACATCTCCGTAACAAGTTCATGCGGGCCAAGGTGTCGACATCGGGCGCCAACTTCCTGGTCGCCGAAACCGGCTCACTGGTCGTGGTCGAGTCGGAAGGCAACGGGCGGATGTGCCTGACCCTGCCGCAAACCCTGATCTCGGTGGTGGGTATCGAGAAGCTGGTCCCGACCTTCGACGACCTTGAGGTCTTCCTGCAGTTGCTGCCACGCAGCTCCACTGGTGAGCGGATGAACCCATACACCAGCGTGTGGACCGGTGTCACGCCCGGCGATGGGCCGCAGGCGATCCACTTGGTGCTGGTCGACAACGGCCGGACCAAGGCCTTGGCTGATCCGATCGGACGCGCTGCGCTGCGCTGCATCCGCTGCTCGGCGTGCCTGAACATCTGCCCGGTCTACGAGCGTGCTGGCGGCCACGCCTACGGTTCGGTCTACCCCGGGCCGATCGGGGCCATCCTGAATCCGCAGCTGCGGGGGACCGCGTCCGAGGTCGACCGGTCGCTGCCGTTCGCCTCCAGCCTGTGTGGGGCATGCAACGAGGTTTGTCCGGTGCGGATCCCGATCTCCGACCTCCTGGTGCACGAGCGGCACAAGGTGGTGGAGGCGAAGAAGGCCGATCCGCCGCACATCCCGCACACCGCTGAGCCGCAGCTGATCAAGGCCGCCTCCTGGGTTATGGCCGATCACAAGCACCTGGAGTGGGCCGGGCTCGGCACGATGATGGGTTCGGTGGTCCTCGGCAAGATGCTGGGGATCGAGAAGTTCGGCGCGATGCCTGCCCCGCTGTCGCGCTGGACGAGTGCTCGCGACGTGCCGATGTTGCCCGAACAGACGTTCCGCCGCTGGTGGAAGCAGAACCGAGGAGACCAGAAGTGAACGCGAAGGACGAGATCCTGGCCAGGGTACGCATGGCGCTGCGCGACGTGCCGACAGGCGAGATCGAGGCGGACGCCCCGATCGATTGGCAATACGGCCAGCCGGTCGAAGTGGGCGATGTCTTGGACATCTTCGCCGAGCGGGTGGCAGATTACAAGGCCGCCGTGGTGCGGTGTTCGCAGGCGAAGGTCCCCGAGGCCATTGTGCAGGGGCTGCAGGCCGCGAAGGTGACTTCAGTGGTCGTCCCACCTGGCCTGGACGACGGTTGGCGCCAGGCGATCACGCAGTCCGGCATGCAGCTGCACGTCGAACAACCGGAGGCTCCGCTCACCAACACCGAGCTGAACGAGATCGATGCGGTGGTCACTGCGGCCGCAGTGGGCACGGCCGAGACCGGTACCATCATGCTCGACCACACCGCTGATCAAGGACGACGTGCCCTCACCCTGGTGCCTGACGTGCACATCTGCGTGGTGCGCGCCGACCAGGTCGTGTCGGGTGTCCCCGAGGCGGTGGCGCGGTTGAAGCCAGCTGTGCTGGCCGGTCAGCCGTTGACCTGGATCAGCGGTGGCAGCGCGACCAGCGACATTGAGCTGAGCCGAGTAGAGGGGGTGCACGGCCCGCGCACGCTGCACGTCATCATCGCTGAGTGAGTTTCATCGAGGAGACAGTAGGCTCGGGGGCGTGCCTGAAGCTAAGAGAATCGATGGACGCCGCCCGGACGAACTGCGTCAGGTGAAGTTCACCCGTGGCTGGCTCGACCACGCCGAGGGATCGGTCTTGGTCGAGTTCGGCCGGACCCGCGTTTTGGTGGCGGCGTCGGTCACCGAGGGTGTGCCCAGGTGGCGCAAGGGGTCCGGGCTCGGTTGGGTGACCAGCGAGTACGAGATGCTGCCGCGTGCCACCAACACTCGTAGCGAGCGTGAGTCACGCCGGGGACGCGTCGGTGGTCGCACGCATGAGATCAGCCGGCTGATCGGCCGCTCGCTACGCGGCATCATCGACTACACCGCTCTCGGTGAGAACACCATCGTCATCGACTGCGACGTGCTGCAGGCCGACGGCGGCACGCGCACCGCGTCCATCACAGGAGCGTACGTGGCACTTTCGGACGCAGTCGACTGGTTGCGGGCACGCAGCCTGCTGGCTGGCGAACCGTTGACCGGGTCGGTTTCGGCGATCAGCGTCGGCGTCGTGGGCGGTCGGCCGCTGCTCGACCTGTGCTATGACGAGGACGTCAACGCCGAGGTCGACATGAACATCGTCTGCGCCGGCACCGGCGAGTTCATCGAGGTACAGGGCACCGCCGAGGGCGCACCGTTCAACCGTGGACAACTGGACGAGTTGCTCGACCTGGGCCAGCGGGGCTGCGCCGAGCTCGTGTTGCTGCAGCAGGATGCCTTGTCGAAAGGGATAACAGCGTGAACAAACAGTTGTTGTTGGCCACCAACAATGTCAAGAAGCTGGCTGAATTGCGTCGCATCATTGCCGAGCAAGGCCTCGCGATTGACGTGCTTGCGCTTGCCGACGTGGGCGACTTCCCGGAACCGGCCGAGACCGAGTGGACGTTCGAGGGCAACGCGCTGACAAAGGCACGGGCTGGCACCCAGCACAGCGGCCTCCCGACGCTGGCCGACGATTCTGGGCTGTGCGTCGACGCGCTGAACCAGATGCCGGGGGTGCGGTCGTCCCGGTGGGCGGGCCCCGCCCAGGAGGACGTCGCCAACCTAGAGCTGGTGCTGCGACAAATCGAAGATGTCCCCGACGAGCGGCGGACCGCGAAATTCGTGGCGGTGATGGCGCTGGTGCTGCCGGACGGCCGCGAGTTCACCACCCGCGGCGAGATGCCCGGCCGGATCGCGCACGGCGCCAAGGGAGCCAAGGGGTTCGGTTACGACCCGATCTTCCGTGCGGACGACCAGCCGCCGTCGCCGTCGGGCAAGCCGCGTACCAATGCCGAACTCACCGCCCAAGAGAAAGATGCCATTAGTCACCGTGGCAAGGCAGTGCGCGCCATGGTGCCGGTGCTGCGGAAAGTGCTGGCCGAGCCGTCGGAGTCAGATTCGTGAAGCAGTACCACGACCTGTTGCGCCACGTGCTCGACGGCGGTGTGCACAAGCACGACCGCACCGGCACCGGGACGCGCAGCGTCTTCGGATACCAGATGCGGTTTGATCTGCAGGCGGGCTTCCCGTTGCTGACCACGAAGAAGGTGTACACCCGCGGGGTCTTCGGCGAACTGCTGTGGTTCCTGCAGGGAGCCACGAACGTGGCCTGGTTGCATGAGAACAACGTGCATATCTGGGACGAGTGGGCCGATCCGCAGACCGGTGAACTTGGACCCATCTACGGCTACCAGTGGCGCAGCTGGCCGGCCCCAGACGGCAGCCACATCGACCAGATCAGCCAAGTCATCGAAGCGATCAAGACCAATCCTCATTCGCGTCGGCACATCGTCTCGGCGTGGAACGTCGGGCAGATCCCGCAGATGGCGCTGCCACCTTGTCACGCGTTCTTCCAGTTCTTCGTCGCCGAGGGCAAGCTCAGCTGCCAGCTCTACCAACGTTCCGCCGACCTCTTCCTCGGTGTGCCGTTCAACATCGCTTCGTATGCGGCTTTGACCCACATGATTGCGCAGGTCTGCGACCTCGACGTGGGCGACTTCGTGCACGTCTTCGGTGACGCGCACATCTACGACAACCACCTTGACCAGGTGAATGAACTGCTCAGCCGCGAGCCGCGTCAGCTGCCGAAGCTGTGGCTCAACCCCGAGGTGCGCCACATCGACGACTTCACTCTGGCCGACATCAAGGTGCTCGACTACGACCCGCACCCGCCGATCAAGGCGCCGGTGGCGGTCTGATCAGGGGGACAGACATGAAGCTCATCGCAATCGCGGTCGTCGCGGCCAACGGTGTCATCGGCGACGGTGCTGACCAGCCGTTCAAGTTTCCCGAAGATTGGGCGCGGTTCAAGCGGGTCACCATGGGCCATCCGATGATCATGGGACGCCGCACCCACGACGCTATGGGCCTGCTGCCCGGCCGCACCAGCATCGTGATCACCCGTAGTCCGGACCTCGTCACGTTCTCGCCGGACGCAGACGGTCAGCTTCGGGGCGTCGCGGTGGCTTCGATCGATCAGGCGCTGGACGTGGCGTCCCAACTTGACGATGTGGTCTACGTGATCGGCGGGGGACAGATCTATCATCAAATGCTGCCGCTGGTCGACGAACTCGACATCACCGAGGTGCATGCCGACGCCGAGGGCGGGGTGCTGTTCCCCGACATCGACCCCCAGATCTGGATCGAAGTCGAGCGCGAGCCGCACGGCGCCTTCGACTTTGTGCGTTACGAACGTGACGCCCGCCTGGGTTGACGTGCCGTGCGGGCCTCGCCATCAATCCTGCACGTCGATCTCGATGCCTTCTTTGCCGGGGTTGAGCAGCGTGACAAGCCCAGTCTGCGCGGCAAGCCGGTAGTCGTCGGCGGGATCGGCGGTCGGGGTGTGGTTGCGACCGCCAGCTACGAGGCGCGGGTCTTCGGCGTCCGATCGGCCATGTCGACGGCGGAGGCCAGGCGCCGTGCCCCACATGCTGCTTATCTCGCCGGACGCTTCGACGCCTACTGGCAGTCAAGCCGCATCGTGATGGCTTTGCTGGCAGAGCTGAGCCCAGTGGTGGAGCCGCTGGGGCTGGACGAGGCATATGTCGACTTGGCGGCAGGCGGGCTGGACGCCGAGGAGTTGGCCCAGATCGTCGAGTTGGTGACCGCGTTACGGGCCGAGTTAGCTAGCCGCACCGAGGGGTTGCAGGCGTCGGTGGGGGTCGGGTCGAGCAAGTTCATCGCCAAACTGGCGTCCGAGGCGGCCAAGCCGAACGGCCAGCGGGTGGTTCCCGCCGGAACCGAGCTTGAGATGATCTCGGCGCTTCCGGTTCGTTCGGTGCCGGGGGTCGGGCCGGCCACCTTGGAACGGTTGATGCGGCTCGGCATCGCCACCGTGGCCGATCTGCAGCACGCCAGCGAGAAGGAACTGGTGCGTGAGCTCGGCCAAGCCGCGGGAACCGCGCTGCACGAACTGGCCTTCGCGCGCGACGATCGGCCGGTGCAGCATCTGCGCGAAGCCAAGTCGATCTCGGTGGAGGACACTTTCGCAACCGACCTCGTCGACGCCGCGGAGATGGTCGCGGTGATCGAACGCGATGCGGCCACGGTCGCCGAGCGGCTACGAAAGTCGGGCCTGTTTGCGCGCACCATCAGTATCAAGGTGCGCCTGGCCGACTTCACCACCTGGACGCGTTCGCGAACCCTGGACGGAGCGACCGATTCGACTGAGCGAATCGGTTCGGTGGCCAGGGAACTGTTGGCCGGTCTCGAAACACCCGGTGGTGTGCGGCTGCTCGGGGTGGGTGTCGCGAACTTCACCACAGCTGCACAGGAGGAGCTCTTCTGGTCCGGTGATGACCCTGGCCCGGTGGACGAGCAGGTGGTGCGGGCAGTGCCAACGATGAAACGGCGTTTCGGTGCCGACCGGACGTGGGTGCCGGGCCAAGACGTTGAGCACGACAAGCATGG
>JAAYVP010000209.1 GCA_012517115.1 Brooklawnia sp. | reverse complement strand
TTGGGTGGCACCCGAATGATGTGCGTCGAGCCCGAGGGCATCATGGAGCAAGAAGCCGCGATCATGGCCGCACTGGAATCTGCCGCGACCTACAGCGTCGACGGCAATCGGCTTGAGATGCGCACCGCCGCCGACCAGATCGCCGTCCAGTTCATCCGCGGCTGAAGTCGATCAACCGCAAGCTGGGCGTCAACTCTCGGCGGGACGCGGTGCGGGTGGCCGGCCGTCTCGACCTGTTGCCCAAGGGGGCCTGACGCTGTTCGGGGTTGGCATCCCGATCGGCGTTGCGGTCACACGATGCCGCGCAACGCGGTCTTCATCGGTGACATCTTGGCGTCCGTCTCGACCAGCTCGGCATACGGGTCGGACGCTGCCACCACGCCGGCGCCCGCGAAGATCCGCATCCTTCGGCGGTCCTCGGCGTCCAGTTGGCCGCAGCGCAGCGCCAGCGCCCACTCGCCATCACCCTGCGAATCCATCCAACCCACCGGGCCAGCGAAGCGTCCCCGGTCGAGTCGCTCGTGCTCGGCGATCAGTCGACGCGCCACCAGGGTGGGTGAACCGCAGACCGCGGCCGATGGGTGGGCGGCGTGCGCCAGTCGCAGGGTGCTGTCTCGCTGATCCGAGATGCCGCTCAGGTCGGTGGCTAGGTGCATCACGTTAGGCAGTGTCAGCACATAGGGCGCCTCGGGTACATGCAGTGCCGTCAACAGGTCGCGCAGCGAGTCCACCACTGATTGCACTGCCAGGCGGTGCTCCTCTAAGTCTTTGATGGACGAAACGAGTCGGCTGGCCTGCTGGGCGTCGTCGATGCCCTCCACCCGTGGGATTGTGCCGGCCAGCACTCGCGACCCGGTCAGTCCGCCTTCCCTGCGGATCAGCATCTCGGGAGTCGAACCCACCAAGCCATCCATCAGGTAGTTCCAGCAGGCCCCGTAACTTGACAGCAAAGCGCGCAGCGGCCAACGCGGATCGAGCGGCTCATCAGCCGAAGCAATGACATCGCGGGCCAGCACCACCTTGTTCGCCTCACCAGCCTTGATCCGCAGGGTCATCTCGCGCAGGCAGGTCAGCCATTCCGCTTCGCTCATGCTGCCGGGGGTGAAGCGCAGGTTCAGCGGCGGCAGGGGTGGCGTCTTGCGCTCGGGCAGTTGCGGCGTGACGCGGTCGTAACCGATGCCGGTCAGCCATGATCGGCCGGCCCGGCGTCCGATGATCACCTCGGGCAGCACCAGCACCGACCGGTAAGCGGTGTTCGTCGGGTCGAAGCAGAAGGTGCCGTAGACCAGCGGCCCGGTACCGAACCGGCCGGGCATCTCCGATTCGTTCTCGATCGTCTCGGCCAGTTGGGTCCACCACTGGTCGGCGGCAAGCATCGAATCGGTCTCGAACCGGGTGATCTCACCGAGAGCGACGAAGCCGTCGCGGCCACGCAGGAAGGCGGCGTCGGCCGGGCCGAGGAAGTCAGCCAGTGGTCCGGGATCATCGATCCAAATGGTCGAGGCGTGCAGTCTGGATGACCCGGGATTGATGATCACCCCCGAAGGCTACCGCAAGGACGTGACTGCCCCGTGCCGACCATCGGCAGTGGCTTGCGACGCCCGACCGCGTTGCGTATAGACTGCCCGGGAGGTTCAGGCCATCGGAGGTGCTCATCTTGTCGAATGCTTCGCGGCCAGCCACCATAACCGGCCCGCGCGCGTCCACCATGTCGCAGCGAAGCGCCGAAGGTGACCAGGACGCCGATGTCATCGTGGTCGGTGCCGGCCCCGGTGGATCGGCCGCCGCGACGTTCCTGGCCCGCCAGGGCCTCGATGTGGTTCTGCTTGAGAAGTCGCAGTTCCCGCGTGAGAAAGTCTGCGGTGACGGGCTGACGCCACGGGCGGTCCGCATGCTGGTGCGGCTCGGCATCGACACCAGCCCACAGGCCGGTTGGTTGCACAACAAGGGTCTACGCATCTATGGCGGACGCATCGACCCGTTCGAGATGCCCTGGCCCGAGCTGTCCGACTTTCCGGATTACGGGCTGGTCTGCCCGCGCTCGGTTTTCGACGACCTGCTCGCCGGCACTGCCGTCCAGGCTGGCACTCGACTGCACACCGGGGTCCGGGTCACCGCACCGATTCGCCACGAGCGCAGCGGACGGGTGGTGGGCGTCACCGACGCGTCCGGACGCAGTTGGCGCGCCCCGATTGTGGTCGGCGCTGACGGCAACTCGGCACGGCTGGCCGTTCAGGTGGGACGCGAACACGATCCGAAACGTCCGATGGGCGTCGCGGTGCGTAGCTATTACACCAGCCCGCGCCATGACATGGATTGGATGGAGAGCTACCTCGAGTTGTGGGACGGCGAGCGCGGCAAGTCGAACCTGCTGCCCGGCTACGGTTGGGTATTCGGTATGGGCGACGGCACCGTGAATGCAGGATTGGGCATGCTGAACACCAGTTCGGCGTTCGGGAAAACCGACTACCGCGACCTGATGCGCCGCTGGCTTAACAGCACACCCGAGGAGTGGGGCCTTCGCGAGGAGAACCGACTGCAGCCGATCCGGGGGGCCGCCCTGCCGATGGCGTTCAACCGCAAACCGATTTACCGTGACGGCCTACTGTTGCTCGGCGACTCCGCAGGCATGGTCAGTCCCTTCAACGGCGAGGGCATCAGCTACGCCATGGAGGCGGCCGAGATGGCCGCTCGGGCGATCGCGGACGCACATGCCCGCGGGTTCGGCAGCCGTGGCGCAGAGCTGGCCCTGTCGAGCTACAGCGAGCAGGTGAAGTCGGCCTGGGGTGGCTACTACCGCCTGGGCACCGTCTTCGTGAAGCTGATCGGCAGCCCGACTGTGATGCGGTTGTGTACCACCTACGGGCTGCCACGTCGTAGATTGATGATCCTGGTACACAAACTGCTGGCCAACCTCACCGATGCCCACCGCGGTGACGCGTACGATCGCCTGATCAACACACTAACCAGATTGGCGCCGACAGCGTGACGAGCGCGAGTGCCTGGGCCACAATAGGGCTTGACGGTCGCACAGTGGGGTCGACCGCACAGCTTCTCCGGGAAGACCCGGGGCAGATCCCCACGGAGGAATCGAGCGGAAGGGCGGGGCAGGCATGAACGCCTACATCCCCATCGCAGGCCTGGTCACCCTGGCCACGATCTTCGTCATCGCAGCAATCCCGGTTAGTACGGTGATCGGTCCGGCGAGATTCAACCGCACCAAGTACGACTCCTTCGAGTGCGGACTGCAGGCCACCCCACCGCCCGCCACCGGCGGACGTTTCTCGGTGAAGTACTACATCACGGCGATGCTGTTCATCATGTTCGATATTGAGATCGTCTTCCTGTATCCATGGGCAGTCGCGTTCGACATGTTGAGCGAACTTGCCATCGTCGCCATGGTCATTTTCATCGTCACCCTGTTCGTGGCGTACTTCTACGACCTGCGCCGCGGTGGCCTCGACTGGGACTGAACCGGAAGGAATGATCTGATGGGTGTAGAAGACAAGGTTCCTTCAGGGATACTTTTGACCACCGTCGAGGCAATCGCCGGGTGGACGCGCAAGGCGTCCTTCTGGCCGCTGACGATGGGGCTGGCTTGCTGCGCGATTGAAATGATGCAGTTCGGCGGCCCCCGCCACGACGGTGGTCGCTGGGGCATGGAGGTTTTCCGCGCTTCGCCGCGGCAGGCCGATCTGATGATCGTCTCTGGGCGCGTCAGCCAGAAGATGGCCCCCGTGGTCCGGCAACTGTGGGATCAGATGCCGAATCCGAAGTGGTGCATCTCGATGGGCGTCTGCGCGAGCAGCGGCGGCATGTTCAACAATTACGCGCTGATTCAGGGCGTTGACCATATCGTGCCGGTTGATATCTATGTGCCGGGCTGCCCGCCGCGTCCCGACATGTTGATCGATGCCATCTTCAAACTGCGCGAGAAAGAAGTGCAGTGGGGCCCGATCGGCGCCAACCGTGACAAGCAGGTTGCTGACAACGAATTGGCTGCCTTGGCAGCACCGGCGCTGCTGGAGCGGAAGGGGCTTATGCGATGAGCGACCTCGACAAGAACCCTGACAAGCCCGCCGAGACCGATCCGCAGCTGACGCGGCAGTCGCTGCACACCCACCTTGATCGGGTCCTGGCCGCCACCCCGGACGACGGCCCGATCATCGGGGTCCGGGACGGCATGTGGGGTCCCGGGTACGGCTCCGGCGATACCTCCGGTTTCCAGGGCCAGCATCGCGTCATTCAACTGAACGGCAACACCCAGCCGCCCTTCGGTGGCTGGTTCGACGATGTCGCCGACCGGATGGCCGCCTTGGTGCCGCACTTCGCGTCCCGAGTGCTGGTCTGGCGCGACGAGATCACCTTCGTGGTGCTGCGCGAGAAGCTGCTTGAGTTGGTCCAGGTGCTCCGGGACGATCCCGCGCTGCGCTTCGAAGTCTGCGTGAGCGTCTCCGGGGTGCACTACCCGAACCTGACCGGTGCCGAGCTGCACGCGGTCTACCACTTGCTCAGCTTCACCCACAACCGCCGGATCCGGCTTGAGGTCACCTGCCCAGTCGACGACCCACACATCCCAAGCGTCTGTGCTGTCTACCCGATGGTGAACTACCACGAGCGCGAGACCTGGGATATGTTCGGCATCATCTTCGATGGGCATCCAGGGCTCACCCGTATCTTGATGCCCGACGACTGGGTAGGTTTCCCGCAGCGCAAGGACTACCCCCTGGGTGGCATCCCGATCGAGTACAACGGTGCGGTCGTACCGCCCCCGGACGAGCGCAGGAGTTACCAGGCATGAGCGAGAAGACCAAGCCGAGCTTCGGCGTCCCCGGCGACGAGGACGTCTTCGCCGTTGCGGGTGAGCCCGCTGTTGATCAGGCATACCTGGCTGCCGGCACCGACTGGGCGCAGATCATCGAGTCGCAGCGTGAGCGCGCCGACGAGATCATCGTCATCAACCTCGGCCCACAGCACCCGTCCACGCACGGCGTGATGCGGCTGCTGCTGGAGTTGGACGGCGAAACGGTGATGAGTTGCCGGCCCGGCATCGGCTTCTTGCACACCGGGATCGAGAAGAACGCCGAGTTCCGCACTTGGACGCAGGGCTCGACTTTCTGGACTCGGATGAACTACGTCGCCGGCATCC
>JAAYVP010000022.1 GCA_012517115.1 Brooklawnia sp. | reverse complement strand
GACGAGCAGCCAATCCCCGAGACGATGACCGTGTTCTGCTTGGCGATACCCAGTTCAGGCATCAGCGACTGGAAAGCGGCCAGCACCGCATAGTCGCCGCAACCGGGGCACCACCGGACCTCCTGACCGGAGACGAAGTCCCTGCGTTGTGTCGGGGTGGCTGCCGTTGGGATACCGGCCAGTCCGGTGCTCATCGGGCGTCCTTTCGGTCTATGACATCGGTCAGATGCGAAGCCAGCTCGGCCGAACTGATCGGCAGCCCGCGCACGCGGGCGAACGACTGCACGTCGACCAGGTACTTCGCCCGTAGCAGCGCAGCGAGCTGGCCGAGGTTCATCTCCGGCACGACCACCCGCTGGTACGCGCGCAGCACGTCACCGGTATTGGCTGGCAGCGGGTTGAGGTAACGCAGATGGCTGACGGCGATCGGTCGCCCGGTCCCGCGGACGCGGCGAGCCGCGGCGCCGATCGGGCCCCAAGTCGAGCCCCAGCCCAGCACCAGCACCTCCGCTTCGCCGGACGGGTCGTCCACCACCAGATCGGGGACATCCGCCACGATGCCGTCGACCTTGGCCTGCCGCAGCCGCACCATCTTGTCGTGGTTGTCGGGGGCATAACTGATCTCGCCGCTGCCATCAGCCTTTTCGAGACCGCCGATGCGGTGCTCCAGCCCAGGCGTCCCGGGCACAGCGAGCGCCCGGGCCAACCGCTCGTCACGGGCATAAGGCAGGAATGTGCCGTCCGGCCCGTTGGGTTCGGTGGCGAACCCGGGGTCGATGGGCTCAATGGCCGCCAGGTCGGGGATCAGCCAAGGCTCGGCCCCATTGGCCAGGTAGCTGTCCGACAGCATGATCACCGGCGTCCGGTAACGCAGCGCGATGCGGACGGCCTCAACAGCAGTGGTGAAGCAGTCGGCGGGCGACTGCGCGGCCAGCACCGGCACCGGGGCCTCGCCATGGCGTCCGTGCAGCGCCTGCGACAGGTCAGCCTGCTCGGTCTTCGTCGGCATGCCCGTGGAGGGCCCGGCCCGTTGAATGTCACAAACCACCAGCGGCTGCTCAAGCATCACCGCCAGCGAGATGGTCTCCGACTTCAAAGCGAGCCCCGGCCCCGAGGTCGAGGTCACCCCGAGCGCGCCAGCGTAGGACGCTCCCAGCGCGGCACCCGCGGCGGCGATCTCGTCCTCAGCCTGGAATGTGGTCACACCCTGGTCGGCGGCCTTGCTCAGCTCGTGCAGCACGTCGGAGGCCGGGGTGATCGGGTACGCGCCCAAGAACAGCGGCAGCCCCGCCTTCACTGCGCCCGCCATCAGACCAAGCGCCAGTGCTTTGTTGCCGCTGACCTGCCGATAGGTGCCTGCCGGCACCTTCGCCGAGCCAACTTCATAGCGGACGGCGAACGACTCGGTGGTCTCCCCATAGGCATGGCCGGCCAGGAAAGCGGCCTTGTTCGAGTCGCGCAATCTGGGGGACGCGGCGAACCGGGCGTCCAGCAGGCTGAGGGTGTGTTCGGCGGGGCGGTTGTACAGCCAGGTCAACAACCCGAGCGCGAACATGTTCTTGGCCCGCGAGGCCTCTTTGCGGCCCAGGTCGAACGACGCGACGGCAGCCATCGTGAGCCCGGTCAGGTCGACGCCGTGCACCTGGTAGTCACTCAGCAAACCGTTGTCGAGCGGGTTCACCTCGTAGCCGACCCGGGTGAGGTTGCGCCGGGTGAATTCGGCGGTATCGGCGATCAGCAGTCCGCCACGCTTGAGGTCGCTGAAGTTCGCCTTCAGCGCAGCCGGGTTCATCGCTACCAGCACATCTGGCCGATCGCCCGGCGTGCGAATGTCGGAATTCGCGAAGTGCAACTGGAAACTCGACACCCCCGCGACCGTGCCCTGCGGTGCCCGGATCTCCGCCGGGAAGTTGGGCAGGGTCGCAAAGTCGTTGCCGACGACCGCCGAGTCGGCGGTGAACCGCTCACCGGTGAACTGCATGCCGTCGCCGGAGTCACCGGCGAACCGGATCACGACGCGATCAAGGGTCAGGACGTCTGTCACGGCCATGGTTCCGATCTGTCAGGAATGAAGGGACAACGCTGGTTGACGGTGGGAAACTGCGGCAAGGACGAAGCGTTCCGCGATGGCTGCGGCGACGTCAGGATGGTCGCCCAGCGGGTCCGCCACCCGCGCGTCCAGGGCAGCGAGCCGATCGCACCACAACCCCGGGGCCAGCAGGTAGGGGACGACCAGCACATCGGTCTCACCTGTCGCGGCCACCGCCTCACTCACCGACGGCCCGGACTGGTAGACGGTGCCGACTCGAACCGGCACCCCCAACGCGCCAACGAGACGGGCGGCCACCATGTCGACCTCGTAGCGGGCGGCCGGGTTGGCTGACCCGGCCGACGCCAGCACCACCGCCTTGCCTGGCCCACCAGCTTGCGCGATTCGGGCCAGTAGCGCCCGGTGCAGCGAGCCGCCCAGGTGCGCTGTGAGGCGTACTTCGCCGGGCATGGACGCTACCGCATCCGGGACGTCGTGAGTGACGTGGTAGCCGGCGGTCAGGAAGCACGGCACCACTGTGCAGTCACCCACTGCTGCCAGCGTCTGGCCCAGCAGCACCGGCTCGACATCGACCCACGCAATGTGAGTGGCCACACCCGGCAAGAGTCTGGCGACGCGCCGGGTGATGCGCTCGATGAGCCGGCGTCCGGCCGGGTTGCGGCTGCCATGCCAGGCCAATACCGCAGTGTCGGTGGCGTTCACTTCGACCACTCCATCTCGGTTTCCGCATCGAGTGCGGTGGTTTCACTGGTGGACGCCGCAGCCCGGCGGGCGCGCTCGTGGCGCCAGGCGGTCCAGGCGATCAGCACGGCCCAGATCGCGGCGAACGCGCTGAACCCGACGATGGCCTGCTTGCCGGACAACTGGGTGGCCTCGAACAGGGTTTTCAGGTTCGTCAGAATGATGATCCCGCCGACACCGACGCCCATGATGCGGGCAGGGATCCGCGAGACCAGCCAGGCGGCGATCGGGGCGGCGGCGAGCCCGCCAACCAGCAGCGCGGCGACAATGCGCAGGTCGATGCCCAACAGCCCGAGGTTGACCACGAAACCGAGGCTGGCTGCGAGCGAGACCAAGAACTCGCTGGTGTCGACCGAGCCGATGACGGTGCGGGGCGCGGTCTTCCCGGCGCTCAGCAGGGTCGTGGTGGCGACCGGCCCCCAACCGCCGCCGCCGGTGGCGTCCACGAAGCCCCCGGCAAGCCCGAGGGGCACCAGGAACCGGGAGCCGTGCGGGGAACGGCGGGCATGCGCGACCGCGGGCGGCCGGAAGGCGTACCTGAGCAGGATGTAGGTGCCCAACGCCCCGAGGATCGCCGCCATCACCGGCTTGGCCAGCGCCGTCGAGATCTGCGACAGGAACGTGGCGCCCGCGAACGCGCCCAGCGCACCCGGAACGCCGAGGCGTCCGACGAGCCGCCAATCCACGTTGCCCAACCGCCAGTGAGAGACACCTGAGGCGACGTTCGCGCCCAGCTCGGCCAGGTGCACCGATGCGGACGCCAAGGCTGGGCTCAGCCCCGCGATGAGCAGCAACGTCGTCGAGGTGACGCCGAAACCCATCCCCAGCGAGCCGTCGACGAGCTGAGCGGCGAAACCAACCGCCGCGAGCAGCAGAAGCCGTTGCATCAGATCACCCAATGCAGCGTCGCAGCCGCCCGGGCAGCCTCGTCGAACTCGGACGCGGCTCGCACCATACCCGCGGCCAGCGTGCCGCCGGTCTGGGGATCGACCAGCAGGAACGACCCGGTCCGACGCGATACTGCGTAGTCGTCGGGCGCGATGGGCAACGCCAACCGCAGCGTCACCCGGCCGATGTCGTTCAATTCGAGCGCCTCGGTGGGAACCGGGATCAGCGTGTCGAGATCCAGACGCCCGCTGATTTCGCGCACCACCGCCTGGACGGTCCGGGTGCCGTGTTTGACCAGCACTCGTGCGCCTAAGCGCAGTGGCTGTTCGGCGAGCCAGGTCACCAGGCCGGTGAGGTCTTGGCTGGGCTCGGGGGCCCCGGAGACTGCGGCCACCAGGTCGCCACGGGCGACATCGATCTCGTCGGCCAGCCGCAGGGTGACCGACTGTGAGGCGAATGCTTCGTCCAGCGGGCCGTCGGCGGTGTCGATGCCGGCGATCGTGCTGCGGCGTCCGGCTGGTAGCACCACCACCTCGTCGCCGACACGTACCACCCCGGTGGCTACCTGGCCGGCGTAGCCGCGGTACTCGCGGTATTCGGCCGCGGCCGCCTCCTGCGGCCGGATGGCCAGCTGCACCGGGAACCGGAACGGCAACTCGGTGAGCTCGGCGTCGGCAGGCAGGTCTTCGAGCAGGCCTAGCAGCGACGGGCCGTCGTACCAAGGTGTCTTCTCGGAGCGATCGACGATGTTGGCGCCCTCGAGCGCGGAGACCGGGATCGTCCGGATCTGCGGCACGCCAAGATCGGCGGCCAACTGCCGGACCTGCCCGGCGACCGCGTCGTAACTGGCCTGATCGTAGTCGACTAGGTCGATCTTGTTGATCGCGACGACGATGGTCGGCACGCGCAGCAGGTGGCCCACCGCGAGGTGGCGGCGGGTTTGCTCGAGGACCCCCTTGCGGACGTCAACGAGCAGCACCAGCACGTCGGCGGTCGAGCTGCCGGTCACCGTGTTGCGGGTGTACTGCACGTGGCCGGGGCAGTCGGCGAGGATGAAGGCACGGTTCGCGGTAGTGAAGTAGCGGTAGGCGACATCGATCGTGATGCCCTGCTCACGTTCGGCGCGCAGGCCGTCGGTGAGCAGCGCGAGGTCGACGTGTCCCAGGCCTTTGGCTTGCGAGACCCGTTCCACGGCGTCGAGTTGGTCGGCCAGGACGGCCTTGCTGTCGAACAGCAGTCGCCCGACCAGCGTGGACTTGCCGTCGTCGACCGACCCGGCGGTGGCTAGGCGCAGCAGTGTGCTCATCAGAAGTAGCCTTCCTTCTTGCGGTCTTCCATGGCGGCCTCGGTAAGGCGGTCGTCGGCTCGGGTCGCGCCACGTTCGGTGATCCGGGTGAGCGCCACCTCGGCGATCACTTCGGCGACGGTGGCGGCGTCCGAGTCGATGGCGCCGGTGCAGCTCATGTCACCGACGGTCCGGTAGCGGACCCGGCGGGTGACCAGCTGCTCACCGTCACGCGGCGCCACGACCGGGCCGGACGCCAGCCACATGCCGTCACGCTGGAAGACCTCGCGGTCGTGGGCGAAGTACAGGTCGGGCAGCTCGATGTCTTCCGCCTCGATGTAGCGCCAGACATCGAGCTCGGTCCAGTTGCTGAGCGGGAAGACCCGCACATGTTCGCCGGGACGGTGCCGCGGGTTGTACAGGTTCCACAGCTCCGGGCGTTGGTTGCGTGGGTCCCACTGACCGAACTCGTCGCGCAGGCTGACCACGCGTTCCTTGGCGCGGGCCTTCTCCTCGTCGCGGCGCCCGCCGCCGAAAACGGCGTCGAACCGGTGCTCGGCGATGGCGTCCAGGAGCGGCTGCGTCTGCAACGGGTTGCGGGTGCCGTCGGCACGCTCCAGCAGACGACCCTGGTCGATGTAGTCCTGCACCGACGCCACGATCAGTCGCAGGTGGTGTTTTGCCACGATCCGGTCGCGGTAGGCGATCACCTCGGGGAAGTTGTGGCCGGTGTCGACGTGCAGCACCGGGAAAGGTACCGGGGCGGGCCAGAACGCCTTCCGCGCCAGGTGCAGCATGACCACCGAATCCTTGCCGCCGGAGAACAGCAGCACGGGGCGCTCGAGTTCGCTGACCGCCTCGCGGATGATGTGGATGCCTTCGGACTCCAACTCGCGCAGCTGGCTGAGCGTCCGGGCGGATAGCGGCTTCGACAGCCGAGATTCGGGGACCAGCGGCGCCGACTCGGGGACCAGCGGCGCCGACTCGGGGACCAGCGGCGCCGACTCGGGGACCAGCGGCGCCGACTCGGGGTGCGTGGCGGTGACATGCAGGCCGCATTCGGTCTTGGCCAGCCCTGCCCACCGGCCAGCCCGAGGGTCCTCGCCCGGCGCGACCGGCCGCGTGCAGGGTGCGCAACCGATCGACGGATAGCCCTCGGTGAGCAGCAGGTTCACCGGGACGCCGTGGCTACCCGCATAGTCGAGCACCTCGTCGAAGCTCCAGGCTGCGATGGGGTTGATCTTCACCATCTGGTGGACGCTGTCCCACTCGACCAGCGGCGTCTGGGCGCGCAGCGGGGAGTCCTCGCGG
>JAAYVP010000208.1 GCA_012517115.1 Brooklawnia sp. | reverse complement strand
GCCGTGATCGCTGGTCAGCTGTGGGACCACTTCCTCCCGGAGAGCATCAAGGACGTGCTGAAGAGCGACCTTGAGACCACGGAGACGGCAGCACGCGCGCTCTGCTGCTGGTATGCGGGCGTGCACGACACGGGCAAAGCGTCGGTTGCGTTCGCGCAAATGGCCGGTCGTCGAGGGATGAGTTTCATACTGGATCGGATGCGCGACGAGGGGCTGATTACCACGACCGTTCCCAGTTCGGACAACGTGCGTCATGAGGTCGTCAGCCAGCTAGCCGTACAAAGCTGGCTCGAGGAGGCTTTAGGTGCCAAGCGCCGAGTGGCCTTCACTTGGGCATGCGTGGTCGGGGGACACCATGGCAAGAACCCGAGTGACCTGATTCTGAGAACCGCCAAGAACCGTCCGCACGTCGTCGGCACTGGGCCGTGGGCCGAAGTTCGAAAAGAGATCGTGGACGCGATGGCGACTGCTGCCGGGGTTCGACAGTATCTCGTCCACTGGGTTGATCGCCCGCTCCCGGTGCGGTGTCAGGCATTGCTCACCGCGGTCGTCGTAGTAGCGGACTGGCTGGCGTCCAACCAGGACTACGTGCCCTACCACGATGAGCTGGAACCGGCAGAGCGGGCGCTGGTCGCCTTCGAAGAGGTGGCGCTACCGCCTCCTTGGCGTCCTGAGATGCCCTGCCGGGAAGCCGACGCGCTGCTGCAGGCGCGGTTCCCAGCACTGAGCACCTCTCGCGCCCGTCCCATCCAGGCGTCCTTGCTGACAGCGTCACTCGACTGCATGCAGCCCCCTTTGCTAATCGTTGAGGCCCCGATGGGGGTGGGCAAGACCGAGGCCGCGTTTCTTGCGGCGGAGGGGCTGGCTGCCAGGTTCGGGCAGGGCGGGGTGTACTTCGGATTGCCTACCATGGCGACAGCCAACCCCATGTTCGAGCGAACACTGGAATGGTTGTCGAAGAGCCTCGGAGAGTCCGCGAGCGTAGCGCTGGCTCACGGTAAGGCAGGTCTCAACGACACTTACTCCGGGTTGCTGCGCGAGAGCTTCCGCGGCCAGATCTACGACGACGATGCCGAGCACGGCCAACCCGTGGTCAACAGCTGGCTGCGTGGACGCCGCCGGGCGGGCCTCGCAGACTTCGTGGTCGGCACCATCGACCAGGGCCTTTTCGCCGCGCTCAAGGCCAAACATGTCGCGCTGCGGCACCTTGGCCTGGCGGGGAAGGTCGTGGTGTTCGACGAAGTTCACGCCGCCGACACCTATATGCGGGAGTACCTGAAACGGGCTCTTTCATGGCTTGGGGCGTACCACACGCCGGTCATCATGATGTCTGCGACGCTGCCACCGTGGCAGCGCGACGAGTACATCGCCGCGTACGCGTCGGGACGCGGTGACCGACAGCCTGGAAGCACGGATCGTCTTGACACGTACCCCCGACTTACCTGCTACGACAGTGTCCTTTCTGATCTGCCGACCGAGTCGGAAACCCCGAGTCTCGACGTGCGTCTGGAGCGCATCGATGACACCCCCGAGTCCGTCCGCGACGTGCTTTGCAGGGCGCTCGTCGG
This sequence comes from Brooklawnia sp., assembly GCA_012517115.1. Taxonomy (GTDB): domain Bacteria; phylum Actinomycetota; class Actinomycetes; order Propionibacteriales; family Propionibacteriaceae; genus Brooklawnia. The sequence goes on along the minus strand of JAAYVP010000208.1, from coordinate 367 downwards.
GGGTGGAATCGCGGGAGTGATCTGCAACACTGTCACGCGGGCGCAGGAGACCTACCGAGTCCTGCGCGAAGTATTCGGCGATGAGGCCGTGCTGGTGCATAGCCGATTCATCGCGCCGGATCGAGCCCAACGGGAACGGCGGCTGGTGAGGCAGTTGGGCCGGGATGGCGAGCGGCCTCAGCGCTCGGTGGTCGTCGGCACTCAGGTGCTGGAACAGTCCCTGGATATCGACTTTGATCTGATGGTTTCCGATCTCGCCCCCGTCGATCTTGTGCTGCAGCGAGTCGGACGGCTGCATCGTCACTCGCGCCCCGAGCGTCCTGCAGCGGTGGCGCAGCCGGTGCTCTTCCTGCGGGGCGTCAGCAAT
>JAAYVP010000207.1 GCA_012517115.1 Brooklawnia sp. | reverse complement strand
GGTGCGCAGCATCGCGCCGTCCTTGGCAGAGTTGGGCGTCGAGATCACCCAGTGAGCACGAGGCAGGAAGAAGACCCCGTTCCTTCGCTAAACGGCAACGCCACCTTCAGACGCACGGGCAAAGTCCGGGCGGTCAGGTTGCGCGAGCCGCGCAGTTGGACCACCGAGACGAGTTCGACGCTCACCGTGCCGGCGGGCGGTTGGTGGGTGACCAGCCCAGACGGGGACGAACGCGGAGTCGACGCCGCGGACTTCCCGAACATCTACCAGCGCTGTGAAGGTGATCCCGCCGACATATATCGGCGGCGCGGCACCGTCAGCGCGAGACAAGCCTCCGAGCCCGGAACGGTTGACACCCGGGAAGGCCCAGCCACCTACCTGCCAGGCGACTGGATCGTCACGAACGACGGCAAGAACTTCTGGCCGGTACCAGACGCCCGGTTTCGCGTCGAATACGAACCGGTAAGCGGTACGCCATCTGACTGATTCGCTTCGCGGGGCACCGGGCAGGCGCTAGCGGTGCAGGGCGCCAGCACGATCCCAGAGCAGAGCGGCGATTCACCAGTCGCCGGCCTTCTCGTCTGGGTGGCCACCGGAATCATGAACCGGTCGTGCGTCTAGGCTGTGGAGCGCATAGGCCCGTCCACTCCAATCCTTGGTACCGTAACTACTGGAAACACCATGCTGCTTCTCGATGACCAGTTCCTGGCCGACTGTGGGCTGGAGTCCTTGCCGACTCCCGACAAGGAGTCGCTGCTGCAGGCGATCTATGAAGAACTCGAACTTCGGGTGGGTAACGCCTTGGCAGAGGGTATGACGGCTGCCCAACTGGACACGTTTGCGGCTATCACCGCCCCTGACGAGGCGGCGATTCGCGACTGGCTGTCAGAAAACGTTCCGGATTACCTCAACGATGAGCTCTTTCATACGTTCGAGGATCGTGCGCCAGCTGGCGTCTCGGAGTTGGACATTCTGGGGGAGTACGCCGCAGTGGCGTGGTTACGCGTGAACGCGCCGAACTACCCGCAGATCACGCAAGCCGAGCTCAAGAACCTCAAAGCCGAAGTGACTTCCCGACGCGACGAACTGCTCGGCTAGCATCGCTGCCACCCGAAATCCTTCGATTCGGCTTATTTCCGCTTGCCGGCCGATGTTCGAGAGCCAGGGATGTGCGGCTATCGTGTTGCTGGCCACATGCAAGAAGGGAAGCACTATGCGGCGTCCAGATGATGTGATGGACGAATCGGGTCTGGCGTCCTATCTGTTCGTCGACCGGGTGCCCGACAGCAAGGCGCTGACCGACTCGCTGAGGGCACATCTTGACCGGGTTCGCGCCGACACGATCGACTCAACCTGCAACGAGAACGTGCTGACGTTCTACGGTCTGGGTGGCATGGGCAAGACCCGGCTCTCTCAACGGATGGAGCACTGGCTGCAGGGCGAGTTGGGTGATGAGACCGAGTGGGGGCCGCGCCCCATCGAGAAGGCGGCAACCGTCCGATGGGATCTCGACCATGGCGACGGCAACCTCGATCTCGTCGCGATGGTATTGGCGCTGCGCGTGAGCCCTCGACACGACGAGGATTGCGGGTCTCCTTCGCAGTCAAGCGAATCGTCCCCTGACCCACCGCACGATGCCGTAGCCCAGGAGCGTGACCACGATCGCTGTGATGGAATACCCGAAGTAGCCCGGCAGATAGCCCGTGCCCGTCCCTATCAGTTGCACCGCCATGACAGCAAACGCGGCCAAGCCGATCGCGACCTGGGGCATTAGCGCCAGGGCGATCGCTGCTCCGATGCCGATCAGGCTGACAACGCCAGCAGAAGGCCCGCCGATCTGTGCCCAGCTCACACCCAAGGGCCCCGACAGGAAGACAACGACATCGAGCGCAGCGAACCATGTGAGGCCGGCCAGCGGCTGCGCTCTCGTGACGGCCGAAAGCACAAACAGCAAACCCAAGCAGAACAGAACCGCGCCGCGGATCACCCGGTCGGCGGTCGTCGACGCCTCGGCAAGAAAGAACGCCGACCCAAGCAAGGACGCGATCACGCCGACGATGCCCGGTACCACCCCGGCCAGGCGCGATGGCGTCCGGAACCAACCACACCAGGCTCCCGCCAGCAACGCAAGCGTGCCGAAAGACGTGGAGCCACCACTTGCTCGCTGGGCAATCTCTCCGATCGCCATCCCGGTTAGGAGAGCGACCGCCCACATTTGCCCTTCGAGGTCATAATCCTCCAAGTCTCGCCAGGAGCGGGCAGCGCTCTTGTTGCCGCGAGCGCCACGCACCATGAACAACAGAGCACCAATCAGAAGTGCGAAAGTCAGCAGCGCTGTAGTCATGTCAGGCATTCGCCAGGCTCTCTCCCGCCCGCATGCGGCTCACAGTAGACCGCGGCTCACAGTAGACCGCGGCTCACCAGGCGCCAGTAGTAGCGTCCGGGTCGATTCAGCCCAATGGAAATCTGGTGCCGCACCGCCGATTCGATCGAATGGGCCGAACCAGACTCCACCAGACTGGCGGCGTTGAGTTCGGTGAGCACGATCAGCTCCTCCGGCGGGTCGCCCATGGAGGTGTCCAACGAGCTGTGTTCGAGGACGATCCTGGCGTCCTCGGTAGGAAACAGCTCGGTGAGCTTGTGGAATGAAGCGAGACGAGCCCACGGGTCTGAGGTACGGAGCACGGGCAGTTCCGCGCAGTTGGCCTTGAGCTGGGGTTTAGCGCTGCCGTCGATCATCGCGGACCAGGCGTGCGAGTACAGGCTGAGCGCAGTTACGCGGCCCCTTTGGTCGGATGCTCCCCCCAGCAGCCCATCAAGAAGCAAAGACGTGAAGGTACTGTATTGATGGCTAACCGCCACTTCCTGGTCGTCGGCGGCAGCCGCCAGGATCGCTACGTTCTCGCGCAGAGTTGCGGTCTCATGTTGCCCCAGTCCCAAGGGAGCCCCGGGGAGGGCCGTGGCCAGGTCGCCGGCGAAGCAACAGTCCAGGATGATGGTGACCGAGTCGGCTTTCGAGGTGTTCACCATCGCCATCAGGTTGCTGAACGGCACGCCCATTCCGGGCTGTGTTCCTTCCTGGGTGGACAGCTCGGGACCCCATGGGGTGTTGAGTGCATGCCCGGAGAAGTAGAACAGGACATCCTCGCCGCGTGCGTCGAACAAGTCGTCCAGCAGCCCGAGCAGGTCAACTCGCAAGATGTTGGTGACATCTGGCTGGCGAGCGAGTTTCACGGTTGTGAACCAATTGATCGAATGGTCGGCATTGCGGGCGAGCACCTCGCCAAGCCGTCTTGCGTCGTTGCAGCAGGCTGTGAGCGGCGCGTCAGGGTAGCCGTCGATTCCGACCAGCAGGGCCCGCCTCATCGCTCGTCCTCACGCGCGGCGAGGGCCACCGCCAGCAGGGTGCGTCCGAACGAGTGGAGTCGAACATGCAACGACTCGTGGAGTGCCAGCGCAACCGGGTGGGACTCGATCTCGGGCTGGCCTTCCCATTGCACAAGCAGGACGCCTCCACCCGCTCCTGCTTCGGGTACCACAGCCACCTCGTAGTCACCGTCTTTCCTGGTTATTACCAAGTCAGCTGCGGTGTACTGGTCTGGCAGCACCCACCGTGAAGTTTCGCTGCTCGGCTCGGCCTTGGTGGCCGCCATCTGGGGTGCCTGTGCCAGGATCGCCCAGAGCACCCGCTCCAGCTCGTCCAGATTAGGCCCGCCGTGGATGGGATGTCCGACACTGGCCAGCAGCGAGCGGTGAGCCGCGCCTCGGCGGTCGGGATGTTCAGCAATCGCGGTCAGCTCCGGCGACACTCCGACTTCATCCAGGACCTGCCTGATCAGGTCGCGAAGTTGTTCATTCGCCGAAAGGACGGCAAGTTGGCCGCGGGTGAACCCGCGATGCAGCCCGGCAAGGATCTCGGCGGGGTGCTCGCCGGGCAGCATGCCAATGGGATATCTGCGGGCGGCTTGCGTGGCCGATCGCATCACGTCGTCATCGAACATTGGAGAGCTCCGTCTTCCGGCCTGGTCGAGGATTATGGGGTTGACAGATAGTCACGCAGTTGGGGTAGGCGTTGCTTACCGCAATTGCCCAGCTGGACTCTGCGGCGTGCAGCTGCTCGACGGCGTCCGGCTCGTCTGGGCGGGAGGCGGTGTAGTGGCTCGCATTGACGCGCGTACCGGTGGTCGGGCTCGTCAGCACGTGGGGACAGGCTTCTTTGAGCCGGACGCTGTGCTCTTGCTGCGCGCCGTCGAAAGCCTCGAAGGTATCCAGCTGTTCGTTGACGAGTTCCTCATCGGTCAAGCAGGCCGCACCCAGCACCCCAACCAGGTAGTGGGTGAGCTGCAGAGCCTCGCGGACCCGTCGCAGGCGCTCACTGACCGTCGCCCTGCCGACGCCAAGCTCCTTGGCGATGGCGGACTGGTTCCCGTGCTCCCCTGCCAGAACGGCGGCTTTGCTGAACGTGATCCAATCCTGCCGGGTTATCCGAACGCGGCGGGTCGGCCGGTCGGCGCTGCGGGCAATCAGCGTTGCTGCCAGTCTGCTGACCACTTCCACGGTGTCGTCTCGATCAACCTGCCGGATCACCGCCGAAAACGAATCCATCAGTCTGTCGTCTCGGATCTCCACGGGCCGGCCATCGGCGTCTTCCAAGGGTCCACAACTGCGATCATGCCGCTTGCGGGTGATGTCGATCGCCGTGTTCGTCAGCATCCTGCGCCAGAAGCTTAGGCTTGCGAGTCGGCTGGCAACCTGGGCCTGCTCCTGCGGGGTGGTCGCCTTCCGCACCATGACGTAGGCCTTGACGCTCGCCTCTTGCAGGGCGTCCTCGGCCAGTTCGTTGCCGAAAGAGCCCAGCATGCCGAGCAGGCTGCTGCGCTTC
>JAAYVP010000206.1 GCA_012517115.1 Brooklawnia sp. | reverse complement strand
TAGTACTTCTTCAGATTCGTGGCCTTGAGGATGACTTCATCACTGGGCCGGATCGCCCGCTTCGGTTCACTCATTGATGCCCTCCTCAGCCGCGGGAACCGGGTCGGCGACCGCGTTCTCGGCCAGCACCGCCACCGGCGCGAGCCTGCCGGCCAGCAGCTCATGGGTGAAGTGACAAGCGCTGCTGCGTCCACCGCCGAGCTCAACCAACGGTGGCTCCGGGTCAACGCGGCAGATATCGCGCGCGTACTTGCAGCGGGGGTTGAACGAGCAGCCCGCAGGGATCCTGGTCAGGTTCGGTGGCAGCCCGCCGATCGCGCTCAGTTCGCCGGTGGTTTGGTCGAGCCGGGGGATCGAGTCAAGCAGACCCTCGGTGTAGGGGTGGGCAGGCCGCGCATACAGTTCGCGAGAACCCGCCGACTCTACGATCCGTCCCGCATACATGACGTTGATCCGGTCGGCGACATCGGCCACCACGCCCAAGTCGTGGGTGATCAGGATCAGACCCATGCCGGTCTCGGCCTGCAACTCTTTGAGCAGCTCCATGATTTGAGCCTGAACCGTGACGTCGAGCGCGGTGGTCGGCTCGTCGGCGATCAGGATCTCGGGATCGAGCGCGATCGACATCGCGATCATGACGCGCTGGCGCATGCCGCCGGAAAACTGGTGCGGGAAGTTGCCGGCGCGTTGCGCAGCCGCCGGAATATTCACCCGCTCCATCAGCTTGATGGCGGCGCTGTGTGCGTCCGACTTGTTCATGCCCTTGTGGATCCGGAACATCTCGGCGATCTGCCAGCCAACGGTGAAGACCGGATTCAGCGCACTCAAGGCGTCCTGGAAGATCATCGCGATCCGCTGGCCGCGCACCCGTCGGCGTTGATCTTCGGGCAGCTTCAACAGGTCGACGCCCCGGAAGAAGACTTCACCGCCGGTCACATAACCGGGCGGGGTGTCGAGGATTCCCATGATGGCCTGGGCTGTCACAGATTTGCCCGAGCCGGACTCGCCGAGGATGGCCAGCGACTCCCCCCGGTCGAGATGGAAACTCGCGCCATTGATTGCGTGCGCCACGCCGTCGCGGGTCCGGAACTCGACGTTCAGGTTCCTTACGTCGAGCAGGTGGCCGTGATCGGGCGACCAGTTGTCCATACCGGTCGGCTCGACGATCGTGGAGTTTTGCTTCGCCAATGTCCTCACCGGGCCTTCGGGTCGAACGCGTCCCGCACCACGTCGCCTAGCATGATGAACGCGAGCACGGTGATCGACAAGAACAAGGACGGGAACAACAGCATGTGCGGGGCCGAGCGCAGTAAGCCGAGGCCGGACGCATCCGAAATCGCGATACCCCACGAGATCGTCGGCGGTTGCAGGCCAATGCCCAGGAACGACAGCGTGGCTTCGGTGGCGATGTAGGCGCCGAGGTCGATGGTTGCGACGACGATCACCGGAGCGAACGCGTTCGGCAGCACGTGTTTGGCGATGATCTGCAACGGGGTCGCCCCCAAGGCGCGCGCCGCCTGCACGTAGTCGAGCGGTTTCACTTGCAGCACCGCAGAACGCATGATCCGGGCGATCCGCGGCCAGCCCAGTACGGTCAAGACCAGCACCACCTTGCCGACCACGATCATGTAGGGAGTGCCCAGGTCGGACGGGAAGCTGGTCATGAACAGCACACCACCCAGCAGCAGCGGAATAGACCAGAAGATCTCGCCGGTGCGTGACAGCACGGAATCGAGCCAGCCGCCGTAGAAGCCGGCAAGCAGGCCGATCGTCCCGCCGATAATGATCGTGCCGATGGTGGTCAGCACGCCCACCAGAATGGACGCCCGCGCGCCGTGGATGGTGCGCGAGTAGATGTCGTAGCCCTGCCCGTCGAAGCCGAACCAGGCTTGCGCCGAGGGTGGCTGGCGGGCGTTCGCCAGCTGCGCGTAGGCCGGGTCGGGCTGCGGCGAGAAGAAGGTGAACAGATTCGGCACGATCGCCATCACCAGCATGATCGCGATCAGCGTCGCCGAAATCCAGAAGCCGGGACGCCGTCGCAACTCCTCCCAGGCGTCGCGGCCCAGCGAGCGGGCGTCGTCCCCATTCGGTCGCGCGGGAGGTGTGGTTACATGCTCGGCCACAGCGGTGACGGCATCGTCAGACGCGGTGCCGGAGGTCTGGTTGCTGAGCAGGTTCGGGTCAGTCATGGGCGATCCTCGGGTCGAGAGCGCCGTACAACAGGTCGACGATCAGGTTCATGACCAAGAAGACCAGCACCAGCAGCGTGATCGTCCCGACCACGGCGGTGGCGTCCTTGGTGTTGATGGAGTGGTAGATGTACCCACCGATGCCGGGGATGTTGAAGATTCGTTCGGTGACGATTGCCCCACCCATCAGCGCACCGAAGTCGGCGCCGATGAACGTGACTACCGGGATCAGCGAGTTGCGGAAGGTGTGGACGCCAACCACCCGGCCGGCCGACATCCCCTTCGCCCGAGCGGTGCGCACATAGTCGGCAGACAGATTCTCGGACAGTGAGTTGCGAGTCAATCGCGCGACGTAGGCCATCGACAGTGAGCCGAGCACCAGGCCTGGCAGCAGCAACTGCTGCCAAGTGCCCTGGGTCGCTGTCACCGGGAACCAACCCAACCGGACACCGAAGACCATCTGGGCGACCGAGCCGAGCACGAACGAAGGGATTGAGATGATGACCAAAGTGGTCACGAAAACCAGTGTGTCCCAGAAACTTCGTCTTCGAAGCCCGGCGAGCAACCCCGCTGCGATGCCTATCACGGCCTCGAAGATGATGGCGATGACGGCCAGCCGGATGGTAACCGGCCATCGGGTGGCCAATTGGTCGATCACCGCATTGCCGTTGAAACTGGTGCCGAGGTCGCCCTGCAAGACCTTGCCCATGTACCGGACGTACTGTTCTGGCAGCGACTTGTCGAGGTTGTACTCTTCGTGCAGCCTGGCCACGTAAGACTCGGGGCAAGGACGCTCACCGCAACGTCCAACAGTGGGATCGCCGAGGGAGAAGACCATCCAGTAGATGAGGAACGTCGTGCCGATGACCACCGGGATCATCTGCAGGATCCGCCTCAGGATGTATGTGCCCATGCGCAGTAACCTTAGTTGTCAGACGTCGCCTTTGGAGCCCTAGCCCATGACTTGGCCGGCCACCGAAAACCGGTGACCGGCCAAACCGTTGAATGGTTTACCGAGGACCGAAGGCTATCACTTCACCGAGATGGCGCTGAAGTCCAAGACGCCAAACGCGTTGATGTGAACGTTCTCGACCCGGTCGGACCATCCGACGACCGTCGACGGGTACCACATCGGCGCGGTCGGCATGTCACGGCCAAGCAGCGCCTCTGCCTGCTGGTAGAGCGCGTTGGCGGCGTCGTTGTCGGACGCGGCCCCAGCCTGACGCAGCAGGTCGTCGAACTCCGGGTTCGAGTAGCGAGACCAGTTCGAGTCAGCGCCGGTGCCGTAAATCGGGCCGAGGAAGTTCTCAATGGACGGGTAGTCCATCTGCCAACCGGTCCGGAACAGGCCCATGATCTCGTGCGCGTCGATCATGTTGTTGAACGTTGCAAAGTCGGGGGTCAACTGGGTGACGCATTCGAGGCCGAGGGAGTTCTTGATCGAGTTGCAGGTGGCGTCAGCCCACGCCTTGTGAGCGCCGTCGCCGTTGACCGTCAGAGTCAGGGTGCCTTGGTAGCCACCGGCCTGCTCGTAAAGGGCTTTGGCTGCCTGCGGATCGAACTTGCAGTTGTCGCCGCAGGCAGTGTCGGTGGCGCCGGAGACGACGCTCGGGGCCCAGCCGTTAGCCGGCTTGTAAACACCGTTGAAGATCTGATCGATGATCAGCTCACGATCGATCGCCATCGAGATCGAACGGCGCAGGTCGAGGTTGTTAGCCAGCTGCGGATCGTTCGGCGAGAAGACGATGCCGGAGAACCGGCCGGCCTCGCGGATCAAGTTGCGATCCGGCAGATCGTTCGTGAACTGTTCGTTCACCAGGAAGTCGGACGGGATGTTGTTGGTGTAGTCGAGGTTGTTAGCGACCACGTCGTTGTAGGCGGCGGAGTCGTCGGTGTAGATCCGGAAGGTCAGCGAATCAACCTGGGCGGGGAAGTCGCCGGAGTAGTCGGCGAACTTCACGAACTTGTACTCGGTGGTGCTCTTCGAATCGAGCGCGAATGGGCCGGCGCCTATCGGGGCGTCCGCGAAGGCTGCCGGGTCGTCGAAGAACGAGTCGGGCAGCGGGGCGAACGATGAATAGCCCAGGCGCACCGGCAGGTTCGCCATCGGCTCGACTGTCTTCATGGTGAAGGTGTAATCGTCCACGACCACCAGGCCAGACATTTCGGTCAGCGTCGAATCCTTGGCGGAGACCTCGGCGAAGCCCTCGAACGGGTTCATGAAGTAGGAGCCCGCTTGGCCGTTCGCGTAGGCGGCGGTGTAGTTCCAGGCGTCCACGAAGTTGTGGGCCTTGACCTCGGTGCCGTCGTGGAACTTATAGCCGTGCTTCAGTTTCACGGTGAAGTTGATGTTGTCGTCCGATTCGATGGACTCGGCGATGTCCATGATCGGGTCGGCGGTCTCGGTGTCGTAACGGACGAGCCCCGAGGTCATGGCGGTGACCATATCGCCACCGCAGGTTTCGGACGTGTTGCCTGGGATCAGCGGGTTCTCGGGGGTACAGCCGCGGATCACGATGTCGGCCGCGCCATCGGTGCCTGAGCCGGAGCCGGAGCCGCCGCCGCAAGCGGCGAGGACGAGGCTCAAGGCTGCGGCAGAGGCCACAGTGATGACTCGTAGTGTCTTTCGCATAGAGGATTCCTTGTCTTTGGTGTCTGCGGCCACATAGCCGGTTCTTACCATTGCCAGCATTATTCCCAGCTTCTTGCCCGAACCGTTAGGCGACCCTCCACTTGTGATCCAATCGTGTCTCTTGCGGCCAGGTCGCCAACGTCTCAGTCGACGCGTCCGAAGCTAACCACGCGCAGCGCCAGTTCGCCGAGCTCGTCGCTGGCGTCCAGGTCGACCTCGGCCCGGATCTGCCAGTCGTGGTTGCCGGCCGGGTCGTCGATGATCTGGGTGACCTGCCAGCGACGCGTCCGGTCGTCCCC
>JAAYVP010000021.1 GCA_012517115.1 Brooklawnia sp. | reverse complement strand
TTCCCTTGGGGCTGATCGGCCAGTCGTCGGGGTACAGGTGCGCGGCCTGCTTCTTCTGCTGATCGAGCAGGCGACGTGAGCGGTTGGAGAGCCGATCACCGAAGACGGTGCCACTCAAGTGGTCGGTCTCGTGCTGGACGCAACGGGCCAGCAGCCCGGTCGCCTCGATTCGCACTGGCTCGCCGTTCTCATCCACGCCTTCGCAGATCGCCCGGTCTGGGCGGGCCAGCGGTTGGTAGGCCCCAGGCCAGCTGAGACAGCCTTCCTCGGTGGCATCCAGCCGGCGGTCGTTGCCCTCCGGCAGGGTGATCACCGGGTTACAGACGACGCCGTAGCGCAGCCGGTCGTCCCCGTCGGGGCAGTGGTAGATGAAGAGGGATAGGTCGACGTCCACCTGCGGCGCAGCCAACCCGACGCCCTCGGCGCGCTCCATGGTTGCGAACATGTCCGCGATCAGTTGGTGCAACTCCTCGCCGAACTCGGTGACAGGTCGGGTCGGGGAATGCATGACTGGTTCATCCCAGCGGGTCACGCGTCGTACCTTGCCCTTGGCAGCCCATTGCCGTGGAGTTGGCATCAGTCCCGTCCTCAGTCTCCAGGTGGGGTCCGCCCCACCGTGCCCCTACCTCGGGCACTTGACCAACCTATCTGACTCACCCGCCCAGACGCTGACGGATCCCGCTGAATGCGAGATGCTGACGATGGCTGGATGCTGGATGCTGGGAGGTGAACCGTGGCCGATGGACCGGATCGAGGGGCAGCGCTGCCGGACACGTTGGATGCGTTCAGCAGCCACCAACGACTGCAGGCCAACCGATCAGAGCACACCATCCGGGCATACCGCGGCGATCTTGAGGCTCTGCTGACTCATTTGGCGAGTCAGGGCATCACACGTCTTGACGAGGTCAGGTTGCCAGACCTGCGGAGTTGGCTGGCTGATGAGTTGGCCGCCGGTCTGGCGCCCGCGACGTTGCAGCGCCGCAGCGGAGCCGTCAGAGTCTTCTTCCGCTGGGCTGTGGCGCAGGGATTGTGTGACGCAGACCCGGCGGCCGGCTTGAAGTCGCCGCGGGTGCCCCGGCGGCTGCCCCGCACCCTGAGCCAGAACGACACCGAAACATTGATGGCCGCGATCTTGGATGCTGCCGCCTTGGATAACGGCCCGGCGGGAGCCCGGGATGCTGCGATTCTCGAAGTGCTCTACAGCTCGGGGCTGCGAGTAGGTGAGTTGTGTGGTCTGGACCTGCCTGACATCGACCGCCAGCGTGGTGTGCTGCGCGTGCTCGGGAAGGGCAACAAGCAGCGCAGCGTACCTATCGGTCAACCCGCCCAGCGGGCGGTGGACTCCTGGCTGGCGCGGCGCCCCGAGTGGCTCACTCCGGCGTCCGGAGATGCGGTTTTCTTGGGCCGTCGTGGTGGCCGTTTGGACCAGCGGGTGGCACGTCGGGTTGTCCACGATGCGATGCGGGCGATTCCGGAAGCGCCGGATGTTGGTCCGCACGGGATGCGGCACGCGATGGCCACCCACCTGTTGGAGGGTGGCGCCGATCTGCGTAGTGTGCAGGAGATCCTGGGGCATGCCTCGCTGGCCACCCCCCAGATCTACACTCACGTCAGCGGCGACCGGCTGAAGCAGGCGTTTCGGCAGGCGCATCCGCGTGCTTGACCGTGGCGCGGATGGCCGTTGCTGCTGTTTGGTCACCGGCCGACGGTTTGCGGATCGACTGAGCCGCCGTCGACCACCGTGGAGTAGTGCAGGTGACAGCCGGTTGAAAACCCCGTGCTGCCGACCGCCCCAATGACTGTTCCGGTCGCGACCTGATCGCCGACACCGACGGTGAAACTGGACAGGTGCGAGTAGGACGAACTCAGCGCTACTCCGGCAACCATGCCGTGGTCGACCTCGACCCGCAGACCAAATCCGCCGGCACTTCCCACGAAGGTGACCAGACCGGGCCAGAGCGTCTGCACCTCAGCGCCGCACGGCGCGCCGATGTCGATCCCGTCATGGAACTCACCCGCTCCGCTTATGGGATTGGTCCTGCCGCCGAAGCCTGAGGTGATCGGGCCGGCAGCCGGTAGCCCTCCAACGGTCGCCGGTTGCGCCTCGGACGCCTCGGTGAGACCCGGCGGTGGCAGCTGGCGGGGGACCGCCGAGCGCGGCAGCAGCCGCACTTCGGAATCGGTCAGGCCGCGCAACCAGAGCAACGGATCAAGGTAGCGCTCACCGTCACGGACGCCCAGATGCAGGCAGGAAGTGGTGGCGCAATGACCCTCGACGAGAGTGGCGATCGGCTGCCCCATCGTAACCGCGGCGCCGATCGGCTCGATAGCCGTGACCGGCTGGTAAGTGGTGCGTAACCCATCTGGATGTTGGACAGTCAGCATTGGCACCCCGGCGATCGTCCCCACCCAGCTGATGGTGCCTGCTGCTGGCGCTACTACCGTTTGCCCGGCGCTGCCGCCGAGATCAATGCCACGGTGGCCGGGCTGCCAATTCTGCGCGCCGACCTGGAACCCGCGAAGCACTGGCCCTGGCAGCGGCGCCATCCGGCTCGGGGCGCGGTTGCCGTCGGGGCTGGCGGCGGCGGGTCGGCTGCCGCACCCGGCCAGTTGCGCGAAACAGCTGACCAGCACCATCATCAGGCAGGACGCCAGGGGCAGCGAACGAATCATCTTGGACACGCGGAGAGAATGGTCGTCGTGGCCCCTGATCCGTCAAACCCGTGAGGGTCTGTGGATATCTCCATCTTCCGAGATGCCGATTGGCGCCTGCTTCCGGCAAGGACGTAAGATGGCCCCGCAGTTCGCGTACGCGGATTGACATCGCATGTGCTGAACCGGGCGCCCGGCACCCGGCTCTCGTTGCGAGGTCCTGACATCGCTGGTGTCAGGTGCGGCGAGTTGGCACATCAGGAGGCCCCCGGAACCCTTGGGGCCGAAGAACCCAAGCGCGGGCTTCGCCCACGCAAGTACCGGCGTTCCGGGCGGTCGACAACGACCTTGGACGCCACGAAAGGACTGACCATGGCCGTCGTCACTACGCGCCAGCTGCTTGAGAACGGGGTGCATTTCGGGCACCAGACCAGGCGTTGGAATCCCAAGATGAAGAGGTTCATCTTCAACGAACGCAACGGCATCTACATCATCGACCTGCGCCAGTCACTGCGCTATATCGACAAGGCTTACGGCTTCATCTCGGGTGTAGTCGGCAGGGGCGGTCAGGTGCTGTTCGTGGGCACCAAGAAGCAGGCCCAGGAGGCCATTTCAGAACAGGCGACTCGGGTCGGCATGCCCTACGTCAACCAGCGTTGGCTCGGCGGTATGCTCACGAACTTCCAGACCATCAGCAAGCGGATCGGTCGGCTCAAGGAGTTGGAGTCGATGGACCTGGAGAACGTCGTTCCTGGTGGACTTACCAAGAAGGAACTGCTCGGCCTGCGTCGTGAGAAGGACAAGCTGGAGAAGTCGCTGGGCGGTATCCGCGACATGGCTCGCGTCCCGCAGGCGGTCTGGGTGGTCGACACCAAGAAGGAACACCTCGCCATTGATGAGGCCCGCAAGCTGAAGATTCCGGTGGTCGCCATCCTCGACACCAACTGCGATCCGGATGAGGTCGACTACCCGATACCGGGCAACGACGATGCGATCCGTTCGGTCTCGCTGCTGACCCGTATCGTCGCCGACGCCGTTGCCGAGGGTCTTGTGAGCCGCTCGCAAGGTGGCGTTGAGCAGGCTGCTGCCGAGCCGATGCCCGACTGGGAGCGCGAACTGCTTGGCGCCGGCGATGATGCCCCGCAGCCTGCCGCCGCACCGGCAGAGCCTGCCGCCGCACCGGCAGAGCCGACTGCTGAAGCCGAGGAGCCAAGCGAGGCGGCGGCTGCTGAGGATGCCCCAGCACAAATCCCCACCAACTGACCACTATCAAATTCGAATCGCGAAAAGGATCCTAAATGGCAATCACTGCCGCCGACGTTAAGAAGCTGCGCGACCAGACCGGCGCCGGCATGATGGACGCGAAGAAGGCCCTCACCGAGGCTGATGGAGACTTCGAACGCGCCACCGAACTGCTGCGGGTATCCGGTGCGGCGAAAGTCGCCAAGCGCAGCGACCGTTCCGCTAACAACGGCTTGGTCGCTGCCGCCGGTTCCTCAATGATTCAGCTCGGCTCTGAGACCGACTTTGTGGCGAAGAACCAGGAATTCGTCAACCTCGCCAATACCATCGTCGGCGCTGTTGAAGCTGGCGAGGTCACAGACGTCGAGTCAGCCCTGGCGCTGCCGCTGGGTGATGGCAAGGTCGCGGACGCCATCGCGGTCCTTGAGGCCAAGATCGGCGAGAAGCTGGAGTTGTCGAACGTGGCTCGCTTCCCGGGCGCGGTGCATACCTACCTGCACCGCCGCAGCCAGGACCTGCCACCCCAGGTCGGCGTCCTGGTCGAGTACGAGGGGACCGACGAGGAGTTCGTCCACGCCGTGGCACTGCAGATCGCTTCGATGCGTCCTGACTACGTGTCACGTGAGGACGTGCCGGCCGAAGTGGTGGCACGCGAGGAGCGCATCGCCACCGAGACGGCAAAAGAGGAAGGCAAGCCCGAGAAGATCATCCCGAAGATCGTCGAGGGCCGCGTGAACGCCTTCTATAAGGAGGCCTGCCTCTTGGAGCAGCAGTCCATCGCCGAGGACAAGAAGACTGTCGGCCAGTTGGCGCAAGCTGCTGGTGTGACGATCGTTCGCTTCGTTCGCTTCGTGGTCGGCGGCTGACACCCAGATCACAACACAGGCGGTGACCCTCCGGGGTCGCCGCCTGCGTTCGTCCTGGTGACTTGACTTGCTGCGCTGCTCGAACGCGCCCTGGCGCGGGTTGCCTTGCCCGGTGGCTGGACGGCGAGACTGGGCACTAGAGTGATGCGAAGTGCGCCCCAGCAGTGAGTGGAGGAAACTGATGCCCAAGCCCTACCGTCGCGTCCTGCTCAAATTGTCCGGCGAAGCGTTCGGGGGCGGCAAGCTCGGCGTCGACCCGATCATCGTTGCGTCGGTAGCCCGGCAGATCGCCGCGGTGGTCGCTACCGGCGCGCAGGTCGCAGTGGTGGTCGGCGGCGGCAACTACTTCCGAGGCTCCGAACTGCAACGCGGCGGCATGGATCGTGACCGCGCCGACTACATGGGCATGCTCGGCACAGTGATGAATTCGCTGGCGTTGCAGGACTTCCTCGAAAAGGAGGGCGTGCCCACCCGCGTCCAGTCCGCGATCACCATGGGACAGGTCGCCGAGCCGTACATCCCCCGCCGTGCCGAGCGCCACCTGGAGAAGGGGCGAGTGGTCATCTTCGGTGCCGGCTCGGGAATGCCCTACTTCTCCACCGACACGGTCGCCGCGCAGCGCGCGCTGGAGATCAAGGCAGAGATCCTGCTGATGGGCAAGAACGGGGTCGATGCGGTCTACGACGCTGACCCGAAGACCAACCCGAACGCCCGTCGTTATGAGGACCTCACCTATGACGAGTTCCTCACCAAGGGCCTGAAGGTGGCCGATGCCACCGCGATCAGCCTGGCGCGAGACAACAAGCTGGACATGCTCTTCTTCGGACTCGACGACGAATCGAATATCGGACGTGCGGTCGCTGGGGAGAAGATCGGCACCTGGGTGCACGCTTGAGCCGACGCCGCTTCCGGCGGGCTCACCAACATAGTCAGTGCCAGCAAGTAACCTCACTACCAACAGCTTCGGAAGGATCAGCCGTGATCGACGACATCATCAAGGAAGCCACCAGAAAGATGGCCGGGGCCATCGAATTCGCCCGCCAAGACTTCGCGACGGTCCGCACCGGCCGCGCCAATCCGGCGATGTTCAACAAGCTGGAGGCCGACTACTACGGCAGCCCAACCCCGATCCAGCAACTGGCGACCTTCCAGTCGCCTGAGCCACGAGTCATGCTGATCACCCCCTTCGACCGGACCGCGCTGCCGGGCATCGAGAAAGCGATCCGCAATTCAGACCTGGGCGTCAACCCGGCCAGCGACGGTGTCGCGATCCGGGTCGTGCTGCCCGAACTCACCGAGGAACGCCGCAAGCAGTACATCAAGTTGGTGCGCGGCAAGGCCGAGGAGGCTCGGGTAGCGGTCCGCAACGTGCGTCGGCATGCAGTTGACCAAGTCAAAAAGGCCGAGAAGGACAAGGAGATCGGCGAGGACGATGCCAAGCGCGCCGACAAGCGGTTGGCTGACGAGACCAAGAAGGCCGTGGACACCATCGATGATCTGCTCAAGGCCAAAGAGACCGAGTTGATGGAAGTCTGAGCGTGACCGACGCCCAGGAGTCCGAAGGCTCGGCACCCCCACCAGAGGTGCCCCTGCCAGCCGCAGCGTCCGGTGAGACGCTCCCGGAGTCGGCTGTGTCGCCGATCGAGGGGCCCGTCAAGACCAAGCGCAGCGCGGGACGCAACCTGCCGGTGGCCATCGCCAGCGCAGTCGTCCTGTTGTCCTGGATCTTGGGCACCTTGTTGTGGTGGCAGTGGGGCTTCGTCATCTTCCTGATGGCGGCTGCGGTGGCCGGGTCGTACGAGATCGTGCGTGCGCTCGGCCGGGCGAAGATGAACGCTGTGTACGCGCCGATCGCAGTCGGGACGCCGCTGATGCTGGGCCTGTCCTACTGGGTGGGGCAGGAGATCGGTCAGTTGCAAGGCGTGGCGGTGATCCTGGGTGGACTTGCGTTGATGATCGTTGCCTGTCTGGTGGGCAGGCTCCGCGGCCCGGTTCGCGGGTTCATGGGGGACGCCGCCGCCAGCGTCTTCACCATTGGCTATCTGCCGCTGTTGCTGTCGACGCTCACGCTTCTGCTGGCCCAGCCCGAAGGTAGCTTGCGGGTCATCTACTACTTCTTGCTGGTGCCGTGCTCCGACACCGCCGCTTACGCGGTCGGTTCGCTGCTCGGCAAGCACAAGCTCGCCCCACACATCAGCCCCGGGAAGACCTGGGAGGGATTCATCGGTGCGGTAGTGATCACCGCCATCGTGGGTGGCTTCCTCGGACCGCTCATGATCGGGGCGCAGTGGTGGGCGGGCGCCATCGTCGGTGGGCTGCTCTCGGTCGCGGCGACCGTGGGTGATCTGGTGGAGTCGATGATCAAACGGGACGCGGGCATGAAGGATATGAGCAAGCTCGTTCCGGGGCACGGGGGCGCCATGGACCGACTTGATTCGCTCCTGGTTGCCGCCCCATTCGCGTGGGCGTCCATGCTGCTGCTGGTGTGAAAGCGGCCAGGGCCAGGGCTGCGCGAGGCTGCTTGCCTTGACCTGATCGGGCAGACTCGTTGCCATGACCACGACCACCGGGCCCATCGACCTGACCGGCAAGTTCGTCGCGTCCCGCCGTCGGCCTCCAAGGCACTGGATGGACCTCACCCCAGCCCAACGCGTCGAGTCGGTCACCGAACTGGGGTTGCCCGCCTACCGAGCCAAGCAGATCTCATCGCAGTGGTTCTCACGCTTAGAGACAGACCCGGCCAACTGGACTGATTTGCCCGTTGCCGTCCGGCAACCGGTGGTCGACGAGTTCTTCCCGACCTTGCTCGTCCCGATCCGCGAGCAGTTCGCAGACGCTGGCCTGACCATCAAGACCGCTTGGCGAGCCTTCGATGGGGCGGTCATCGAGTCGGTCATCATGCGCTACCCCGGACGCACCACGATCTGCATCTCTTCTGAGGCGGGTTGCGGTATGGCATGCCCGTTTTGCGCCACCGGCCAGGGCGGGCTGCAGCGCAATCTGTCCGCCGGCGAAATCGTCTGGCAAGTGCATGATGCCGCCCGCCGCTTGGCGAACGGAGAGCTTCCCGGTGGGCCGGCGCGCGTGAACAACATCGTCTTCATGGGGATGGGCGAGCCGATGGCGAACTACCGAGCGGTGCTTGCGGCGGTGCGTCAGATTCACGCACCCGCCCCTGATGGTTTGGGTATCAGCGCCCGCGGCCTGACCATCTCGACCGTCGGGATGGTGCCGCGGATCAAACAACTCATCGACGAGGACTTGCCTGTGACTCTCGCGCTTTCGCTGCACGCGCCGGACGACGAGTTGCGCGACGAGCTGGTTCCGCTGAACCGACATTTCAACGTGGCTGCGGTACTGGACGCGGCTTGGGACTATGCGAACGCCACCAGACGCAGGGTCAGCATCGAGTACATCTTGATCAAGGACATCAACGATCAGGCCTGGCGGGCTGACCTGCTGGCCAAGTTGCTGAAGGCTCGCGGCGACTGGGGCTGGTTCCACGTGAATCTGATCCCGCTGAATCCCACGCCGGGCAGCAAGTGGACGGCCTCCCGCCGCTCTGACGAGCAGGCTTTCGTGACCCACTTAGAGCGTGCCGGCGTGCCGGTGACGGTCCGCGACACCCGCGGCCGCGAAATCGATGGTGCGTGTGGGCAGTTGGCCGCGCGCACCCGCCCTTAAGGGCTCACCCGCTGCGGACACTCCGATCGTCGGGATCGGTGGTCTGGCCGGAGTTGGTCAAGAGGCCGCGAGCCGACGCCGATAATCGGCGTCGCTGACATGCTCCAGCCAGACAGTCGTATTGTCCGGGTCGTCCCCGTTCTCGGTGACCGCCAAGTGCTCCATGAAACCGTCAGGGGTGGCCGCGTGCCAATGCTCCTCGCCGGGAGCGGCGTAGGCAGTTTGGCCAGCGTGCACCTCGATGACGGTGCCGTCGCGCGTCCCGAACAGCGCCACGCCGGCTGTCACGTGCAGATACTGGCCGCGGGCGTGCCGATGCCAGGCGGTGCGCGCGCCCGGTGCGAATCGCACCAAGGCTAGGACGCTGCGTTGATCGTCCTCGTGGGGCGTGACGATGCGCTCCAGCCAGACATCCCCGGCGAAGTACTCGGGAGGGTTCTTGACCGTCGGGGGTTGGGGTTCGATCCTCATGGCTTGCTCCTTCGGGTTGACGACCGTGCGGGTGCTTCAGGTGCTTGGGCGGTAGATCAGGTGGTTCCTCCGGTCGACGACAGGACCGATGCTACCGGTAGCGCAGCGCCTGACACGGTCGGCGAAGCGGGGCGTGTGCCACACTGGGGCGGTGCGAACAGTGGTGATCATCGGGGCCAGCACCCCAATCGGACAAGCAGCCTTAGCCATAGCGGCGACCCGCCGGGCGGACTACTTGATCGACGGGTTGACCGATGACGGCGCCGAACCGCGGCAGCTGGCAGAGCTATGCCTGGAGTTCACCCCGCTGCGCGTCGGCATCACCGATGACTACGCAGTCGGTCAATTCTGGGGTGAACGCGAGGACATCAGCATTGATCTTGGGCTGGTCGACTGGGAGGTCGCCGATTTGGACGTGGTGGGTGGTCCGTCGGCAGCGGTCGAGGTGGCCGGGATCGCGTCTGACATCGCGGTGATCGGACTGACCGGCGATCCCGGCCGCGCTGCGGCCGAAGCCGCCCGGACCGCTGGGACACCGGTCATTCTGGTGCCCGGTGAGATCGCGTCCGAAGGCCTGCAAGCCGTCAGCGAATCCTCGCTGGCCGATGTGCTGCTGGGCCGCACGGATCGCGGGCAATGACGGCGTTCTGGGGCCGCGGAGAAGGAGTGAACGATGTGGACGCTGACCGGCTTCGCCGACGAGATCTCGGACGACATCGACGAACAGATCGCTTTACTCAACACCCTCGGTATCAGTCATGTCGAGTTCCGGAGTGCCTGGGGCACCAAGGTGCTCGACCTGACTGCCGAGCAGTTGCAGACCGCTAAACACAAGCTGGATACCGCCAACATCAGGGTGTCTTCGGTCGGCTCAGATCTGGGCAAGATCCAGATCACCGATCCATTCGAACCGCACCTGGCGCGGGCTAGGCATGCCGTCGCGGTGGCCAGATTCCTCGGCGCCCGGTACATCCGCGTCTTCAGCTTCTTCATACCCGACGCCGACCCCACGCCGTATCGGGCGGAAGTGATGGCCCGCACCCGGGCGATGGTCGAACTCGCTGAGGCAGGCGGCGTCACTTTGTTGCATGAGAACGAGAAGGGCATCTTCGGCGACACTCCGCAGCGGGTCGCCGACCTGCTGACCGAGATCGATTCGCCGAACTATCGCGCGATCTTCGATCCCGCCAACTACGTTCAGTGCGGCGTCCGGCCGTTCGACGAGGCCTATCCGCTCGTCCGGGCGCACACCGACTACATCCACTGCAAGGACGCCCTGGTGCCGACCGGCCCCGATGATCTGGGCAAGGTGGTGCCGGCAGGCGAGGGTGACGGCCAGTTCCCCAAACTGCTAGCGGCGTTGCACAGTTCGGGTTTCGATGGCTTCTTCTCTATCGAACCGCATCTGGGCGCCTTCGACGCGTTCGGTGGCCTGTGCGGCCCCGACCTTTGGACCACCGCGCACATCGCTATCACGCGGCTCTTCGGTGAACTCGGTGTGGAGTGGCGGTGAGGCTGCTGCGGCAACTGAGCACCCACCGGTTCTCGGGACAGACGCTCCACGACTATTCTTGGGGCCAGTCACTGTGAGGAGAACACGAAGCCCATGCCGATCAATCTCGGAACTCCGGCCGCCACCCCGAACCGCGTGCTCTCGCCGCGGCGTCCGACCCGCAAGATCAAGGTCGGCAAGCTGGCCATCGGTGGTGACGCGCCCGTTTCGGTGCAATCGATGACCACCACCCCCACCAGCGACATCAACGCGACGCTGCAACAGATCGCCGAACTGACCGCAGCTGGCTGCGATATCGTCCGGGTGGCAGTGCCCAGCCAGGACGACGCCGATGCGCTACCGGCGATCGCCGCCAAGTCAAAACTTCCGGTCGTCGCAGACATCCACTTCCAGCCACGCTACGTCTTCGCAGCGATCGAGGCCGGTTGTGCGAAGGTGCGGGTCAATCCGGGCAACATCAAGGCTTTCGACGACAAGATCGCCGACATCGCCAAAGCCGCGACCGAGCACGGCACGAGTATCCGGATCGGCGTGAATGCCGGTTCGCTCGATCCGCGGTTGCGGGGTCTCTACGAGACCGACCCGGCTGGCGCGTTGGTCCAGTCGGCGCTCAACGAGGCCAGACTGTTTGAGGATGTCGGCTTCGGCGAGTTCGGTATCTCGGTCAAGCACCACGATCCGGTGATCATGGTGGACGCCTACCGACGCCTCTCGCAGGCCTGCGATTACCCGTTACACCTGGGCGTCACCGAGGCTGGACCAGCTTTTCAGGGCACCATCAAGTCGGCAGTCGCCTTCGGCGCCTTGCTGGCTGAGGGTATCGGCGACACCATCAGGGTCTCGCTCTCGGCGCCGCCGGTCGAGGAGGTCAAGGTCGGCATCAAGATTCTCGAGTCGCTGAACCTGCGTCCCCGCCAGTTCGAGATCGTCAGCTGCCCCAGCTGTGGGCGCGCCCAGGTGGACGTCTACAAGCTGGCCGAAGAGGTCACCGACGGTCTGAAGGACTTCACCGTTCCGATTCGCGTGGCCGTGATGGGCTGTGTGGTCAACGGGCCTGGGGAGGCGCGCGAGGCCGACCTCGGCGTGGCGTCCGGTAATGGCAAGGGCCAGATCTTTGTGAAGGGCGAGGTCATCGCGACGGTACCGGAGGATCAGATCGTCGCGACCCTGATAGCCGAGGCCAACAAGCTGGCCGACCAGTTCGCCCATTCGGGGGCGCCGAAAGTGTCGGTGAGTTGACCATCGGGCGTGCAGCC
>JAAYVP010000020.1 GCA_012517115.1 Brooklawnia sp. | reverse complement strand
CTTGCGCAACGGTCCCGGCTTCAGCTTGAACCCGCCGTCCTCCAGGGGCCGGTAGCCCTCGAAGAAGTCCTCGTAGGAATAGGCGGGGTGGAACTGCACTAGCCGAACATTGTCGCCGGCCAGATGGTGAGCCAGATGCTGCGCGATGTAGGTCTTCCCGGTGCCCGGAGGACCGTAGAAGATCAACTGCGGTCGATCCCGAAGCAAGTCGACGCACTCCTGCAGCCATTCCCGCTCAACGTGCAGGCTGCTGGCCAGGTCGTCGCTGGCATCCGGAAGGATCAGTCCCACCTCCAGCACCGGCACGGCGGCTGCGGGTGCCACGTTGTCTTGTTGGGTGACCAGCAGCTTTTCGAGGACCTCCAGCTGCTGCGTCATCTCGACCACGTCGTACTGGATCTGCAGCCGCGCCTTCACCTCGCCGGGCAGCTCGGCGTAGTCCACACCTTCGGACGCCCAGGCCACATCGCGGCGCAGGTTCGACAGGCCGTCGGGTGATTTGACGTACTCCGCCGGACCGGTGATCTTGCCAGCAAAGAGCTGGCCTTGGCTGGTGGTCGCGATGAGATCGTCGACCTGCATGCGTGCCAAGAAGGCGTGAAACTCGTCGACCTTCGCCGCCTTGGCCGCGTACGACGTCTGCGAGTAGTCGTCGTTGACGATGGCCTTCAACTCGTCGCGCGAGATGTCCGGCTCGACCTCGCGCAGCTTGGACGCCCGCAGCGAGGCAAACCCCTGTTTGCGCCAGCTTGGGATCAAGTCGTGGCCATCCACCGACGAGCCACGCACCAGCCACGCTCGCCGCGGTGGTGGTGTCAAGACACCCTTCTCCTCCAGGAAGGTCCGCAGGTCCTCAGTGCGCACGTGCTGCGCCTCGCTGGCCCGACCGGAGGCGTCGAAATGGACCTCGTCCGCTTCGAGGGCTTCGCGCTGTGTGCCTTCACGCCCGTCCGGCCATTGAAACCCGGCCGCCGGACGGCCGTCCTTGCCGAGCACCCGGTGCGCCCCCTCGGCCGACGTGTTCGCCATGAAGTTGCCGACCGTTTGAGCGTTGGTACCAGCCACAGCAGCCAGGTCGCTGTAAGTGGTCCAAGTTCCGGGCTCCACGGCCTCCAGGGCGGCCTCCAGAATCGTGGCGTATGTCGGCGCACCGGACGCGTCCCGGTTCGCTCTCAGCCGGTCGTGTTAGGCCCGAGCCGAGTCCACTTCGAGTCCAAGGCCGTCGGGATGAGTGACCAGTGCCTCCCGGCCCGCATCGGTGATCGCCCAGCCGGCAGCCGTCTTGTCGATCCACCCGGCCGCCTTCATGTCCGTACTCGCCCAAGAGAGATGGTTTTCCCACCGGCTCTGCGAACTACCTTCGCGAAATGGCTCAAGTTCGTAATCAGTGAACTCCAGTCGCATTCCGACGCGCCGGAGTACTTCTGCACGCTGGATAGGGAATCTGGTCTCCGCCAATACCTGCAGCGCGGTGCGGATCAGGAGCGCCCGCCTAACAGGTTCTGCCGACGCAGCATTCGTACTCATCAGAAAGTCTCATCCTTCTCTGTGGGACGCGACCCTGGATTGTCGAAGGAGGAGGCGTATGGGACACCTGCCTCGATTGCTGCCTGCATGGCGTCGAAGACCTCCAGGATGAGTTCCTTGGTCCGATAGGAGCCGAACGCCGCCTCGTCCTTGCGCTTCACGATGGGGAACGTGTCCATGATGTAGTCCACATCTTCGCGCGCTATGCCGAAAAGGTGGAAAAAGGCTGCATCAAGCTCTGCCTTGACTTGATACCGACGATCTGGGATAGGCCAGTTGTCTAGCGAATGGAGCCGCGCACGAATCCACGTGGCGATTGGCAATGATGGTGCCCACGGGCTGGGCTCCAAGAACTTCTCAACCCCTGGAATGGCGAGCTGGTACACCGTGCCAAAGGTCACGTTCTGTCCTCCCAACTTCTGGCGGGCAACATAGTCACAAACGAAGCTCGACATTGCGGCCACCACGAGGTCCCCGTCATCGTGCTCTGCGAAGATCGGGAGGCTGTTTCCTGTTCCCGTACGCGGGAATTTCGCTGCGATGAGTGTTCGTTCGTTGGTGGCGTTGCTTATCCAGCGGTAACCCAGCATCCAGTCTTTCCCGGTCCCGGGCAGGCGGTCTTGTACAACCTCCTCGCGCACCCAGTAGCGGGGCAGCGCCACGAACGACGGATCCTGCTTCTCGACGAGCGTGACATCGCGCACCGTGCCGTCCGGCTCGTAGGTGGCCCAGCGGTGGTCGTACTGGTGGATCATCTTCGCCTCGTAGAGCGGGAGCATCCGTTCGACGGTTTGCGTCATGTCGTGACCTCCTGTGCCCACGGGGCTCGGTAGACCTGTCCGGAAGCCCTAGCCTCCGCCATTGCGTCGTAGGCGGCCAGGATCAGCTCCTTCGTGCGGTAGGTGCCGAAGGCGGCCTCGTCCTTACGCTTCACAATGGGGAAGGTATCCATCACGTACGACACTTCATCGCGGGTGAGCCCGTAGAAGTGGAAGGCGGCCGCGTCGAGCTCCGCACGGACGCGCGCACGTTCCAACTCGTCGACGATCCACCCGTTCAGCCGGTCGACCCGGGCGCCGAGCCAACCGGGAAGCGTTCGGTCCAAGGGCAATTGGGCCGGCGTCAACTGGTCGGGACGCGGCATGGGCAGTTGCATCATGGTGGAGTAGCTCATCGAAGTGCCGCCGAGCTTCTGGCGGGCCACGTAGTCGAACGCGAACGATGACCAGAGCGGCTGAATCTCAACGCGGCCTCGGCTGGGCAGACAGAGCATCCACTTGTGTCCGTAGGCGAGACGCGGAACGAGCGTTGTGATGACGGTCCGGGCGTCCGTGGAACGGCTGACATCCCGCCAGCCCAGGAGCCAGTCTCGGTCCCAGCGTCCGGCCAGCTTCTTGTCGATCTCGATCTCCGCTACCCAGTACCGCGGCATCGGATTCAGTCGCTTGGCCTTCTCATCAGCGGTCATCAGGCGAGTGGAACCGTCCGCCTCATAGGTCGCCCAGCGGGTGTCGTACAGGTGGATCATCTTGGCTTCATACAGCGGCAGCATCAGTTCATTCCCCCCCCGCTCAAGGGTCGCTCGAAGACGTTTCCGTTGAGCGTCCAGCCGTCTGCCTCAAGCTCCTCGCGGGTGTGGAAGAGGTGCGAGTCGTTGGACATATCGAACATGCGCATGAAGCGAATACCCCACGGGTTTCCGTTGACCGGGTCGTTCTCGTTGATCAGTACCGGTACGCGTCGATAGATGCCAAGGGTGATCTCGGCGTCCCGCCGCGTCCGGAAGACCGGACACGTGCCAGTGTTGGGGTTCAGCAGCTGGATTTCCTCGGGGGTCAGTTCGAAGCGGGCGTCGTGCTTGAGCAGGTCGCTCGGGTCGTGGGAGAAGAATGCGAACTCGGCCCTCGGTTCCCGGCGACCCTGGCCAGCCAACGTGAGCAGGCAGAACTTGAAGGAACGATGTACCCCGTCGAAGAGCGGCTTCGCGTTCTCGAAGTCGTAGAGGCTGGCGAGGCTGCCCTTTTGCACTAGATCCTTGAAGAAGAACTGTGTGGTCGCGTCGGTGGCGATGCCGGTTGGGAGAATCATGCCCATCCGTCCGTCTTCAGCGATTAGGCTCCTTGAGCCCTCGGCGAAGACAGCAAAGGTGTTGATGTCGCCTCGGCCAGCGAGGGGGTATCGCCCCGAGTTCCGCAGCAGGTGCGACTCGCCCATTGCCCGGCGCATTGCACGGGAGTACTCCTCGCTCAGGCCGGGGTTGTCGGTCTTGAGCTTCGTTATCAGTCGCTTTCGGGCGGCGGCATTTGGTGCAGCGGCGATCGCCGGGTCGCGCACGGCGAAGAACTCCTGCTCCTGCAGCTTCACCCGCTCCCACGGGGGATTGCCGAGAACAACGTCAAAGCCGCCGCTCCAGCCGGGGCCGTCGTGATTGCCGCCGGGACGCAACAGGTGCGGGAACTCCAGGTGCCAGTGGAAGAACCGGTACTCCGCGACCAGGTCGCCGATTGTGGTCATTGTCTCGGCAGGCAGCGTCTCGCCGCGTTTCAGCGCCCGGAGGCTGTTGTCGGTGACCGCCTTGGGCCCTCCTGGATGCTTCGGCCAGACGAAGGCTGCGCACCAGGCGTCCGCGACCAGCCGCTGACGTTGCAGGGTGGGATCGGCCTCAACCGTCTGGAGCCGCTGGGCGCGGGCGTGCACCTCGGCGAGGGTGGCGGCGCGTTCACTGCCGAGGATCTCCTCGACCTGTTCGGCGAGGCGAGCCTCCCAGATGGTGCCAGTGTCGCCGAAGAGTTCGTCCTGGCCGGCTGACTCGCGGGCGTTCTGCCTTTTCAGAGCCGTGGTCGTCTTCTTGTCGTCTCCCTCGAGTGCCACGAAGGCCTCGTTGGGTATACCCTCCGCCAACAGCGCCGGGGTGGCGCCGATGAGGGAGTTGCCGACCTTGATCTGGGCGTCCAGTAGGGCGAGCGGGCGTCCGGGGTCGAGTGTCTCCAGCCAGAGGGACACCTTGGCCAATTCGGCGGCGAGCGGGTTGAGGTCGACGCCGTAGAGGCACCGGCCGACCACGTCACCGAGGGCCTCGCGAATCCGTTCCGGCGGGGGTTCGGGGTCGCCGGTGCGGATGGCCGCCACGCGCTTGGCGATCCGGCGGGCGGCGGCGACAAGGAAGTGCCCCGAGCCGCAGGCGGGGTCGCAAACGCTCAGGGCAAGTAGGGCGGTCTCCGGATCTGCCTCGCGTTCGGCGCGGTCAAGCACCGGGTCGAGCGCGGTGTCGAGCAGGCAGTCGATCAGCGAAGTGGGGGTGTAGTAAGAGCCGGTCGACTTGCGGTCATTACCTGCTGCCGACAGCAGTTCGTAGACCCGCTTCTCTGGGTTCCACGATGGGACGAACTCCAGTAGCGCCTCGTAGATTGACCCGAGTTCCTCGGCACCAAGGTTGCGGTAGTCGACTATGCGCTTCACTCCGGAACCGGGTTCGCTGACCAGACTGAGTTGTCGCACCGCCTTGAGCAAGGCCTCGTTGGCGAGGTCGCAGTCGCGGAACAGGTCGAGCGGGCCGGGCTCGAACAGCCCCCCGATGCCGATCAGGCCGAGCTCGGGGCGGCCGTCTGGGGAACCGAGGCCATCCCAGACGATGTTGAGGGCGCGCCACTGGTCGGTGTGGCGGGTGCCTCGTCGCCGTCGGGCGGTGCGGCGCAGCCTCGCGGTGGAGAAGTAGTCACGGTAGCGTGCCCGCGCCTGGACGCTGGCGTGCGGGGCGAGCAGCAGGCCGCGGTCCTCGGCGACGAAGGTGAAGAGCAGCCGGTAGATGATCCGCAGCAGGCCATGGTTGATGTCGGCCTCGCGGAGGCTGCCGGCGGCGAGGCCGTCGCGGAGACGTCCGTTGGCTGGGTGGGCGAGGAAGCCGGTGCCGAGGGTGGTGATGGCCTCTACCACTCCGTCGCGGAGCTGATTCAAAGCCCGCGACCCTGATTCGATCGACTCGGTGCGCCACGACTCCAGCCAGCACGACGCGGGTCCCTTCTCTGGGTCGCGCACCTCCAGCCGGGACTCGTGGCAGATGCCATACAGCAGCAGGAAGTCGGCGAACAACTCGCCGTCGAAGATCGCCTCCAGGTCGAACTCGATGTAGGACGACCCAACAAGCGATGTCGAGTCGCGCAACAGCCTTAACGTTAGCCCGTTCGACAGCAGGGCCCACAGGTGGGCATCCGAGCGGTTGAGCAGTTCCTGGACCATCGACTGGGGAGACGAACTCGCTGCGCCCGCCACCCCCTGGGTGCGACGGTCGAGGTCAATCATGTGGCCGAGGAGATGAACCGGGACATGCTCCCACAGGTGTGAGATGGGCAGGCGCTTGTCGCCAGCTGCTAAGCCGCCCGCCGGCGTGACCGGTACTCGTCCGTAGCCGAGTTCCCGCAGCAGGATGAGCAGCCAGCGTTCCCGGGTCAGCGTGGTACCCCGATCACCCTGTGGGAGCTGGGAAGCGGCCTGTCGGTAGGCGGTCCATACGCTGCACAGATATGGCCATGCCCGGTTGGCGGCTTCGCGCACGGTCTCGCCGGCGGCCAGGTGATAGTCGGCGGAAGTCTGGCCGGGTAGCGCGCCAACGGAGATGCGGAACAGCAGTTCGGCGGGGAGCAGACCGCCCTGGACACGCACACCCACGAACGACTCGGCCGCCATCACAACCCCTTCGGAACCGGGACGAACACGTACAACCCGAGCACATCGGGAGGACTTTCGACCCGGACGCCGAGGCCTCGCACAATGGCGCCAGATGCCATCCGCACCCGCCGGTGCGAGGCGCGGATCTTCTCCGCGAGCGTCCGGCCGTGGGCATCCAGATGGCCAGCTATGTCGGGCAGCAGTGCGAGGGCGGTTCTGATCTGCTGCTCCGCATTGGGGACGTTTCCCGCCGGGCGGGCGTCGACGAGAGCCTCAACCTGGGCGGGGTCGAGCCACTGCAGGAGTCCGTCGCGGCTTGCCACTGCGAGGGTGGCCACGTCTTCGGCGACCGCCGTTCGCTCGCCTGAGCGTGAGGGCAAGGTGAGATGGAAGCGGTAGCGGACGAGCAGAAGCATCGTTCTGGTGGTGACGGCGTTGGTGCGGACGACGGCACACCGGCGGGCCGGGCGGGACTTGTCTGGCTGCCCTTGGTCGAGAGCAGACTCGAGCACATACGACGCGATTGCTTCGACGGCGGGGTCGGTGCGTTGCAGCAGGTGTTCCCCCTTGGTGACGGGGAAGTCGTCGATGAAGGTCAGCATCCCCGATCGGCCGGGCGGGAGGGCGTCCATCAGGCCACTTGGGAGTAGCCCTGTGGAGGCGGTGAAACCGCGTGGCTGAGACCGGATCGTGGAGTCGAGCGACTCCAGCGCCCGACGCGTGAACGCCCGGACCTCGGCGTGGGTGCCCAGACTGGCGCGGATCTCGGCCACCTCGGCGGCCACCTCTTGGGGGTGGATGGTGTGTTGGGCGAACTTGGTGCGCGACTGCTTCTCGCGCTCGGCGGCACTACGCCACTCGCGATCCAAATCGGCGGCCTTCTGCTCAAACTCGAGGTCCAGGGTGTCCTGGGCGTAGTCGGGGTCGCGCAAGATCAGGCCCTCAATCAGAGCTTCCAGGACTCCGTCACTGTCG
The DNA here is from genome assembly GCA_012517115.1 of Brooklawnia sp. Taxonomy (GTDB): domain Bacteria; phylum Actinomycetota; class Actinomycetes; order Propionibacteriales; family Propionibacteriaceae; genus Brooklawnia. The sequence goes on along the minus strand of JAAYVP010000020.1, from coordinate 6,995 downwards.
TTGGGCACCGGGACCGAGACACCGGTCGCCCTGCGAATCGCCTCGTGCTTGCGCAGGAGCACGTCGAGGACGATGCCGTCGATGTGGTTGTCCTTGCCGTACAGAGTGACGGCCCGGACGATGTCACGCGGCTGGCCGAATCGGTCGACCCGGCCTTCGCGCTGCTCGTGTCGGGTGGGGTTCCAGGCGAGGTCGTAGTGGACGACCGCCTGGAACTGATCCTGCAGGTTCACGCCCTCAGACAGGCAGTCGGTCGCGACCAGGACGCGGGGGCCCTCCCATTCAGCCAGGGTGTCGATGCGGGCAACCCGCTCCGACGGCGGCAGCGTGCCGGTAACACACGCCACCTTGGCACCCTTGCCGAGCGCCTTGTCCAGGTGCTCGGCAACGTACTCTGCGGTGTCGATGAAGCGGCAGAACACGATCGGGGCGTAGCCGTCGGCCAGCAGCGCCTTGACCTCTGTAGTGAGGACGTTGAGCTTGAGGTCCTTGGTGCCCTCCAGCGCTTCGACACGCTTCAGGAAATCCCGCAGTTTGCGCTGGCGTGGGGTGCCTGATTGTGGGGCGGTGTTACCGCCAGGGGTGATGTCGACCGACTCCAGCGCTTCGTCGACAAGGTCGAGGACCGCTGAGCGGCCCAGAGCGTCCGCTTCAGCGGCCGACTCCCCGCTAAGGCTGGCCGAGCGGGTGGCGAGAGTCTGCTGGGCGGCCCGCGGCGAGGACGCCAACGCTCGCAGCAGCGCCAGCACCGACCACCAGTTCACCCGGGTCTCCCGGTCATCCAGGGAACTGCGGACGGTCTCGCGAGCGTAGGCGAGGACATCGGCGAACAGCTCCCGGTAATCCGGGGACAATTGGTAGGCGACCTCTTTGGAGTGTCGGTCGGAGGGGAACGGGGTGCTCTCGTCGAGGTACTGGCGGATGTCGCCGCGACGCCGCTGCACGAAATGGCGTGCCAGCAGCTCACGGCCGCGCGCCTGGTCGAGATTGAGGTAATACAGCTCCGGGTCGAGCAGCCCGATCAGGTTGCGGAAAGCCTCCTCCTTGCCGCTGTGCGGCGTGGCGGTCACCAGGATCAGATGGCGGGCGGCGTCCTGCGCCAGGGCACGAACCAGGTCATAGCGCTGAGTACGAGCGCGCCCGCCAAGACCGCCGTCGGCGACGCAGGTGTGGGCCTCGTCGACGATGACCAGGTCGGGGCAGGTACGCAAGAACTCGTTGCGCCGTCGGTCCGACTTGATGAAGTCGGTCGACACCACGGTGAGCGGGAACCGCTCGAAAATCGACTCGTCGCCGATGCACTGCCGCTCGAGCCGACGCACCGTGCTCGGCAGGACGAGTTCGGCCTCAAGGCCGAACTTGTCACGCAACTCGCCCGCCCACTGCTCCGCCAGCGCCGGTGAACACAAGACCGTCAGCGCACGGGCCTCGCCGAGGGCCAGCAGCTCGCTGGCCACCAGACCCGCCTCCACGGTCTTGCCGATTCCGACGTCGTCGGCGATCAACAACCGCACAGTGTCTTGGCGCAGCGCCATCAACAGCGGAACCAGCTGATAGGCCCGGGGTTCGACCGCGATGTTGCCCAGCGAGCGGAATGGGCCGGCGGTGGAGCGGAACCCGATCCGCAGCGCGCTGCGCAGCAGCCGGGCGCTCGCGTCGTCGCCCAGATCCTCCGGGGTGGGTGGCGGAAAGGACGCCGGCTCCACCGGTTCAATCGATGGCAGGACGCCAGCGACATCGTCGTCAGTGCCGCCCAGAGGTCGCAGCACTAGGAAGTCCGCGGTGCTGTCGGGCAGCACCACCCACTCACGCCCCCGAGCGGCGACCAGGCTGCCCACCGCGTATGTCGTCACGTCACCCGCCCCTTCCCGAAGACCTCGGCGTGCTTACGGATCGTCGTGAGCCAGTCATCTCCCTGCCGGAAGCGAATGAAGCCGTAGCCCGCCTCGAGCAGCCGTTGCTCCGCTGCCGCGTCCTCGGCTGCTTTGTCGTCCCGGTCATGCACCGGTCCGTCAAGGAACACGGCGATGCCGGGCTCGGCGTAGAAGAAGTCCGGACGGCATCTGGCGTCGTCAAGGAACGGCTGGGCTGCGTCCGGTAGCCGGAAGTCGCCCGCCAGCAGCGCCCGCACCCAGTCGCGCTCCAGTTCGGTGTCCGCCTGCCGCATGAGTTCTTCGGCGTGGCTGCCCCGCGGCAATTCGGACGCCGAAGCGCTCGTCCGGGCACCCGTGAACCGGAGCAGCAGGTCGCGGACCAGGTGGCGGTCGATCGAGCCGTGCTCGAGTTGATTGCCGTAAGAGAGCAGGCAGTCGTAGCAAGCGCGTTCGCAGTGATCGCGGCCGCCATCGCGGCGGCTGAGGTCGTCGCCGGTGTCGGGGTCGAAGTGGGCGATCTCCAGCGCTGTGCGGGCAGCGCGGGCGATGGCGTCCGGCTCGGCGTGCAGGCGGCGCAGGACGCCTGCGCCGCCCTCAGCGGACTCGGTGAACAACATGCGCCCCCGGTTTTGGTCGTCGGGGAGCGCTTCGCTGGCTAACTCGGAGTCCTCCAGTTGGAACGCTGCCTCTATGCCGCGTTCCAGGGCGTAGCGCAGGGTGGTCGCGACCTCGTCGGGCACTGCTTCGGACAATCTGAGTACGAGGATGTTACGGCGGTCTTCCACGTAGGGGATGATGCGGATCGCCCGCTCCTCGTCGGCGCTCGTCTCGCTGTTCTCGGCTTCGGACTCTTGCCCGGCCTTGTCGGCGAGCCATTGGCCTTTGATCGGGTCGAGGTAGAAACCGACCTCGCTGGGATCCTTCCGGCGGCGGCGTCCGCGGTTTGTGACCCGTACCTGAGCGGTGTCGCCGTATGTCAGTTCCGCTAACGTGGCACCTTCGGCCGTGACCTGGCCAACGAGCTTGCCGGCCCGGGCGCCGTGTTCGCTGAACCGGTAAGACGTCTGGAGTTCGAAGCCGGCCCTGCGACGTTCCTCTTCGTCGCTGGAGATTCGCGCACGGCGCCGGGTGTACACCGTGGTCAGCTGCATCAGACCTCTGGTGATCGCGCCGAGTGTCTCGCCGCAGTTCTCGCAGACGTCAAGGCCCGACCTGCGGTCGTGATGGTAACCGCAGGACTCACAACGCCGTGCTTCGGAAACGTCGACGGTCGCCTGCCCCGTCAGGGACAGCGGCACCTGGACGCGGTTGACCTCGTAGCGGGCCCCCTCGTGGTAGATCAGTGCACCCGGACCGAACTCCGAGATAGCCAGGAACCGCGGACGCTGCAGGTAGTCGCCGCCGTCGCGCGACCCGAGCGAGTCGCGAACCGCAGGGATGTAGGCCGCCAGCGGCAGGCGCGGAAAACTGTAGCCGGGCAGGAAACCCTCGGAGGCGAAGTAGCGGTACGTGTAGAAGTCGGAGTGGCCGGTCTGGTCGTCCTCGTTGCGGAGCAACCGCAGCTGGTTCTCAGCCTCGCGGCGGCGGGTCTGCGCCGCCTTGCGTGCGCCCGGGGAGACGTTGCTCTCCAGCACTATCCGGTTCTGCGCCTCCTGATCGGCCAGCGCCGCCCAGTACAACTGCCGCCACCGTCCGCATGCCTCGTCCAGGTTCCGGGGGGCGGCGCGTACCACGTCGCCGACCCAGTCCTCGTGCCACCAAGCGGTCGCCCGCAGGTCATCGAGCATCGGGGCCACGATCGCTTGCGCGTGCTGGGTGGCCCGGCGAACCGCGTCCGGATCGGCAAAGGCGTGGGCCTTTTCTCGCTTCATCTCGAGTGACGGGCGAGTGCCTTCGGCGTCCAGCAACTGGGTCATGCGCGACTCAAGGCTTTCGCCCGTCTCGGCGAGCCAGACCGCGTGGACGTGGCTACGCAGCAAGGCTTCGTTGCCGAGGTCGAGCCGCGGCGCCGCGACCGAGCCGGCCACCATGTCGGCGGACCGGCGGAAGTAGTACTGATCGTGGGAGTTGCCGGTGGCGCAGTAGGTGAGCACCAGCGCAGGCTGACCGGAGCGTCCTGCCCGGCCGCTGCGCTGCGCGTAGTTGGCTGGCGTCGGCGGCACGTTGCGTAGGGCGACCGCGTTCAGGCTAGAGATGTCGACGCCCAGCTCCATGGTTGGCGAGCAGTAGAGCAGCGGCAGCGCGCCTTTGCGGAACGCGTGTTCCCGCTCCTCACGCTGGGCCGGATCCACTTGCGCGGTGTGCTCGCGCGCGGCCAATCCGCGAAGTTCGCCGGCCACCTGGGTGTAGAGGTCCCGGAAGAAGGCGTTCACCCGACCGCCGGTGTCGGCGTCCACAGTCTTGCGGATCGGGTCAGGTGCCGCGGTCGTCCCGTCGCCGGCAGACCACACCAGCGAAGAAGCCCGGAGCCGGTAGCCGTGGGCCTCGTCGATCGCCACCTCGATGAGGGTTCCGGCTCTGGTCAGCACGTGCAGGATCTCCTGGATGAGCCGCTGGGCGTCGTCGGTGTTCAGGGTGCCCGCGAAGCCCGGGAACTGGTTGGGGAGCCGCAGGTACCGCCCCAGCGCCGACCGGCCGGTCAGGTGCAGGTCGTTGCGGCCTTTGCCTGGTCGGCTCGCGAACGCGAAAACCGTTCCCACCGGGGCTGCGGATTCGTTGGGCGGCATCGCCCACACCCCGGTGAGCTCCTGCTGCGATTGGCGCTGGATGCGCTCGAAGCCGCTGCCCGAGAAGCAGTCCACATCGACTGCGAGCACTTTGCGGAACTCGTCCAGCACGATCCGGCAAAGCTCCTCTCGATGCCCAGCGTTGGCATCGCGCAGCGGCTCCGGGGCCTTAGCCCACAGGCCCTGATCGGCGGCGATCTCCGGGAGCGACTCGTAGCGGACTCGCAACAGCCCCGTCTGCTCCAGGTTCGGCATGGTGACTCGCCAGCCGCGTTGCAGGTCGAGGTACAGCCGGTACTCGACAACCTCACGCAACGCCCTCTCGGCACGGCTGCGGGCTGCATACACGGCGTCCGGTGACGCGGCGAAGTCGGCGAAGTCCAGGCCCAGCGCATCAACCACCTTGGCTGCGACCACCTCGTGGGTGAGGCCGCCTGGAGCGGCCTTCATCGCCCTGTGCAAGGCCCCGCGCAGTTGGGCGACCTGTACGAAATCGTTGAGGTGCCCGGCCTGCAGGCTGGCATCCTGCCGGTTGTCGACGAAGGTGAGCAGCTTGCGCGCCTCAACGGGCAACTCGCCGGCCGGGATCTCGCGCAGGGTGCGCACGAGGCTGCTGCTGAGCACGGAGATCGCGGAACTGCGACCCTCGGCATCCAAGGTGACCAGCTTGGAGAAGTCCCGGCCACGGACCTGCTCGTAACTGACCTGACAGGACAGACAGAAGGTGAATGGAGCGGGGATGAACGCCGCACCGATGCCACCCACGTCAACCTGGTGCCCCGCCACGTCGACCCGAACACGCTCAGGCAAGTACCTCACCCGAGTAGGCAGGGGAGCATCGTCGGGGCCGACCCATGAGTCTGGGAGGCGGCCCTCCTTGATCGGGTCTGTAGGCCACGGGAAGCCGGTGGAGACGTACAGGTAGCCGTCGACCGCATCACCGGCCGTGACGTCCTGGGACGACCGGGGTGAGAACGTGGTCTCGCCGTTCTTGCTGGTCCGCTTCACGACGGCGTACTCCTGGCCGCACTCCCGACAAAAGGCTAGGGGGAACAGTAACTTCTCCGGCGCGGACGGCACCGCGACCTGGTACTTCGAGGTGATGTAGCGACTCTCCTCCGGTTCCAGCGAAACATACAGTGTGTCGCCCTTGGAGAGGAACTGATGAAGCCGGAAAGCGAACAGCGGACGTCCGGTCCGCGGATGACGCACGCGCGCACCAGCGAGCAGTGCGCTGCGAATGACGTCGTAACAGTCCTGGACCGACACTCCCGTCGCGTCGGAAAGGGCAGGTGCCGCATCCTCCCGTAGCCGGCGGGGAGATTGGCGAATGAGTCGGCCCGTGCCGGGCTCGACCGCCAAACCGAACGTCGACTCGATCCACGAGGCCAGCGGGGACGCCGCCAACGCGTCGTAAGTGGTCGGCAGCTCTGAGGTGACGGCATCCTTCAGGCTGGCGGCATCCGCCGCGTCCGAGGGGTTGGTCGCACGTGTCAGCGTCTCACCGATGACGTGATCGGGACGCACTTCGGCACCGAAGAGGTGTGACGCCACCGCGGCGACAGTCTGCTGCTGAGCCGCCGTCGAGCCGCCGGACGCCATCGTCGCTGAGGTGCCAATGCACTGGAGATCGGGCGAGGAACACGCCTCGCGGACACGCCGGACCAGCATGGCCACGTCAGCGCCTTGGCGTCCGCGGTAGGTGTGCAACTCGTCAAGAACCAGAAACCGAAGCCCCTTGGCGGCCTTCACCAGCTTGCGCCGCTCTTCTGGGCGGGTCAGGACCAGCTCAAGCATCACGTAGTTGGTGAGCAGGATATCGGGCGGGTTGGCAAGGATGCGGTCGCGTTCCCCGCTCGACTCCTGACCCGTGTAACGGGCGAACGTGACCGGCTCGCGGCCCACCCCGTACCCGTTGACGAGGAACTTCTCGAGTTCGCCGCGCTGGGAGTTCGCGAGCGCGTTCATTGGGTAGACGATGATCGCCTTCACCCCGGGAACCTTCGGCTGACGCAAGACGCTGTCAACGATCGGGACGATGTAGGCCAACGACTTGCCGGACCCCGTACCGGTGGTGAGAACGTAGCTTTCGCCTGTCTTCGCGACCTCAATGGCTTGGCGTTGGTGGCGATGCAGAGTAATCGGGGCGGTGCCTGAATCCTCCAGAGTGCTCTTGAACCGGAAGATGCGGTCACATTCGGCGTCAAGCAACCCCTCACGAACCAGATCGTCGATGCGCCCACCGACCTCGAAAGCTGGATTCAGCGAGATCCAGGGCTCGGGCCATTGTCGGCCAGCTTCAAGCTCGCCCTGGTAGAAGTCTTTGAGTCGTTGATCTTTGACATCGACAGCAGATGTCGTGAACTCGCGATAGTCGTCGATGACCTTGTCGCGT
>JAAYVP010000019.1 GCA_012517115.1 Brooklawnia sp. | reverse complement strand
TGCAGCCGCTCAACGATCCGTGCGCGCAACGGCTCAATGCCCTCCTCATGGAGTTCGAGAATTGTGCGCAAGTACATCTCGGTAGTGTCGATCAGTTCACTCATGCATTCCTCCCAGTCACTCGGAAGCCTACAGACCCCGTCAGAGCGGCCGCATAGGATGCCACGATGAGCTTCGAGGTGGCCCACCGCACCAGCGTTCCCGCCGACCGGCTGGCCGGCTGGCTCGAACGCTTCGCCGCTGGGCACGGGCAACTGGTCGTCCAGTACCTGCCGGACGCGCTGCTGCTGAGTGCCACCGACGGGGCACTGGCCAGACTGGTCAACCTCTGGGAACCACTGCCGTCCCAAGTAGCCGATCTGGACACCGCTCTGGGTCACCTGACACGGCCCCGGACGTTCGGTTTGCTGCTGGTACGCAAGGGCGCGGACGCCGTGGGAGTCGCTGAAGCAGACGAGCTGGTGGCCCACCGAGTCTCGCGACATTACGTGCAGGCACGCACCAAGGCCGGCGGCTGGTCGCAGCAGCGCTTCGCCAGACGCCGCGACAATCAGGCCCGCAGCGCCTACCGGCAGGCCGCCAACGACGCATTCGAGGTCGTCGTCCCGCACTTACCGAGACTCGAAGCACTGGTCACCGGCGGCGATCGGCGAGCCTTGGCCGAGGTGCTGATCGACCCACGACTGCAGGCGCTGGCTCGGTTGCCGCGGCGACATCCGGTGCTCCCAGTGCCCGACGCGCGATTGGCTGTGCTGGCTGACGCGGTACGCCGAGCCCGCAGCGTCCCCGTCGAACTGGACGCGCGAGCCGCCGGTCAGGCGCCTGGGTGACGCCGGGCCGGACCCCGGCTGGACGGCCGACTCCGCCAGTAGACCAGCGCAGCGGCGGCCACCGAAATCAAGGCCGCGATACCCAGGGCGGTCACGGTGCCGCCGGACTGCGCCCCATTGGAGGCCGTCGATCCGGGTGGCGGCGTTGGCGTGGTCGGGGTGGGCGAGGGCGTCGGCGTCGCCGAGGCCGGAGGTATTGAAGGTGCAGGCTCCAACGGCTGCATCGCGGCGGGCATTGCCACTTCTAACAACAGCGGATCATTCCTCGACCCCAACAGCAGTCCGTCGCCGTCCAGCGTCTTGGCCACCGACTCGCCCTGCGGCTGCTCGGGCGCGGACTCCTGGGCTGTCACCGTGTAGAGCGTCATGTCCAGCCGCAGCAGACTGTTGTAGGTGCGCATGACCACGGTTGACGGGTCGACGAAGACGCCGTCGGTCACCCACGACGGGGCTTCCGACTCCCACAACAGCTCGTACTCGCCCGAATCGGTGGGCGCGGGAGTGTAATAGAGCCCACCGGGATCGCCCTTGGTTACTATCCAGACGTTGCCGCGCGGCGAGACCATCATGGCCGAGGCATCGTGGGAGCCGTCAGGGTAGTGCAGGACCCATTCGGTATAGGGCGCCGACGTGCCGTAGTCCAGCGATTCCAGACGGTAGACGGTGACGCTGGACCGGGCACCGTCAGCGGCGCCGATGTCGCCGACGTAGAGCCGGTTGTCGTGGTAAGCCAATGACTCGGCCTGAGACGGGGTCGCGTCGAAGCTCACAGTCCCGGCCAGCGAGCCGTCCGGATGGATTGCCGCCACACCGCCGGTGCCGTCACCAGTCGGGTTAACGAGCCAATAGACCCAACGATCGGGGTCAGTGGCCAGGCCACCCGACTCTGCGAGCCTGGGCTCGGCCAATGTGACGGAGTCTCCCGGGGTCGCGACGGCGGGGTTGGACATGCCGAGGAAGACGACAGCGGTCAGTGCGCCCACTAGGAGCTGCCGTGATGTCGCCATCGCTCCTCCTTCTACTGTTCGAGGGCAGTCTAACCAGCCGAGCAGCCGCAATGCGCGTCGCACCCGCCGACGAACCAGTTACCCTCAACACATGGGACGATTGTCACTGTTCGCCATCAGCATCACAGAACTGCGTGACATTTTCGGTGCCGCCCCTGAGCTGGCGCAACACTTGCGTGCCATCACGACCCGGCAGTTCCCCACCCCCACCGAACACCGGCACCGGGGCACCTTGTTGGGACGAATCGGCCCGGCCCTCAAACGGCCGATCGACCCCCCGAATGCTCCGGCACGTCCGACAATGGCCGATTGTGAGGTGCTGCTGGCCGGGCGTGCCGTGCCGCCCGAGCGGCTTGGTTACGCCTGGCAGATCGTGCTGGCCTGGCTGGACGAATTGAGTTGGGGACGCCTCGACTTGACCCTGACCACCAGGCAACTGTCGGACATCGAGTTCGACCTGGCCCGTGCGGGTTTGCCCACGAGCTTCGGGATGGAGCGGCTGTTTCAGAACAACCCGCAACTGCCGCTGCGTCCACTGCCAACACAACGATTCGGCTACTCGAAGAACCAGCACGTCAAGGCAACCGCGCAGGCACTGAGTACGGTGATCTCCGACCTTTCTGAGTCCTCGATACCGGCCGCCGGACAGGTGCTGGCGTTCCTCAACCAGTTCGACAACTGGTCGGCGCGGACCGCCGAAACCGGACGACCCGCACCCGACCTGGTTGCGATCTGGACGGACTGACTTCTGGGCTGTCAGGCGATCAAACCGCCGATCAGTCCGGTGCAGAAGTAGACCACGAACAGTGCTGACACCACCCACATCAGTGCATGCACCTGGGCTGTCTTGCCCTTGAAGACCTTCATGGCCACGAACATGATGAAGCCCGCGCCGATGCCGACGGTAATTGAGTAGGTGAAGGGCATGAGGACGATGGTCACGAACGCCGGGAACGCAATCTCGAAGTCTTGCCAGTCGATGTACGCGACCTGCATCATCATCAGCATGCCGACCAGCAGCAGGACCGGGGCCACCGCCTCGGAGGGCACCATATTGACCAGCGGCGTCAAGAACAGCGCGAGCAGGAACGCCGCACCGGTGACCACCGAAGCCAGACCGGTCCGGGCGCCTTCGGCGACACCTGCGGTCGACTCGATGTAGCTGGTGTTGCTGGACGCCGACCCGACGCCGCCGGCCAACGCTGCGAGCGAGTCGATGAGCAGGATCTCACGCAGGTGTGGCGGCTCGCCCTCCTCATTGAGCAGGTTGCCCTCGGCGCCGATCGCCACGACAGTGCCCATGGTGTCGAAGAAATCGGCCAGCAGCAGGCTGAAGACCAGCATCGTGGCGGTCAGGACGCTGGCCACCGTAGCCGTCCCGTCGGGCGCGAAGCCGCCCAGGATGTCGATGCGTCCCAGCAAGGACAGGTCGGGTGTCGAGAAGGCGCTCCAGCCGGGGAACGCTGGTACATTGAGCGCCCAGCCGGTCGGGTTGGCACCCTGAGCCTGGGGCCCGATGTGCGCCACCGCCTCCAGGACAACAGCGAGCACGGTGCCGGCGATGATCGCCCACAGCATCGACCCACGCACCTTGCGCAGGTGCATGAACGCCAGCAGGAAGAAGGTCGCCACGAAGACGAAGATGGGCCAGCCCATCAACGAGCCACCCACGCCCAATTGCACGAGCGGGCTGCCGGGGCGGACGATGCCGGCGTCGGCTAGCCCGACCAGCGTGATGAACAGGCCGATGCCGACGCTGATCGCCACGCGCAGGTTCGGCGGAACCGCACGGAAGACGGCCTCCCGGAAGCCGGTGAGCACCAACAAGGTGATCACGGCACCCTCGATGACGACCAGTCCCATGGCCTGTGGCCAGGCCATCATCGGAGCGATCACATAGGCCAGCATCGCGTTCAAGCCGAGTCCAGCTGCGAGACCGATCGGGAAGCGTCCGACAACACCCATCAAGATCGTCATCACGCCGGCGATCAGCGCAGTCACCGCCGCAACCATGCCGATCGACTGGCTGACTGCTGCCGCGTCGACCATGGTCTGGGCGGCATCGGTGAACTTGGCGGCCCCCGAGATCAGGTTGCCGTCTCGGTCGGCGGCGGTTCCGATGATCAGTGGGTTCAAAGCCAAGATGTAGGCCATGGTGAAGAAGGTCACCAGACCACCGCGAATCTCGCCCGAGATCGTGGAGCCGCGCTTTCCTATCTCGAACCATCCTTCGATGGCCGACTGATGCTTCTCGGGCGTGGAAACTCGCGCCCCCTGCGGGGAATTGGTGATCATGGGCGTCATCGTAGGGCAATCGCCGCGGGCCCCTACGATGGGTTCCATGAGCGAGAACCTGCCAACCGAGCGCTCGGATACTGCTATCGGCGGCGAACACCAGCAGGTGACTCGGCTGACCAGACTGCGGCAGGCACCGGTTGAACCGTTGCAGGACGACGGAGTTCGAGCCTTCCTCATCGGGACGGTGCTGTTCGCACTGGCCTGGGTCTTGGCGCTGCTGGTCCCCCAGCTGGCGTCCGAACGCTGGTGGCTGGTAGTCGCCCCAACCGGCACGACGATCGGCGTTGTCGGAATCGGCTACTGCGTCTGGCGTCGCAACCGGGAGGCGAAGAGGGCAGCGCAGGACATCGTCCCGCCTGCCGCTTGATCAGTCGAAGAGCGAATGGTCGAGGTGCACGGTGTCGAAGACAGGGTCGGGCAGCCGAATCCCGCGCTCGTCGGCGACCACATCAGAGTGCCCGCCGCAGCCGTGGTCAATCGAAGTCACCAGCCCGTCATAGGGCGAGTACTCGTTGGCGCATGCCCCGAAGAGCCGACCGAGCGAACCGCTCAGCCGAACGAAGTAACCGCAAGTCAGACAGTTTCCGGGCGCCTGTTTAGCGGCCGGGCTGTTGGGGCCCGAGTCGGACGCCAGCCACCGCTGGGCAGCCAGGTCGCGTCCGACCCGCGACAGGACGCGCTCGCGTCCCAAACCCAGTTCGGTCGCCACTGCGCGGGTCTGCGCCCATTCGGCGGGGTCCTCATCGGGGGCCAGTTCGCCACCGGTGTAACCGGGTTCCAGTCGGGGGTCGTTATCGGGGGTGGGCAGCAGCGTCCCCGGGGCGACATCGCCGGCCTCCAGCCGATCGACCCAAGGCACCCACGCTGGGGCTAGCAATGAGCCTTCGCTGGGCAGCAAGACCACCTCGTTCACCGTGGCATACCGAGCCCGAGCAGCACGTGTCATGGTGACCGCCCAATGCCAGCCGTGGTAGCCGGTATGCGGGCATTCGAAGAAGTGCGTGGCCTGCCGACTGCCCTGCTCTACGCGCGCGCCTAGGTAGGCGCCAACACCAAAGTCGCCTGCGGTCTCCTGGGCGGCCTCACGGGCCAGTTCGACCGAGTCGACGATGATCTGGTCTATGGCGTTCACAGTTCAAGCTCATCGGCTACGGCGCGAAGCATGCCAGCGATCTTGGCCGACTGTTGCGCGTTGGGGTAGCGCCCATGCCGGTACCCGTTGCCCAGTTGGTCGAGAAGTTTGATCAGGTCCTCGAACATCACAGCCAACTGCTCGGGCTTCTTGCGGGACGCCTTGGACAGCGACGGAGGTACCTCGACCAATTCGACTGACAGTGCTTGCTCACCTTTGCGGCCCTCAATCACCCCGAATTCGACCCGTTGGCCGGCCTTGAGTGCGGCCACTCCCTTCGGCAGTGCGTCTGAGCGCACATAGACGTCACCCCCGCCATCCTTGGCGATGAAGCCAAAGCCTTTCTCAGCGTCGTAGAAACGCACCTTGCCGCTGGGCACCGCTACCTCACTCGTCCCGGGGACGCTCGAGGGCGTCCGTGTCTGCTGATTAAGCCTAGCGACGCAGGGCAATCGCGGCCAGCGACCAGCGTGCTGGTCTGCTGAGCGGGCGACCTAAACTGGGCGCCATGATCCAGGCGACTCCGAATGGCCGAGCGGCGACCACTGCCGCACCTATCGACCAGCCCTTCGGGTTCGCCAAGCCGAAAGCGCCCCCGCTGTCGGTGGCCAAGCCGGCCGGTCCGTCGGCTGAGTATGCACCAGGGATCATCCCGGACGGCTTCGCGCCCCCCGATGAACCGATTACGCCGCTAGCCGCCATCGAACCCGCGCAGTCTGACCATCGCAACCCCGCCGAACCCTTCGTCACCGGCTCAGTTGCCGACGAGTCCCCAGCCTGGCATCCCACACAACCGCTTCCCCTGAGTGCCTCCGCGCTCGACACGCGTCCAGCCGAGACCAGCCCCAGCCAGTCGCGGCTCCCCGGCCCGGCACTCGATCAGCTGCCACCGCCCACCGGTCGGCCCGTCGGTGTGCCACCGAGCCCCTACCCCGCCAATCCGTATGCCGTCGGCCCGTATTCCGGTCAGCCACCCATGCAGTCTGGTACCGATCAGCGGGGCTGGCCGAGCCCACCTTTCGGCGCCCAACCACCTGGTCGTCCGGTTCAACAACCCATCAATCTCCAGGCGGTGCTGCAGGCATCGGACATCGGCGTGCTGACGCTGCTGATGGCAGGCCTGCTGTGGGCCCAGCTGGCCCCGTTCGCGCTGCTGGCGGCTGTCCTCGTGGCGGTTTTCAGGTCGAGTCAGGGCTGGCTCCTCGTACTGGTTGCAGCCATCGTGGCCCTGCTGGTGACCCTGATTTGGAGCCAGGGCTACCTAGCCACCAGTCAATGGCAGGCCAGTGCGCAGACACTGTGCGCGGTCTGCCTGATCGGCGTCCCACTGGTTGCCTACCAGTCGTTGCGTAGGTGGTCCTGACGTGTCAGATGGGGCGTTGCTGTCGCAAGCCCTGCGAGATGGCGGACCGGCGCCGCTGGCTCGACTCCTGCACGCCCGGCCCGACCTGACCGACCCGATACCTGCGAGCCTGGCCGAACTGGTCGCGCGTGCTATCTCTCGAACATCCACAATCCGAGCGTTGGCCAGGTTGGACGCACAGGCGTTACGCGTCCTGTCAGGGCTGGTTGCCGGCGTGGAGGAGACACTGCTCACCGGACTGGGGCCACGCCAGCTTGTGGAGGTGGTCGACGAGTTGACGGCCCTCGGACTGGTTTGGGGCGATCCGCCACAGCCCGGACGCGCGACCCAGCAACTGCTCGGGACGCACCCTGCCGGGCTTGCGCCAGCATCAACCGATCTCCTGCGCCCCGAGCGGATCTCGCTGGCGTTGGCCCGCACCACAGGTGAGGACCGGGCGGTGCTCGACCGGATGGTCTGGGGGCCGCCGTACGGCAGCGTCGAACGCGTCACCAGACCGATCGAATCGTTGTCCGAGACCACACCGGTCGACCGATTGTTGCGGCTGGGACTGCTGCGCCGGATGGACGCGTCGACTGTGTTCCTGCCCCGTGAGGTCGCCCTGGCACTCCGCGGCGGTCGGCTGTACGACCTGGCCGCCGACCTGCCGCCGCTGCCCCGGTTCGCTGTCGAGGGGGGACACTGGGAGGAGCTCTCGACGACGATGCTCGACGCAGTCGCAGCCTGGTTGTTGGGTGAGTCCAGCGCAGGGGATTGGCGGCGGGTGCTGGACGAGGCGGCGGCCGACGACCATTGGGTGCGGCTGGCATACGTCAACGATGACGGGCTGCTCGGACAGGACGTGGTGCGGGTCCTGTCTGTCGGGCAGGGCCGGGCGTTCCTCGTCCACCGGGCAGGTCCACGGCTGAACGTCTCGCTGGCTCGGGTTGTCGCTGCGGAGTTGGTCGCGCCAGTTGTGATCAACGACCTGTCGGCCCCGGGTGAGCAGCACTGACCGGCCGACTCGTCTCAGCGATGGCCGAGCGCAACCGGGACAGTAGACTCCTCGACCTCACCGAAGTCAATCGGCTGGCTGCTGGTGGCGTCGGCCACCAGTCGAGCCAACTCGGCTGGCCAGACCAGCAGGGCGCCTAGTTCCTCGGCGGTGAACCAGTGGAAACCTGAAAGGGTGACCTGCTCCTCCGGGGTGAACCCGGCCGAATCGGGGGTGAAGATCGCTGGCAGGTCGAGGGCATAGAAGTCTTCCTGCTGCACAAGCACCTGGTCGGAGTAGCCGTGGCGAACGACCCGGTAGGCGATCGGCCCGACTAGATCGGCGGCGCTAACCCGTAACCCGGTCTCCTCAGCCAGTTCACGAGCGGCAGCCTGACGCGACGTCTCGCCGGCGTCCAGACCACCCCCGGGTGTCACCCACCACCCAGAACCCGGCAGACCCGGATCGGAGTCGGCCATCAGCAGCACGCGGCCAGCCGCCCTGACCACGACTCGGGCAGCCCGGCGCCGACGCAAGGGACGCTGCGGTGGCGGCACCGCAACCATCGGACGCCGGTCGGATTCGTTCGACATGGAAGCCAAGCCTAACGCGGGCGGCTCGAGCGACTTTTTGGCGGCGCGGAGCGCCCACCGGGCGTCTGCCGCGTGGTCAGGCACCATGGTGACATGTCGGGGCTACTCGAGGTGGTCGTCCTCACTGCTGAGGACGCGCGCCGCGCCGAGGAGGGCGGCGCTGATCGGCTGATGATGGTAGGTGGCTGGTCCGGGCAGGGCATCTCACCCGAACCGGCGGCCTTTGCGCGAGTCAGGCAAGCCTGCACACTGCCGGTGCGTCCCTTACTGCGGCTGCGAGAGGGCTTCCGAACCGATGGCGGCGAGATGACCCGGCTGCATGGCTTGGTGGCGAGTTACCTTTCTGAGGGCGCGGACGGCTTCGTCCTCGGTTTCCTCGACGGCTACTCGCAGGTGGACGTCGAAGTCGTCACCGAGCTGACCGAGGACGCGTGGTGGCCCTGGACCTTCGACTACGCCATCGACCGCTGTCTCGACCTGGACGATGCGTGGGAAACGCTGAAAAGCATGCGCGGCTGCGACCAAGTACTCACCGCGGGCTCCACCCGGGGGATCCATGTCGGGCTGGAGGACCTGATCACCCGAGCCCGGCAGGACGCTGATGCGGCCCGCCTGCTGATGGCGGGGGGAGGCCTGGTCCCCGAGCAGGTTGCCTGGCTGACCAGGGCAGGTGTCCGCGCCTTCCAGGTCGGGCCTCAGGTGCGTCCCGGGCGGGACTACTCAGCTGATGTGGACAGCTCCCTGGTTCGAGGCTGGCGCATCCTGCTCGGTTCCGACGCCGTGCGCCGCTGAGCGAACAACCAACAAGCAAAGAGGGGCGGCCCCCATCCGGAACCGCCCCTCAGCTCTGCTACCGATCCTATCGATCAGTACATGCCCTCCATGTCGCCACCGGCGGGCATTGCAGGGGCCTTCTCAGGCTTGTCCGCGATGACGGCCTCGGTGGTTAGGAACAGACCCGCAATCGAGGCGGCGTTAGCCAAGGCCGAACGGGTGACCTTGGTCGGATCGAGGATGCCAGCCTTGAGCATGTTGGTGTACTCGCCGGTGGCCGCGTTCAAGCCCTCGCCCGCAGGCAGCGTCTTGACCTTCTCAGCAACAACGCCACCTTCGAGCCCGGCGTTCGCAGCGATCTGCTTGAGCGGCGCCTCGATGGCGGTCAGCACGATCCTGGCCCCCACCATCTCATCATCCGTGAGCCCCTCGAGTTTGGCGCTCAGGGCAGCCTGGATGAAGGCCACGCCACCACCCGGCAGCACGCCCTCTTCCACGGCAGCCTTAGCGTTGCGGACGGCGTCCTCGATGCGGTGCTTGCGCTCCTTCATCTCGACCTCGGTGGCCGCGCCAACCTTGATCACCGCGACGCCGCCGACCAGCTTCGCCAGCCGCTCCTGCAGCTTCTCGCGGTCGTAGTCGGAATCGGAGTTCTCGATCTCGGTGCGGATCTGCTTGATCCGGCCCTGGATCTGATCGGCGTCGCCGGCACCCTCGACGATCGTGGTGTCATCCTTGGTGACCGTCACGGTGCGCGCCCGGCCCAGCAGTTCGAGGTCGGCGGTCTCAAGCGACAGACCGACGGTCTCGCTGATCACCTGGCCACCGGTCAGCACCGCGATGTCGGCGAGAATCGCCTTGCGGCGGTCGCCGAAGCCAGGGGCCTTGACGGCGACGGACTTGAAGGTGCCGCGGATCTTGTTCACGACCAAGCCCGCCAGGGCCTCGCCGTCGACGTCCTCGGCGATAACCAGCAGCGGACGCCCGGCCTGCTGCACCTTCTCCAAGATCGGCAGCAGTTCCTTGAGCGAACTGACCTTGCCGTCCACCAGCAGCACATACGGGTCCTCGAGAACGGCCTCCATGCGCTCGGCGTCGGTGACGAAGTAGCCGGAGATGAAGCCCTTGTCGAAGTTCATGCCCTCGGTGAGCTCCAACTCCATGCCGAAGGTGTTGGACTCGTCGACGGTGATCACGCCTTCCTTGCCGACCTTGTCCATCGCTTCAGCGATGATCTCGCCGACGGTGGGATCTCCCGCCGAAATGGATGCGGTCTGGGCGATCTGCTCCTTGGTCTCAACCTCGGTTGACATTGCGGCCAGTTCAGCGATGATCGCAGCGACGGCCTTGTCGATACCACGCTTGAGTTCCATCGGGTTGGCGCCCGCGGTCACGTTCCGCAGACCCTCGCGCACCATCGCCTGGGCGATGACCGTCGCGGTAGTGGTGCCGTCGCCGGCCACGTCGTCGGTCTTCTTGGCGACCTCCTTGACCAACTCGGCGCCGATTTTCTCGAAGGGGTCTTCCAGCTCGATCTCCTTGGCGATAGAAACGCCATCGTTGGTGATCGTCGGTGCGCCCCACGACTTCTCAAGCACGACATTTCGGCCCTTCGGGCCAAGAGTCACCTTGACCGCATCGGCCAGGGTGTTCATGCCCTTCTCGAGCGACTTGCGCGCTTCGCTGTCAAATGCAATTAGCTTTGCCATGGTCTTGTAAAAAATCCTTTGGCATAAGGGGCAACGCCCCGTTGGTGGTCCAATGGTTGCCCGTTGGGGCACGCCTCGTCCCATGCCTGCTGGTGCCCGCGACGGACGGCCACTCGGCCTCACCTCGCCATGATCGGAAGCGGTGGCACTCCTCGGTCCGGAGTGCCAACCCAATTCTTAGCACTCGACCCGGGAGAGTGCAAACGCTCGGGCTGGGCGTACCGTGGGCGGGGTGGGTGCCGATCACGTGCGAGCCGTGGCCAATTGGGTCAATCTGTCTACCCCGCTCGGCATGCTGATCGCGTGGACCGGACGGGCGCGGCTGCGTCGCGGACCGAATCGAATGTGGATCGCCGAACAGTACCGGGGCAGCTTTCCCAGGGCTGGGGCCTTCACGGTGGGCTGCGTCGTGATCGTCCCTGGCGGCCTGCTGAACGACCTTACCAAGCGCATTCCCCCAATCCTGGAACACGAACAGGCGCACGCCGCCCAGTGGGCGCTACTGGGCCTGTCGTTCCTGCCCTGCTACGGGGTGGCGCTGGCCTGGAGCCTGCTGCGGACGGGCACCAGCCATGGCGCCAATGTCTTCGAGGTGCGGGCCGACCTGCGGAAGGGTGGCTACCCGGACGAGCCGCTGCGTCGGCCAGGTCAGCATCGCGTCAACGGACAGTGAGCCGGGCTGCGGACCGGTTGCGTTGACGCTGCTCACGCAGTCGACGCAGCCGCTTGACCAGCAGCGGATCGTGGGCGAGTGCTTCCGGCCGGTCGATCAGCGAGTTCAGGATCTGGTAATAGCGGGAGGCTGACATGTCGAAGCGCTCGCGGATCTCGATCTCCTTCGAGGCCTTCGCCTGCCACCAGCTCTTCTCGAATTCGAGGATCGCTATCTCGCGCTCGGACAGCGTGCCGGGCGTGGTCTTGGGGCTGCGCACTGCCTCGGTCATAGGCCCGATTGTAGCCCGCAAATGACACCCATGTCATTAGCCGGGTGAGGCCGGGATTGGATAGGATCAAGGGCCAACAAAGTTGAGGAGGGGCCGATGCAACCGCTGACCGGGAGCATCAAGCGCTACGACTGGGGATCGGTCGATGCCATCCCCAACCTACTTGGCATCGCCAGCGATGGTCGACCGTTGGCCGAGTACTGGCTCGGCGCCCATCCGCTCGGAGTCGCGCTGCTCAACGACGGCACCCCGCTCGATCAGGCCATCGCCGCCGATCCCGCGATGCTCGGTGATACCGCGCGCCTCGAGTTCGGTGGGCGGCTGCCCTACCTGGTGAAGTTGCTCTCTGCCGCCCGGCCACTCAGCTTGCAGACACATCCGAATCGAGCCGACGCCCAGATCGGCTTCGAACGTGAGAACCGTGCCCAACTGCCCCTGGACGCGCCCGACCGCACCTACCGCGACCCCTGGGACAAACCAGAATTGATCGTTGCGCTGTCCGAGTTCGATGCGCTGGCCGGCTTCCGCGATCCGAAAGCCAGCGCCGATCTGCTCTCCCGCCTGGGCATTGCCCCGCACACGGAGTTGATCTTCGCCCCGTTGCGGCATCGACAGGGGTCGGCCGGCCTGGCGGAGGTCTTCCTCGACTGTCTTGTGCTGGACGAGGAACGGCGCGGCGCCGTCACCGACGTCGTCACCGCAGCGGTTCGCCACTTGAACGACCCCGGCGAGTTGGGCAGGTTCGCTCGCACCGCAGTGCTGCTGGACGAGCACTTCCCCGGTGACCCAAGCCTGCTCGCTGCGCTGCTGCTGAACCGGCACACGCTCCAGCCCGGTGAGGCCCTGCACCTGACACCAGGCACGATGCACGCCTATCTGTCGGGCACCGGAGTAGAGGTGATGGGCAGTTCCGACAACGTGCTGCGAGGTGGGCTGACCAACAAGCACATCGATGCGGTGTCGCTGGTGCAGGTTGTCGATTTCACCGCCGAACCATTAATGACCCTGCATCCCGAGCAGGAGGCCCCTGGGTTGTGGCACTACGCGATCGGTGAGCGTGCCTTCGCGACCTGGCGGATCGACTCGGTGCCCGGACGCATGATCGAATTGCCGGCAGAACTGTCCGGACGCATCCTGTTGGTGACTGCTGGCGAGATCGGGCTTTCCACTGGCTCAGACGGCCTGGTGCTGCAATGTGGGCAATCCGCCTTCATCAGGGCCGGTGAACAGATCCGTGCCAGCGGTGACGGCCAGGCGTTCCTGGTCGCCACCGGCATGGACGCCTGAGCAGAAGAGCCCCCGGAGGGAGTCGAACCCTCGGCCCTCCGCTTACAAGGCGGATGCTCTGGCCGCTGAGCTACGGAGGCACGCAGACCGCGTGTTCCCAATTGTGCCCGGACCTGCCTCCGGCAGCGAAATCAGGCCAGCCGATAGGTGGTGGACGACCGCCACTCGACACCGGCCTCCACGACCGTGCTGGGAAACTCAGGATGGTTCGGCGAATCGGGGAAGTGCTGGGTCTCCAAACAGACACCGGCAAATGGACCCCAATCGCCGCTCAGCCACTGCCCGCAATAGACCTGCAGCCCGGGCTGGTCAGTCAGCACCTCGACGGTGAGTTCGCCGAAGGACAGCTGGGCGGCTACCTCGCTTTGTGTGTCAAGCACATAGCAATGATCAAGGCCTCGCTGGCTGGCGATCCGTGGGTCAGTCGAGGCACACTGTTGCCCCACCGATCGCGGCGTTCGGAGGTCGAAGTCGGTACCGGCGACCGGCCAGAACTCCCCGGTGGGCAGTGACTGCTCGTCGACAGCCACCACGTCGTGCGCCGCCACTTGGACGCGGTGCCCGAGCACGTCGCCGCCCCCAGCAAGGTTGAAGTAGGCATGGTTCGTCACGTTGAGGACCGTTCGGGCGTCGCTGTTGGCCCGGTAATCGAGTCGCACCCAGTTCTCCCCAAGAACATAGGTCGCCTGCAACTCGAGGTTCGCCGGAAACCCCTGGTCGCCGGCCGGGCTGGACGTGGTGAAGCGAACCGCCGGATAGCCGTCCACCTCGACCGCAGTGCCCTGCCACACGTGCGACCATAACCCTCCAGCGCCACCATGCAGCATCTTGCTGCCCTCGTTGGGCGGCAACTGATAGGTCTGGCCATCGAGCGTGAACTGGCTGTTAGCTATCCGATTCGCGTAGCGTCCGACTACCGCACCGATGAAGCATGTGTCACGCTCGATTGCCGGCACATCGGCCAAGCCCAAGAGCAGGTTACGTTGGGAAACTCGCCAGCCGAGCCAGCGAGCGCCTAGTTCAGCAACTTGGATCTGTTGTCGTTCATTGCTGAGTTGCCAGCGGCCAACAGGCCTGCCGTCACGGGTTACGCCCCACTCAATACGCTCAACGCTGTTCACCTGGCCAGCATACGGCTCGGATGGTGGCCGGTGACGCAACCTGTGTCACCTGGCTGCGACTTTTACCTGTTTCGAGCTTCGCCAAATGCTTGCCGTCACCACGAAAACGACCAGCGCAACCGCCACATAGTTGGCGACTTTCGCGTACATCTCGAGCAGCGCGACAGCGGGCTCGCCGACCACGTACCCGAAAACGAACATCCCGATCAGCCAGATGAGTGCCGCGAAGAAGTCCAGCACCATGAACTTCTTCCAGCTCATGCCGTGCGCGCCGGCTAGCACAAAGACGACTGCCATGATCGGCAGGGGAATCGGCACGTAGGCGATGAAGATGCCGAGCCAGCCGAGCTTGTTCGCCCACCGCTCCATGCGTCCGTAAGTACGCGAAGCGCGCTCCGACTGCCCGGCCCAGACCTCGATCATCCCGCGACCCCACAGCTTGCCAGCCCACCAGTACGTCCAATCCAGCTTGATCGACATCAGCGTGCCGAACAGGAGCGGCAAGACGTACGGCACATCGGCGCCGACGCGGGCCAACGACCCCAGCGCGGCGGTCCCGGTGCGTGAACCCATCAGAGCGACCAACCACGGCAACCGTTCCGGGGCCCCCAGCAGCCAAGCCCGCAAGGGCAGCATGGCCATGCTGAACACACCCAGAAAGCCGATCCAGGCCAGGCAGGCGATGTCTTGCCGGGTCGGCTTGTGCTTCCACGGCATTGCCGGATCGTCCCACCACTCCTGGCCGAGGTTGTCGGCCGGCGAGTCCGCCGGCTCGAAGATCTCGTCGGTGGCCTCGGACGCCGCCTCGGCCTGGGCCGGACGCGGGTCGGGTTCGTCCTCGGGACGCTGATCTACCACTCGGCGAGCTTACCCGCCGACCGGCGCAGGCCCCAGCGCCACGAATACGCTTCCACCATGAGTGATCAAACAGCCCTGGCGGCACTGCTTGCGATCAACGAGCGCATCGGGTCGGCGGAGTCAGCCGCCGACTCGGCATGGTTCCAGCAACTGCTGCACGAGCGGTTCACCATGCGGCGCCCCGGCGGCGGGTTGGCTTCCAAGGCCGAATTCCTTGCTGGCCTGGCACTCGGGAGCGAACGTCGCACCACGATGGTCTCGGTCGAAACGCACGGCAGTCACCGGGCGACCGCTCGTTGCCTAGTGGAGAAGTGGACGCTCGCCGAACCGCAGCAGGTGCAGATCTTCGACAACCTCCGGGTCTTCCTACACCAGGACGGCCGTTGGCAGCTGTTGACCTGGCTCGCCGAACCGGCCCAGTGACGCCGCTTCGGACCACCCCCGACTGATATCCTGACCGCGGGACGGAAACCCCGTCCTTCTACTAAGGATCGTTGGGCACGTTCCTGCCCATAGAAAGGATGGGTGGCTCATGGCCACAGTCAGCTTCCGGGGTGCCACGCGCATCTACCCCGGCTCCGATCACCCCGCAGTCAACCAACTCAATCTCGAAATAGGCGATGGCGAGTTCATGGTCCTCGTCGGCCCCTCGGGCTGCGGCAAGTCGACTTCGCTGCGAATGCTCGCCGGGCTCGAAGAGGTCAATGCCGGCTCGATCTGGATCGGTGATCGCGACGTCACCGACCTCCCGCCCAAAGACCGCGACATCGCGATGGTCTTCCAGAACTACGCGCTCTACCCGCACATGACCGTCGCTGACAACATGGGCTTCGCGTTGAAGATGCAGGGCGTCGCCAAGGACGAACGCGATCGCCGGGTGCGCGAAGCCGCCGAGTTGCTCGGTTTGCAGGAACTGCTGGCCCGCAAACCCAAGAACCTCTCGGGTGGCCAGCGCCAGCGTGTCGCCATGGGTCGGGCGATCGTCCGTAACCCACAGGTCTTCCTGATGGACGAACCGTTGTCCAACCTGGACGCGAAGCTGCGCGTGCAGACCCGCACCCAGATCGCCGCCCTGCAGACGCGACTGGGCGTCACCACCGTCTACGTCACCCACGACCAGGTGGAAGCGATGACGATGGGTGACCGGGTCGCGGTGATGAAGGACGGCCTGCTGCAGCAGGTAGATAGCCCGCTGGTGCTTTACGACTCCCCCGGCAATCTCTTCGTGGCCGGCTTCATCGGTTCGCCGGCCATGAACCTGCTGGACGCCACCGTCGTCGACGGCGGTGTGCAGGTGACCGATCATGTCATCCCGGTCGCCCGTGAAGTACTGCAGCGCGCCAGCAGCGACAAGGTGGTAATCGGTATTCGACCCGAATCCTTTGAGCTGTCCGGGGAGCAGACGGGCATCGCGATGGAGATCGCGGCAGTCGAGGAGACCGGCGCCGACTCTTACCTCTACGGCGCTCTCAAGGGGCACGCCACGGATGTCCTCAAGGGAACCGCCGAGCCGGAAATCGTCGCGCGCGTTACCACCCGCACTCCCCCGGCCCGGGGCGAGTTGGTGCGCTTGCGTGTCGACCCGGCGATCGTGCATGTCTTCGACAAGCAGACCGGCGAGCGGATCTCCTGACCCCACACCGACCGGACGGGACCTGCGTTGGCGGGTCCCGTCCGCGCTATCTTTGGCAGACATGACCGGCGAGATCTCCCAGTTGGGCCGCGGCTTGCGCACCGGCCTCGATGCCGACCCCAGGTACTCCTCGATCGTTCCACCGATCTATCCCGGTACGAACTTCGCCTTCGCCGAGCTGGGAGACCAGCCCAGGTACGAGTACAGCCGATCCGGCAACCCGACCCGAGACCTGCTGGCGGAAGCCATCGTCACGCTCGAGGGCGGCGTGGGCGGCGTGATCACTTCATCGGGGTTGTCGGCCCTGACGGCCGTCTTCACCGCGATGGTGCCGTACGGCGGCCGGATCATCGCGCCGCACGACTGCTACGGCGGCACCTGGCGGCTGCTGAACCACCTGTCTGAGCGCGGCAGCTTCACCGTCGACTACGTCGACCAGACCGACGCCGATGCCTTGGCGGTCGCCCTGCGATCCCCCGCCGATCTGCTGCTGATCGAAACTCCATCCAACCCGCTGCTGCGCGTGGTCGACCTCGAATCCACAGTGGCGGCGGCGCGGGACGCGGGCGTGCTGACGCTGGCCGACAACACTTTCTGTTCACCCGTGCGGCAGCGTCCGATCGAGTACGGCTGCGAGATGGTCGTGCACTCGACCACCAAGTTCATCAACGGGCACTCTGACGTGGTTGGCGGCGCCATCGTCGCGACCACCATGGAAGCGACCGAACAGCTGACGCATTGGGCGAACGTGCTGGGTCTTACCGGAGGCGCCTTCGACGCCTGGCTGGCGCTGCGTGGCCTGCGCACCCTGGACGCTCGGGTCCGCGTCCACGACGCGAACACAGCGGAACTGCTGCCCGCGCTCGTGACACACCCCGCGGTCGACCGGGTGCACTACCCCGGTCTGCCGGATCATCCCGGCCACCAGATCGCGGCCCGTCAACAGTCCAGCTTCGGATCCATGGTGAGCTTCGAGTTGGCAGGCGGCGAGGACGCGGTGCGGGCGTTTTGTCACGGACTGCGGATCTTCGACCTCGCCGAGTCGCTGGGCGGAGTGGAGTCGCTGGTCGCGCATCCTGCCTCAATGACACATGCTGCGATGACACCCGAAGCCCAGCTCGCTGCTGGCATCACTCCCGCGCTGCTGCGGCTATCGGTGGGTATTGAGCCGGCTGGTGACCTGCTCGCAGATCTCACCGATGGCCTTGAGCGCGCCGCCGCGGTGACCTGAAAGGAACGCCCGCCATGCCCCGCTTCCTATCTGCGACCCCTAACTCCAGCCTGCTGCCGCTGCCCTGGGGCGTCCCGCTGGCAGACTGGCCCGAGCACCACCTGGTGGCGCTGCCACGCGGCCTATCCCGGCATGTGGTGCGGTTCATCGCCGTGGGTGACGAAGTCTACGCAGCCAAGGAGGTCAACGAGGAACTCGCGCTGCACGAGTACCGCCTGCTGCAAGACCTGATGCGTCTGGACACCCCCGCCGTCGAACCTGTCGGGGTCGTGTCGGGACGCGTCACCTCCGACGGCACCCAGCTCGACCCGATCTTGCTGACCAAGCACTTACGGTTCGCGCTGCCCTATCGCCTGCTGTTCGCCCCTGGGGTCCGAAACGAAACCGTCTTGCGCCTATTGGACGCGATGGTGGTGCTGATCGTCCGGCTGCACCTGACGGGGTTCATGTGGGGCGATGTGTCGCTTTCTAACGTCCTTTTCCGCCGCGACGCCGGCGAGTTCGCTGCCTACCTGGTAGATGCCGAGACCGGCGAGCTGTACGACAAGTTGAGCCCGGGCCAACGAGCTCATGATCTTTCGATTGCCCGGGTGAACATATTCGGCGACTTCTGCGATCTGGAGGCCGGGGGAATGCTGGACGGGTCGATCGAGCCGTTGAGCATGGTTGACACGATTGAGGCCCGGTACGCGGAGTTGTGGCACGAACTGACCGGCGTCGAGGAGTTCAGCGGCGCCGAGTTGCACCGGATCGAGAGCCGAGTACGTCGGCTCAACGCCCTGGGTTTCGACGTTGCCGAACTCGACATTTCGACTTCGGCGGACGGCTCCACCGTCCGGATCCAGCCCAAGGTGGTCGACCCCGGCCATCATTCGCGGCGCCTGCTGAAGCTGACCGGTCTAGACACCGAGGAGAACCAGGCCCGCCGCCTGCTCAACGACCTTGACACCTACATCGTGCGGGCCGGCCTCCGAGGCGTAGACGAGGCAGTAGCTGCGCATCGCTGGTTCGGCGACAACTTCGAACCCGTGGTGCGGGTCGTGCCGCCCGAGTTGATGGGCAAGCGCGACCCCGCGCAGCTTTATCACGAGGTGTTGGACTACCGCTGGTATCAATCGGAGCGTGAGGGCCGTGAAGTGCCGCTGCTGGAAGCCAGCAAGGGTTACGTCCGTGAGGTGCTGAGCAAGCTGCCGGACGAAGTGATGCCCACGCTGGCGCCAGGTTCAGGCGTCCGGGCGCCGGTCAATCCCTACGATCCGTCGCTGGGTTACCTTGACGATCCGGCCTCCGAGGTACTGCCCTCAGTTTCCGACCCCTGGGAAGAGGCGGCGGCCGGGGTAGACCTGACCCAGGCGTCCAAGTTCGACATCAACTCCCTTCGGAAGGCCCGCCAGAAGTAGCCTCCGGTGTCGGTGCGACAGACCCGAACATGAACCAGCCGCTAGTCGCGCTCACCGATGCGGCGCTGCCGGTCTCGGGGATCTCGGGTGCCTGTTTCGGCTCCTCGGAGAAGAAGGGGTCGAAGTCAGGATCGGACCGCTCGCCGGGAGCGACTGGCCGTGGGCCGCTGTCGATCCTGGCGCGAACCTGGTCGCCGATCGAACTGGTCCGTGGACGATGCTTGCGAACCTCTGCCATGCCAATCCTCCCGGCTCAAGAACCTGCGGCGATTCTACCCACGGACCGGTTTGACCCCCGCCGCCACTAGACTGCCGGGGTGAGCTTTCATCTGTACGACGAGCGAAGTGGCAGTTTGACCGAGTTCGTCCCGCTGAAGTCCGGCGAGGTGTCGATCTACCACTGTGGCTTAACCGTGCAGGCACCCCCGCACCTGGGCCATATCCGCAAGGAGGTCGTCTTCGACGTTCTCCGGCGCTGGCTCACCGTTCGCGGCAACCGCGTCAAGGTGGTAGCCAACGTGACCGACATCGACGACAAGATCCTCGCCAAATCGGCTGCCCAAGGTATCGAGTGGTACGAACTGGCGTACGCGATGGAGTTGGAACTGCATCACGCCTATCTAGCGCTCGGCTGCCAGCCACCAAACTACGAACCGCGGGCCACCGGGCATATCCCTGAGATGGTCGAGTTGGTGGAAGTGCTGATCGCCCGAGGTCATGCCTATCCCGCCACCGACGGCTCCGGTGACGTATATTTCGACGTGCTTTCCTGGCCCGACTACGGAGAACTCTCGAACCAGCGGGTAACTGACATGGCACCGGCAGCCGACGCCGACCCGCGCGGCAAACGTGACCCTCGTGACTTCGCACTGTGGAAAGGCACAAAGCAGGGCGAGCCGGCCACCGCGTCATGGCCCAGCCCGTGGGGACGTGGACGTCCCGGCTGGCACCTGGAGTGCTCGGCGATGAGCTTGAAGTACCTGGGCAGCGAGTTCGACATCCACGGCGGTGGCCTCGACCTGCGCTTTCCACACCACGAAAACGAGCTCGCACAGTCCCGAGCCGCCGGGCACGGGTTCGCCAAGTACTGGATGCACAACGCGTTCGTGACCATGGCCGGCGAGAAAATGAGCAAATCGCTGGGCAACAGCGCGCTAGTCGGCGAAGTCACCCGACAGTACGAACCCCGCGCCGTGCGACTCTATCTGGTCGCCCCCCACTACCGGTCGGCGATCGAGTTCAGCCCGACCTCGCTGACCGAGGCGAGCGCCCAGCTCGCCCGGATCGACTCCTTCCTGGAGCGCGCCGGGGCGTCCGGCCCGGTCGAATTCGATCTGGCCAAACTGCCGATCGAGTTCGTGGCTGCCATGGACGACGACCTCGGCACTCCGGCGGGCGTCGCAGTGATCTTCGACACCGTCAAGCAGGGCAACCGGGCGATCGACGCCGGTGACCGGGGTGCCGCCGAAGAGTCGCTGGGACAAGTCCGGGCGATGCTGCACGTCCTCGGCCTCGACCCCCACGACCCGGTCTGGGCTGCAGCTGGCGGCGCCGACCTCGGTGGCGTCGTAGACGGACTAGTCGATCTGGTGCTAGCGCAGCGCAGCCAGGCCCGCGCCCGCAAAGACTGGACCACCGCGGACGCGATCCGCGACCAGTTGGCCGCTATCGGCCTAACCATTGAGGACACCCCGGAGGGCGTCCGCTGGAGCATCTAGGAGCAGCACATGGCAACCGGACGCAAGGTTGGCTCCGGCGGGCACCGCAAACGCGGTCTCGCCGGCCGTGGCCCTACCCCGAAAGCGGAGGACCGGGTCTATCACAAGGCCTATAAGACCAAGCAGGGCGCTGGCCAGGGCGGCGCCAAACCGAGCGGGCGTTCGCCGCGTCCCAGCAGCCACGGCCAGGGGGCCGGCTCCGACTGGGTGGTCGGACGCAATCCGGTGCTGGAGGCGCTGACCGCAGGGTTGCCCATCAAAGCTGGCTACGTGGCCGAGGGCAGCGAACGCGACGACCGGCTGCGTGACATCTTCAAGTTTGCCGCGGAGCATTCCATCTCGTTGCTGCAGACCACCCGCGCCGAGTTGGACCGTCTCACCGGTGGCGCGGTACACCAAGGGGTGGCTCTCCAGCTACCCAGCTACCAGTACGCCCATCCCGACGATCTGCTGGCCGATGCACTGCAAGACGATGCCCACCGGGGGTTGGTGGTGGCGTTGGACGGCATCACCGATCCGCACAACCTCGGCGCGATCATTCGTTCGGCCGCCGCCTTCGCAGCACACGGGGTGATCATCCCCGAACGCCGGTCTGCCTCGGTCACCGCGGTCGCCTGGAAAGCCTCGGCCGGGGCGTTGGCCCGCGTCCCGGTGGCGCGCGCAGTGAACCTCAACCGGGCGCTGCAGGACTACAGCAAGGCCGGCTTCACTGTCGTCGGCCTCGCTGGTGAGGGCGAGACCGATATCGCCGGCGTCCCCGGCGTCGACGGCCCCGTCCTGCTGGTCATCGGCTCGGAAGGCGACGGACTGGCCCGGCTCACGCGCGAGCGTTGCGACCTGCTGGCGCGCATTCCGATCTCCAGCGAGGTGGAGAGCCTCAATGCCTCAGTGGCGGCGGCGATCGCGCTCTACGAGATCGCCCGTTGTCGGGGCGAACTCGACTGAGTCGGTACAGCCGTCCGCCTCGGCCCAATGGGAGTCGAAATACTCACTTGATAGGATTCGCTCACTGGCATCAATGTCCGGATGTCGCCACCGAGATCCCCTGAAGCCTGAGAGGTGAACGATGCCGTCCAGAGATGCGCTGCTGGTCCTCAACGAAGCCGACGATGTGGCGGTCGCTCGCCGGGGCCTTCTTCCGGGTGAGGTAATCCTCGTCGGCGAGACCGCGCTGACAGTGCGCGACGAAGTCGCCATCGGGCACAAGATCGCGTTACGCGACATCTTGACCGGCGCACCGGTCACCAAGTACGGCTACCAGATCGGCTTGGCGCGGCAACCTATCGCAGCTGGGCAGCACGTCCACGTGCACAATCTCGGGTTCAGTTCACACGCCAAATCGGTGGCGGCAGATTTCGGCAGCCGGGGCTGGGCTGCCCCGCAGCTTCCCGAGCGCACCACCTTCCTGGGGGCGACGCGCAGTGACGGCACCACCGCCACCCGTAACTACATCGCCGTGCTGTCGACGGTGAATTGCTCGGCGAACGTGTGCGAGATCGTGACGAACGAAGTGACTCGACGCGGGCTGTTGGCCGACTACCGCAACGTGGACGGCGTCATCCCGTTGGTACACACCCTGGGTTGTGCCATGTCGCCCGACGGCTTGGAGGTGCTGCAGCGGACCTTGGCCGGTTTCGCAGCCCATCCCAATGTGGGCGGGGTGGTGGTCATCGGGCTGGGCTGCGAGGTCAACCAGGTGAGCCAAATGATCGACCGGATCCGGCTACGCCCCGGCACACCACTGGTGCGGATGGATATCCAAACGTCCGGCGGCACCCGTGGCGCGGTGGAAACCGCAATTGACGCCATCACCGCGATGCTGCCCGAAGTGGACGCCTCGTTCGTGCGCACCGAACGCCCGGTCAGCGAGCTGGTGCTCGGCCTGAACTGCGGCGGGTCGGACGGTCTGTCCGGGCTGACCGCCAACCCGGCGCTCGGCTTCGCGTCCGATTTGATCGTTGCGCAGGGCGGTCGCTCGGTGCTGGCTGAGACCCCTGAGGTCTACGGCGCTGAATCGCTGTTGGTGCAGCGGGCGACCAGCGAGCAAACCGCGCAGCGGCTGCTCGACAAGCTCGCCTGGTGGGAGGAGTACACCGCGAAACTGAACGCGACCATGGACTCCAACCCGTCGCCCGGGAACAAGGCCGGCGGCATTACCACGATTCTGGAGAAATCGCTCGGCGCGGTGGCCAAGTCTGGACAGGCACCGCTGACGGCGGTCTACGACTACGCCGCACCCATCGACCAGCCCGGGCTAGGCATGATGGACACCCCCGGCTATGACCCGGTCTCGGTCACCGGTTTGATCGCCGGGGGCGCGAACCTGGTCTGCTTCACCACCGGACGCGGCTCCGCGCTGGGTACCCGGCCGGCGCCGACGCTGAAGTTGGCAACCAACGACGACCTCTACGCTCGCATGCCCGACGACATAGACATCAACTGCGGGCCGGTGTTTTCGGGTGGTAAGCCGGTAGCCGAAATGGGCTTAGAGGTGTACCACGCCCTCTTGGACCTCGCGTCCGGCCAACCTTCCAGAAGCGAGGCTCTGGGTTACGGCAGCAACGAGTTCGTCCCGTGGCAGCTTGGTGTGGTGATGTAGTCCGTTCCCACACCAAGGAAGATAGAGAGGTCGCAATGGCCGCGGACTCCGGGACCAGGCACTTGGAACGCAAGGTGCTGCGTGACAGGGTCTACGAATCGCTGGTGGACATGTTGATGTCGGGCGTCCTAGCACCCGGCACAGCCCTGAGCATCGACGGCTTGGCCAACGACCTAGCGGTGTCGCCTACACCAGTTCGTGAGGCATTAGTTCACCTGGAGCGCACCGGGCTGGTCTTTCGTGCACCGCTGCGCGGCTATCGGGTGGCGCCCCTGTTGAATGCCGACCAGATCGCCCAACTCTGCGACGCCCGGACCATCATCGAGCTTGGCGCACTCGAACTGGCGCTGCAGAACCCCGCAGGCCTAGCGGATGACTTGGCCAAGGCTCTCGCCGTGCACGAGAGGGTCGCCGGGACGGTCATCGGTCTGCCGCCCGACCCCGCCGTGATCGGCACGTATCGCGGCTATGTGACCGCCGATTGGCAGTTCCACAACGTCATCTTCCAGTATTCCCGGAACTCCTACCTGATGTCTGCGGCAGAGGCTCTGCCAATGCACCTGCACAGGCTGCGGCAGTCGGTCACCTCTGGCATTCACGACGCCGAGGATTCACTCGCAGAACACGCCGGAGTCTTGAGCGCAGTGCAAGACGGCGACTTTGCGCGGGCACTGCAGGCGATGCGCGAGCATCTGGCCAACGTCAAAACCCGGGCGCTGCGAGAGGTCCCGCCGGGGACGCCCGACTGACCGTTGTTCGCCCGAGCAGGGCACGGGGCTAGAGTGACGCTGACGTCATCTTCCAAACTAGGAGCGCCCGTGTCCGACCCCACAGCCACCGCTTCCACCGCCTACCGGGCCATGCTGTCGCTGATTGCCAGTGTGGAGCCGAGAATCGCCGAGGCCATCAAGGCCGAACTGGACGACCAGCGGGCGTCGCTGAAGCTGATCGCGTCCGAGAATTACGCGTCGCTGCCCACCCTGTTGGGCATGGGCACCTGGCTCAGCGACAAGTACGCCGAGGGCACCGTTGGGCATCGTTTCTACGCCGGCTGCCAGAACGTCGACACCGTGGAGGCAGTGGCATCTGAGCACGCCCGCGAGCTGTTCGGCGCCGAATACGCCTACGCACAGCCGCACTCTGGCATCGACGCCAACCTGGTGGCCTATTGGGCGATCCTCAGCCACTCGATCGAGCGGCCGACTCTGGAGAAGCTTGGCGCGAAGACCGTGCATGACCTCAGCCAAAACGATTGGGATCGGCTGCGTCACGACCTCGGCAACCAGCGGTTGATGGGGATGAGCCTGGACGCCGGTGGCCACCTCACCCATGGCTTCCGCCACAACATCTCGGGCAAGATGTTCGATCAGCGGAGTTACGGCACCGATCCCGAAACCGGGCTGATCGACTACTCCGCGCTGCGCCAGCAGGCGCGGGAGTTCAAGCCACTCATCTTGGTCGCTGGCTACTCCGCGTATCCGCGACGGATCAACTTCGCCATCATGCGCGAGATCGCCGATGAAGTGGGTGCGGTGCTGATGGTGGATATGGCGCACTTCGCAGGGCTGGTCGCCGGGAAGGTCTTCTCCGGCGACGAGGATCCGATCCCCCATGCACAAGTCGTCACCACCACCACCCACAAATCGCTACGCGGCCCACGCGGCGGCCTGGTGCTGGCCACCAAGGAGTTCGCCGACGACGTCGACCGTGGCTGCCCGATGGTGCTGGGGGGTCCGCTCGGCCACATGATGGCCAGCAAAGCAATCGCGCTCGCCGAGGCCCGCCAACCTTCGTTCCAGCAGTACGCCCAACTGGTCGCCGACAACGCGAAGGCATTGGCTGAGGGGCTGCTGAAGCGCGGTACCAGGCTAGTCACCGGCGGCACCGACAACCACCTCGTGCTGGTGGACGTGGCCGGCTCGTTCGGGCTGACCGGCCGCCAGGCCGAGGGCGCGCTGCTGGATTCCGGCATCGTAACCAACCGCAACTCGATACCCCGTGACCCGAACGGCGCTTGGTACACCTCAGGTATCCGATTGGGCACCCCAGCGCTCAGCTCGCGCGGCTTCACCACCGCCGACATGGACGCGGTCGCCGGCCTGATCGTGGGCGTCCTGCAGCAGACCACGCCCACCACGACCGCGGCCGGAGTGCCCGGCAAGGCGAAGTATTCCTTAGCCGAAGGTGTGGCCGCCGCCACAAAGTCGGCCGCAGGTGAACTGCTGGGGAACCATCCGTTGTACCCGGGTCTGGAACTGTGAGCTGCTACCGATCAGTGGCGTGAGTAGAGCTTGCCCTCGACCGTGGTGATGAAGGCATCGATCGAGCTCGGCAAGTCCGAAAGCTGCCAAGTAGCGGGCGCACGATACCAACCCAGGTCGTCCGGATCGGGCACACCCGGGTCGTCGTCCGCGTCCACCAAGGCCTGTAGCCAGCGATCGAAGCTGCCCAGCACGATCGCATACGGGATGATTCGTGAGATCTCGGCGTAGGCGTCGTCCTTGGGGACATGGGTGGTCGGCTGGATTGCCAAGTTCATGGCCAGTACTTGCAGGCCCTTGAGCACCGAAGAGCCTTGGGCGGTACGGCGAGGCATCTGTTGGCTCACCCACAAGACACCGACCGCGAGCCCAACGAGCACCAGACCAAGCAGACCGAACCGGGTGAGCGCCACCAGCAAACCCAGGGCCACCAGCGATGAGATCACCGCGATGGTGCCCAGCCGGCTCCACCTGGCGCGCACTATGTCTGGGCGGGCTGAGAACCAACCCTGGTTCACCACTTCTTCGTAGATCTGGTCTTGCAGCTGCGGGATGATGGGCCCGAGCGCCTCGCTGATGCGTGAAACGGCGACCGGCTCCCCGCCCACCGGGGCCAGCGTGTCTACGAGAGTGCGCTCGTAACTGTGCAGTCCGTCGGTACTGCGTCCCCGTTCGAAGGTCCACTCGATGGCGCCGTGGCCCGAGTTGGTTCGCGGCAGTTCGATGATCGTCAGATGCCCGCGCTGCGCGACGTCGACGATGGTCGCCGCCAGGTCGATCGGGTCAACCCGTTCGTCGGTCAAGGTGCCCACCTCGCCCGGCAGAATGTTGACCACCATCTCGAATCGTTCTTCACCGGCGGCTACCGGCTCGAACTGCGCCACCATGGTCGGCGCACCGCCGGCCGCGTCGGTGCCGCGGCTGCGATGCAGGTAGAACAGCGCCGCGCCCCCGATCAGCAGGGCGGCCAAGGCCGCGATCAGTGGCACAGGCTGGGCCGAGAAGGCACGGTCCAGCGTCCATTGCTCGGTGACGACCTGATTGGGGGTGACCGCGTCGGTCGGGAGAGAGAAGGTGAGGACGACCACCTCGCCTGGTCCGCGGGGCCCATCGGTGAACTGCGGGTGGGTCGCCTCGAACGTGCCGGACGCGTAGGTGCGACAACTGACCGTATTGGACGGCGGGCCCGCCTGGCAGTCGATGTCGTTGGTGCGTGCACCGGAAGGCAGCGTGATCT
Organism: Brooklawnia sp.; assembly: GCA_012517115.1. Lineage (GTDB taxonomy): Bacteria > Actinomycetota > Actinomycetes > Propionibacteriales > Propionibacteriaceae > Brooklawnia. The sequence goes on along the minus strand of JAAYVP010000019.1, from coordinate 3,602 downwards.
CACCTCGAACGTCGTGTGCACCTACGCTGAGGCCTTGCAGTAGCCGCCATGACACTTCCGTCATGTCGCGCTGTCCGCGCACCGTCGGCAACGCGACCGCGGCGCCTCGGACGCGGTAGCTGATCTCGATCGGGTTGGTGCCGGCCTGGGCGGTATCGACGGTGATGACCAGGTATTCGCCCTCGCTGCGTAGGGTTGGGTTCAGGTCGGTACCGCCAGCCGTCACGGTGACGTCGGAGATCTCGTACTCAAGCTGGGTGAAGTTGAGCAGTTGGCGCGTGGTCGCCAATCGCTGTTCCAACTGCTCGGGAGCTTGGGCGAATGTGATGGTCTCGGTGATGGTCAAGGTGCCGTCTTCGGCGATTTCACCGGCGACCACGTAGGATTCGGCCATCTCTTGCGCGGCAGCGGGCGCGATCAGCCCGAGCACTCCGCACAGCAGCATCACAACTAGTGCGGCAGCACCCGGCAGACTCCGGGAGGACCGGCGCAACTCTCGAGTGCTCACGGGCACTCCTTTCCACGGACGGATCCCCCGCCACAGTCGACACTCGACCTTCGAGCATCAAGCTAGCGCACGCCCGGCCCGGGTGCTGCTCCCGCGAAACCCCTATAGCAGATAAGGTTGGCGGGTGAGCCAGTGGGGTCAGGGATACCGAGGGCAGCAGGGTCGCCCCCAACAACAATGGAGGCCACCAGCCCAGCAATGGGGACAGCCCACCCAACAATGGGGACAGCCCACCCAACAATGGGCGCCACCAACCCAGCAATGGGGACAGCCCACCCAGCAATGGGCGCCACCAACCCAACGGTGGGCGCCACCAGCCCAACAGCAGAGTTGGGGTCGCATCCCCTCGCCCAACCGCTACCAGCCGCAAGCCCGGCCCCCCCGACGCACTGGGTCGGCCTTGCGCGCGATCGTCATCGTGATCGGCGCGATCTTCTTGGGCATGGTCGTTGTCAGCATGCTGACCGAGCAGTACCCCGGCCCGAGCCCGCAAATCCCACCCGGCGAGTACCAGAACGAGAGCTACCAGGTGCCGCCGATCGACACCAACCCTCCCGAACTGCCGATGCCTCAGACCTATGGCGAGGCGACCACTTGGATGGTCGACAACGCCATCTACTCGTCCGATGTGGCAGTCCCGGTGCGCTGCGACGCGGCCCCGATCGACCTATCCAACGCATCACTTTCGACCCTGCAAGATCACATGAACGAGCTCACCGCGTGCTTGATGCGCGTCTTCGGCCCCGCGGTCGAGCAGGCCGGTTACATCACGGTACGTCCCAGCGTGACCATCTACACCCGCGAGGTGCAGACCCGTTGCGGCAGCATGCCGCGTCAGAACGCGTCCTACTGTGCCGCCGACCAGCAGATCTATTACGCCGCCGACCTGCCCGACATCATCCCGTCCCGGTTGCAGGACAGCCCTTACGTGGTGGAGAGCGTAATCGCTCACGAGTTCGGGCACGCGATTCAGGGACGCACCGGCATCCTGATCTCCGAGGCCGCCTGGGAGCAGAACTCCGGCGAAGCCGACGCAAACGAATTCTCACGACGCTTGGAGGTGCAGGCGGACTGCTGGTCTGGTCAGTTCATCAATTCCGTGAAGATGTCGGTGGGGTTGGACGACAACGATGTGCAACAGCTTTCGCTGCTCTTCTACTCGATCGGCGACGACCAGCTTTCGGGCGATCCGAACATCGAAGGCAACCACGGCCACGGCGACTCACGCCGAGACTGGTTCCTTGAGGGCACGGTCACCACTTCTATGGGCGCCTGCAACACCTTCGACGCGCCCGCCGCGGCGGTCCGTTAACGGTCGAGCAGTGCGTCAGTCACGTTCGACGAGGGCAGATGCGATCGCGGCGACCCCCTTCGAGCGACCTTGGAAGCCGAGTCCGTCGGTCGTGGTTGCGCTCAAGCTGAACGGGGCTCCCAGCACGTCGCTCAATAGCGCCTCCGCCTCGGCGCGCCGACCGGCTAGCCGTGGCCGGTTACCGATCAACTGCACCGCCACATTGCCGACCCGCCAGCCGGACGCCGCTAGGCGTCGCCTGGTCTCGGTCAGGAACGCGATGCCCGACGCCCCGGCCCACTCCGGCTGACTAGTGCCGTAGTTGGAACCCATGTCGCCCAGCCCGGCGGCGCTGAGCAACGCATCGCAGGCGGCGTGGCAAACCACGTCGCCATCGGAATGACCATGCAGTCCAGCAGGTTCATCCGGGAAATGCAGCCCCGCCACCCACATCGGCACCCCCAAGGTAAGCCGATGAACGTCGTAGCCGATGCCAGTGCGGATCACAGCAGTGACAGGTGTCGGAATATGCGACGGCCAGAATGGTGACCTAGGCTCGCTCGGGCCTTCCACAGGGCCTTAGCCACCGTGAGGTCGGACGGTTCGGTTATCTTCATGGACAGCCGCGAGCCCGGCACCAGCACGACCTCATGACCTGCCTGCTCTGCGCACGAGATATCGTCGGTGAATTGCGCCCCCGAGGAGGCCATCTTCTCGTGGGCGTTGAGGATCACATCCAACGGGAAGCCTTGTGGTGTTTGGATCGCCCGAAGCGTCGAACGGTCAACCACTCGGTTGGTCCCCCCATCTACAAGCATCCGCATCGAATCGGCCACCACCACGGCAGGTGCGACCGCCTCAGCACCATCGCGAACGGCCCGAATCACCTCCGAAACCACGGTCGCTGGCACCATTGGGCGAACCGCGTCATGGATGAGGACGATGCGGGCCTTCGACAGGCGGGGATCGTCGCGGATCGCTTTCAACCCATTGTGCACAGACTGCTGCCGGGTCGTCCCGCCAAAAGCCTGCAGCACCGGTATTGGCAGCGCTGCCAGTGCAGGCCCGAGTTTCTTGGCCACCTGCGGGTTGACCACCACGACTGCATCGGTGCAGCCGCCCGCGGCCATCGCCTCGACCGACATGACCAACAGCGCTTTGCCGGTGACTTTGAGGGCAGGTTTCGGAGTTTTTCCCCCGTACCGCACCCCCAGTCCCGCGCCCACGACCACCGCAACCACTGGCTCAGCCATGAAGAGGAGTCTGTCACATCATCTCCCCCAACCGACTGTCGACCGTTCGCCCACCTAGAATCAACCCCGAGGAAGACCCAATCAGGAGGAGTCCCGCGATGGGAACGCAACGGTATGCTCCAAATCGGGCAGCCATCCGCTCTCCGTTCCTGATCGTAAACCCGAAGGCCTATCTAGGCGGCGCGGACACCGTCAGGCTTGCGAGCTTGACAGACGAGTTGGCCGGGCAATTCGACATCGATGTGGTATTCACCGCGCAGCACGTCGATCTGCGGATCGTCGCCGAGAAGACCACCCGACTGACCGTGACCGCACAGCATATGGACCCGATCGTCAAGGGCCGCGGCATGGGACACATCCTGCCCGAGTCTCTGGTCGAGGCCGGAGTTCGCGCAGTGGTGCTGAATCACGCGGAACACCAACTCAGCCTCGCCGTCCTAGCCGAGACCATGCAGCGGGCCCGTGAGGTCGGCCTGCTGACCATCGTCTGCGCCGACTCGGACGCTGAATGCCGTGCGATCGCCACCATGGCGCCCGACATCATGATCTG
>JAAYVP010000018.1 GCA_012517115.1 Brooklawnia sp. | reverse complement strand
GGTATGGGGCTCGGCTACGTCAGCGGCGGTGATCCGATCGAGTTTCTGGGCGGCACTTGGGTAGGCCAGATCTGCTTGGCCGTGGCGGTCTGCCTGGTCTGTGCGGGGCTGGTCTGGACGACGCTGCTGAGTCGGGTGGGGCCAGCTGATGAGGGCCGAGCATGAGCGCAATGGCGGTGGTTGCCGCCGTCTCGCTTTCGGCGGCCTTGGCCTGTCTGGGCGGTCCGCGGACCGGGGCGCTGCGCGATGCAGGTTCGCTGTCCGCCGCGGGGGTGGCGGCGAGCAGCCCCGGGAGCGCACTGGGGCTGGGCGGCTGGCTGGCCGACCACGTGACGGCGAGCCGCTTGCGGGTGGGCGTGCTCGCCGGGGTGGTCATCTGGCTGCTGCTGGGGCAGCGCGTGATGGGTCTGGTGGCAGGTGTCGCGGCGGTTCCGCTGTCGATGGTCCTAATCAGCTGGGCTGAGGCCGAGCCAGAACGTCGTCGCTGTCGGCTTTGGGTGGCCCAATTGCCGGGTTGCCTCGACCTGCTGAGCGCAGCTCTCGATGCCGGGGTGCCGTTGCGAGCCGCGGTGCGTCAGGTCGCGGTGTTGGCTCCAGAACCCAGTGCCGACTTGTTGCGAGGTGTGCTGGGGCACCTGGAGATCGGGCGGTCTGATGCGCAGGCCTGGTCGACCTTGCGTGCGCATCCGGTCTGGGGGCCAACGGCCCGCGACCTCGCCCGCTGCGCGGACTCCGGGGCCGCGATCAGCGAGGTGCTGGCAGTGCACGCCACGGAGGCGAGGGCACGTCGCCGTGCCCAACGCGAGGCGGTCGCCCGGACGACTGGTGTGCGCTCGGTGCTGCCGCTGGTCTGCTGCTTCCTGCCGGCGTTCGTGTTGGTGGGTGTGGTGCCGATCGTGGCGGCTACCCTCGGCGCGCTGACTCAAGGCCGCTGAGTTGTCCACAAGGTGTTGTCCGTCTGACCGATTCCGGCACCGGCCGCCAACTATGACTGCGATCCCGACAAGCGGGATCCCCACCCGAGAGGAGCCGATAATGGCCAACCGAATCACCGTCCAGCCCGAGACGACCTTCCAGTCCGCCGTTCACAGCACGCAGGTTGCCGAGAAGGTGGCAGGGAACCCGTCCCTGACCCGTCGTGGCGTAGTCCAGTTGCGTCGCGCATGCCAGCGTGGCATGGCCACCGCAGAGTACGCCGTCGGCATCCTCGCCGCCGTCGCGTTGGCCTTGGTGCTACTGAAGATCTTCAACGACAACGAGTTCTTCACCACGATGCTGCGCTTCGTCCTCGACCTGATCGGCAGGGTCGGCGGAATGGTCGGGTGACCCAATCCCGCTGCCTCGGCGGACGGTGAGCTTGGACAGCCGAGCCACCGTCCGCCGGGTATCAGGAGGAGATCTTCGATGAACAGAGTCACGAAAGACCGATCACCTGCCGCGAAGCGGTTCGACCCGGTCACCAGCGCCGCCCAGCGCGGCATGGTCACCTTTGAGTTGGCGATCGGCATCCTCGCCGCTTGCCTGGCCACAGCACTGCTCGGCTGGGGCATCGGCTTGGTTGGACTGCAAGCCCGCTGCACCGAGTCGGCAGGCCAGATCGCTCGGCAGTTGGGTCGTGACGATCAGCAAGCCGCCGACGAGGCGCGCGGCCGCGTCCCCGAAGGGGCCGCAGTGCTGGTGAGTGAGGCACCCACCGAAGTGGCTGTGGTGGTGAGTGTCGAGGCAAGCTGGGGAGCGTTCGGCCCGATCACTGTTGAGGGACGCGCAGCGGCGCCGACTGGCGGCAGGTGAGTAAGATGGTCAAGCGCGTACGACGTTGCCGGGCTCGCGACCAACGCGGGGGCGGCTCGGTGCTTACGGTTTGTGTCGTCCTAGTGCTATGCCTGGTCGGACTGGTGTTGGCTTGGCAGGGGTCATTGCTGGCTTCCGAAGCGCGGACCCGGTCGGTCGCAGACCTGGTCGCGTTGTCGGCTGCCAGAGCCCAGCAGACCGGACGCCCCGCCTGCGAGGTGGCTGAACTGGCAGCCAGCCAGAACCGCGCCCGGCTGAGCGCCTGCGAGGTGACCACTGGTTGGGGCGAGTTCGTCGTCGACATCACTGTCGAGGTCGATCTGGTTCCGCAGCTGCCACGGGGTCCGCGACAGGCTACCGCGCAGTCACGAGCGGGGGTGGTGGCTTTGCCTGACTGAATCGTGGCCCGTACAGTCCGGTACGAACCGAGCAGCGCGTGCCCACAGCTTCGGTGACCGGTAGTCCTCGTAGCATGGTCTTCCGTGACGCAGCGGCTCTTTACCCCGACCTTCATCGGTTTGGCGGTGGCCAACTTCTGCAACGCGATGATCTTCTTCTTGCTGGTCCCAACCATGGCTGGCTACGCCGCGGACGAGTTCGGTGCCAGCGCGG